>NZ_JBSFNM010000021.1:0-141817 GCF_053587085.1 Kitasatospora sp. NPDC003701
TCTCCGCGACCGCCACCGAGCCCTGGGTGCTGGTGGCCGCCCGGTTGCTCCAGGGAGCCGGGGCCGGCCTCGTCAACTCCCAGATGATCGGCACCGGCCGCCACGGTCAGCTCGCCGTCCGGCCCCCCTCCGGGGCGGCCGCCGACCAGGGCGCCGGCCTCGGTCGCGATCAGGCAGCCGGCCGCCCGGTCCCAGGGGGCCAGCCCGCGCTCGTAGTAGCCGTCCAGGCGCCCGGCCGCGACGTCGCAGAGGTCCACGGCGGCGGCCCCGCCCCGGCGGATGTCACGGACCTCCGGCATCAGCGCGAGCAGCACCTCGGCCTGCCGGACCCGCACCGACTGCACGTAGTTGAAGCCGGTGGCGATCAGCGCCTGCCCCCACGGCGGGGCCGGGCGGGCCGTCACCGGGCGGCCGTCCAGCAGGGCGCCCCGCCCCAGCACCGCCTGGAAGAGCTCGCCGCGCTCCGGGGCGTACACCACGCCGACGACCGCCCGGCCGTCCAGCTCGGCGGCCACGCTGACGGCCCAGGAGGGCAGTCCGTAGAGGTAGTTGACGGTGCCGTCGAGCGGGTCGACGACCCACCGGACGCCGCTGGTGCCGGGCCGCTCGGCCCCCTCCTCGCCGAGGTAGCCGTCGTCCGGGCGGCGGGTGCCGATCAGCTCCAGGACGAGCTTCTCGGAGGCGAGGTCCATCTCGGTGACCACGTCGACCGGGCTGCTCTTGGTGCCCGCCACGCCCAGGTCGGCGGGCCGGTTGTCGCGCAGCAGGGCGCCGGCCCGGCGGGCGGCGTCCAGCGCGACGTCGAGCAGTTCGTCGAGCAGGGCATCGGGCAGGTCGTCGGGCAGTCCGGGGCTGGGCACGGGATCTCCTCGGGACGGGGTCAGCGCTCGGCGGCGGCCGGGCGGGGGGCGCGCGGGTTCGGGCAGCAGGCCACCGCGCACACGTCGTGGCTGGGGCCGAGCGCACCGAGGGCGCAGCGGGTCACCGGTGCGCCCCGCTCGGCGGCGGCCCGCTCCAGGACCAGCTCCCGCACGGCGGCGGTGAACCGGGGGTCGGCTCCGACGGTGGCCGCGCGGGCGACGGGCAGGCCGAGCTCGGCGGCCTTGGCCACCGCCTCGGTGTCCAGGTCGTACTTGACCTCCATGTGGTCGGAGACGAAGCCGATCGGGACCATCACGACGGCGGGCGCGCCGTCCGCGTGCTCCGCCTCCAGGTGGTCGCAGATGTCGGGTTCCAGCCACGGGGTCTGCGGGGCGCCGCTGCGGCTCTGGAAGACCAGCTCCCAGGGCCGGTCGGCGACGCCGGTCCGCTCGGCGACGGCCGTCACGATCAGCCGGGCGACGTCCAGGTGCTGGGCGACGTAGGCGCCGCCGGGCCGGCCGCGGGCCGGGTCGTCCGGGGCGCCGGAGGTCTGCGCCATGGTGTCCGGGACGGAGTGCGTGGTGAACGCCAGCCGGGCGCCGGTCCGCACCTCCTCGGGCAGCCGCGCCAGCGCGGCCAGGGTGGCGTCGATCATCGGCTCGACGAAGCCGGGGTGGTTGTAGAAGTGCCGGAGCTTGTCGACCCGCAGCTCGGGCAGTCCCTCCTCGGCCAGCCGCGCCAGCGCGTCGGCGAGGTTCTCCCGGTACTGCCGGCAGCCGGAGTAGCCGGCGTAGGCGCTGGTGGCGAGGACGGCGACGCGGCGGTGCCCGTCGGCGGCGAGCTCGCGCAGGGTGTCGGTCAGGTAGGGCGCCCAGTTGCGGTTGCCCCAGTAGACCGGGAGGTCGAGTCCGTGCTCGGCGAAGTCCTTGCGCAGCGCGGCCAGCAGCTCGCGGTTCTGCTCGTTGATCGGGCTCACGCCGCCGAACATGAAGTAGTGCTTGCCCACCTCCTTGAGCCGCTCCTTCGGGATGCCGCGCCCCCTGGTGACGTTCTCCAGGAAGGGGACGACGTCCTCGGGGGCCTCGGGCCCGCCGAAGGAGAGCAGCAGCAGGGCGTCGTAGGGAGCGGCCCCGGAGGGGGAGGGATTGCGCACGTCGGACATGGGACCGATCCTGCCATTGAGGGGCCGGACCTCGGTGGCGGGGCCGCACCGGTGTCCGGAAAATACTGTTTGCCAAGGTACGTAAGCTGTGTAGTCCAGCCTCGTTCCTTACCCCCGCGGAGCTCCCGTGCTGTCCAGCTACCGCCAGATATTCGCCGCCCCCGGCAGTCTGGCCTTCTCCACCACCGGCTTCGTCTCCCGGTTGCCGATCTCCATGACCGGGATCGGCATCGTGACCATGCTCTCCCAGCTGAGAGGCTCCTACGGGGTGGCGGGCCTGGTCTCGGCGACGCTGGCGGTGTCCGCCGCCGTGCTCGGGCCGCAGGTCTCCCGGCTGGTGGACCGCCACGGACAGCGCCGGATCGTCCTGCCGGCCACCGCGATCACCGTCGTGGCCGCCGTCGGCCTGCTGCTCTGCGCCCGCCTGGAGGCGCCGGACTGGACGCTGTTCCTCTTCGCGGCCGGCATGGGCGTGATGCCGAGCACCGGCGCGATGGTCCGCGCCCGCTGGGCCCACCTCTACCGGGACGACGCGCCCAAGATGCACACCGCGTACTCCTTCGAGGCCGTGGTCGACGAGATCTGCTTCATCGTCGGCCCGATCCTGTCCATCGGCCTGGCCACCGCCGTCTTCCCGGAGGCCGGCGTCCTGCTCGCCGGGCTCTTCCTCACGGTGGGCGTGGTGCTGTTCGCCGGGCAGCGCTCCACCGAGCCCCCCGTCCACCCCGCCGCCCGGCACGCCGGCAGCTCGGTGATCCTCAACCGCGGCCTCCAGGTGCTGATCCTGACCTTCGTCGCCACCGGTGCGATCTTCGGCTCGGTCGAGGTCGTCACCGTCGCCTACTCCGAGGCCCAGGGCCACAAGCCGGTCGCC
Organism: Kitasatospora sp. NPDC003701; assembly: GCF_053587085.1. NCBI lineage: Bacteria > Bacillati > Actinomycetota > Actinomycetes > Kitasatosporales > Streptomycetaceae > Kitasatospora > Kitasatospora sp. NPDC003701. The sequence continues at coordinate 2,898 of NZ_JBSFNM010000021.1, forward strand.
AGCGTGATCCTGGCCCTGTGGGCCTTCGGCTCCTGCCTGGCCGGCGTGGTGTTCGGCACCCTCCGGCTCAAGGGCTCGATGGCCGCCCGGTTCTTCGGCGGCGTCCTGTTCATGGCCCTCAGCATGGTGCCGCTGCTGCTGGTCGCCGAGTCGGTGCAGGGCGTGGGCGGGCTGATGGCGGTCGGCGCCGCCCTGCTGGTCGCCGGCATCGCCATCTCCCCCACCCTGATCACCGCGATGGCCCTGGTCGAGCGGCTCGTGCCGGCCTCCCAGCTCACCGAGGGCATGACCTGGACCACCACCGGGCTCGCCCTCGGCGTCGCCCTCGGCTCCTCCGCCGGCGGCTGGGTGGTGGACGCCTCCGGCGCCGCCGCCGGTTACTGGGTGCCGGTGACCGCCGGGGTGTTCGGCGTGCTGACCGCCCTGATCGGCCTGCGGCGCCTCGGGGCCGGCCTGGCCGCCGCCGAGGCCGGGCCGCCGGCCGCCCAGACCGTAGACCTCGAACGGTGAACTGACTAATCTCCTCCCTACTCGCGGGGCCTACCCGCGGGTAGGGACCCCTGGGGCGGTCGCGCCGCCCCGGAGCGCGCCGAACACGTTCGGCCACGGAGCAGGAGGCACCGCATGCCCCAGGCCAGTACCGCACCCCGTACCCGCTGGACCAACTGGGCCGGCAACCAGAGCGCCCACCCCGCCAAGGTGGTCACGCCCGGCACGGCGGAGGAACTGGCCAAGGAGATCACCCGGGCCGCGGGGCAGGGGCACACCGTCAAGGCGGTCGGCTCCGGCCACTCCTTCACCGCGATCGCCTCGGCCGAGGGCGGCGTCCTGGTCCGCCCGTACGCGATGACCGCCGTCCGCTCCATCGACCGCGAGGCCGGCACGGTCACCGTCGAGGCCGGCCTCCCGCTCGCCCGGCTCAACCGCCTGCTGGCCGCCGCCGGGCTCTCGCTCACCAACATGGGCGACATCGAGGTGCAGACGGTGGCCGGCGCGACCAGCACCGGCACCCACGGCACCGGCCGGGACTCGGGCTCGCTCGCCGCCCAGATCCGGGCCCTGGAGATCGTCCTCGCCGACGGCAGCGTCCGGCACTGCTCGCCCACCGAGGACCCGCGGCTCTTCGCGGGCGCCCGGCTCGGCCTCGGCGCGCTCGGCGTGATCACCGCGGTGACCCTCGCCGTCGAACCGGCCTTCCTGCTCACCGCCCACGAGCAGCCGATGCGCTTCGACGAGGTGCTCGACCGGCTCGACGACCTCACCTCGGTGAACGAGCACTTCGAGTTCTACTGGTTCCCGCACACCGACCGCTGCGCCACCAAGCGCAACAACCGCAGCCAGGGTCCGGCCGCCCCGCTGCCCCGGTTCAAGGGGTGGCTGGAGGACGACTTCCTCTCCAACACGGTCTGGGAGGGCGCCTGCCGGGTCGGCCGGCGCTTCCCCCGCAGCGTCCCGACCATCGCCTCGCTGGCCAGCCGCGCCTGGTCGGACCGCAGCTACACCGACACCGCCCACAAGGTGTTCACCAGCCCGCGCAAGGTCCGCTTCATCGAGATGGAGTACGCCGTGCCGCGCGAGGCCCTCGCCGAGGTGCTGCGCGAGCTCAGGTCCCTGATCGAGCGCTCCGAGTGGAGGATCAGCTTCCCCGTCGAGGTCCGGTTCGCCCCCGCCGACGACCTCTGGCTCTCCACCGCGAGCGGCCGGGACACCGCCTACATCGCCGTCCACCTCTACCGGGGCACGGCCGAGCAGGGCTACTTCACCGAGGTGGAGAAGCTGATGACCGCCCACCGGGGCCGCCCGCACTGGGGCAAGCTGCACACCCGTGACGCCGGCTACCTCGCCGGGGTCTATCCGCACTTCGCCGACTTCACCGCGCTGCGCGACGAGCTCGACCCGCAGCGCGTCTTCGGCAACGACTACCTGCGGCGGGTGCTGGGCGCCTGACCGCCGCCGCCCGGCCGGGCGGCACGACGGAGGTCAGCCGCCGGCCGGGCCGGTCGGCGCGGCGGCCGCCGGGGAGGCCCCGGCCGGTGCGCCGCTCGGGGCCGGCGGCTGCGGGGTCGCCGTGCCGGCCGGCTTCGAGGCGGTCCCGGTCGGCGCGGCCGGTGAGGTGGAGGCTCCGGCGGACGGATCCGCCGACGGCGTCCCGCTCGGGCCCGCCGAGGGCGAGGCCGTGCCGCTGCTCCCCGCGCCCGGGCTCCCGCCCGGGGCGGCCGGCTGCGAGGCCGCACCGCTCCCACCGGCCGACGGCGAGGGCGACGCACTGCCCGGGCCCCGTGACGGAGTGCCCGCCGGCCCGCCCGAGGGATCGGCCGCCGGCGGGTCGGACGGCTTGGGCGCGACGGTGCCGCCCAGCGAGGTGCCGCTGCCCGACTCCCCCTTCACCGTCGCCGACACCGGCTGCCCGGTCGCCAGCTCGAAGGCGAGTATCGGCGTCATCGCCAGTACGAAGACCAGCGCGGACATCGCCGCGTACGACTTCCACGTCCAGCGTCGACGCGCCCGGACCACCTGCGGCGCGTTCCAGTCCGGGGAGATCACCGGCGCCCGCGTGTCGGAATCCGGCACCTGGCGCAGCCCGTTCACCGCCGGCCCGGGGCCGGTTCGGTCCACCGCCTCGCGCAGCTGCTCGCCGGTGCGCCGGAAGATGTGCTGGAACACCGCACCACCGGTGGTCGCGCCGACACTGACCACCGCGGCACCCAGAATGGTTCCGTAGACGCCGAGTTCGGAGGCGAGCAGGGCGCCCACCACGGTGGCCAGCGCACTCGCCGCGACCTGAGCCACACTCAGGTCAATTCGCCTGCGACCTTCCTTGCCGCCCTCCTCGGCGGGCTTCTGCTCCGGCATCGACATCCCTCGGTCAGTACGACTGGTCTTCGAACAAGTCACTCCATCTTGCCCAAAGAAGGACACAAGGGTCGAAAATGCGGTTCTGTGCGGGAGATATATGTGAAGATGATCACCGTGCTTCGGTCGGCCGTCGGCCATTGGGGGTGCGCGCTCTTGAGATTCCCGTGAATCGCGGGAGACTTGAGCGGCGAGCCGCCCCTTTGGATGCCACGAATGGAGTACTGTTCGTAAAGCCTGAGCCTTGGGTCGACTTGTCGACTGCCTATCAAGCGGCAGATTGACAAAGAGCCACGGCGCAGGCACGCACGGCGACGCCCGTCCCGGATCGTCGCGTCACTGCGCGTGCGAGGGACGGCCGGGACACCCAGGCGCGACGTCGACGGATGACGTGGCAAAAAGGCAACCGTGCCACAGCGGTGTGACCGGGCGTAAGCCCGACACGCCGGGGAACTCAGCAAGGTTGTGGCCAGTCGCGAGCGGGCAGGCCACACTCAGTACGGGAGCAGCGACGCAGGTGACGTCGGCAGGCACCACCCGGGAGGTAACCGTGCCCGAACTGCGGGTTGTGGCCGTCAGCAACGACGGCACACGGCTGGTGCTCAAGGCCGCCGACAGCACGGAGTACACCCTCCCCATCGACGAGCGGCTGCGCGCCGCCATCCGTGGTGACCGTCCGCGCCTCGGCCAGATCGAGATCGAGGTCGAGAGCCACCTCCGCCCCCGGGACATCCAGGCGCGGATACGAGCCGGTGCCTCCGCCGAGGAGGTCGCGCAGGCGGCCGGCATCTCCGTGGACCGGGTCCGCCGCTTCGAAGGGCCGGTGCTCGCGGAGCGCGCCTTCATGGCCGAGCGGGCCCGCAAGACCGCGATCCGCCGCCACGGCGAGTCCTCCGGACCGCAGTTGGGCGAGGCCGTCGCCGAGCGGCTCGCGCTGCGCGGCGCCGAGAAGGACACCGAGCGCTGGGACTCCTGGCGGCGCGACGACGGCACCTGGGAGGTCATCCTCTACTACCGTGCCGACGGCGAGGGCCGCAGCGCGTCCTGGACGTACGACCCGCCGCGACGCCTGGTCCAGCCGAACGACGACGAGGCCCGCGCGCTGATCGGCGAGAACGTCGAGCGCGAGGAGGAGTCGGTCTTCCCGTTCATCCCGCGGATCGCCCGGCTCCCCCAGGAGCGCCCGCCGCGCCCGATGATCGACCGGCCCTCGGCCGACCGCATCATGTCCTCCCGCGAGGTGCGGGAGTCCCGTGAGGCCACCGCCGAGTCGCGCGACTCGCTGACCAGCCTGCTCGACGTCGTCCCCGCCTTCCGGGGGGACCTCGCGGTGGGCCCCGCCCCGATCGAGCCGGTGCTGCCCGCCGAGGTCGCCGAGGAGACCGAGGAGCCTGCCGCCGCCGCACCCGCGGTCGGCGCGGGCTCGGCGTACGCGGACATCCTGATGCCGCGCGCGGTCGCCCCGCACCGGGAGCGACTGGTCGGCACCACCGACCGGCAGGCCGAGGCGGACGGTGTCCGGCCCGGGCGCCGCGCCACCGTGCCGAGCTGGGACGAGATCGTCTTCGGCAGCCGGCGCAAGAAGCAGGAGTAGGACCGCAGGATTCGCGGTGGGGGCGGGAGGCCGGTCGGCCTCCCGCCCCCACCGCGTCGTACCGCCCCGGACCGGCCGGGGTCAGCCCGGCTGGTCGGTGACCGCCACCGGGCGGCTCGCGTCGCTCGACCACTCGCTCCACGAGCCCGGGTACAGCGCGGCCGGCAGCCCGGCCACCGCCAGGGCGAGGATCTGATGGGCCGCCGTCACCCCCGAACCGCAGTACACCGCGGTCTCCCGCTCGCCCGCCCCCAGCGCGCGGAACCGCTCGGCCAGCTCGGCGGCCGGCCGGAACCGCCCGTCCGGGCCGACGTTCTCGGTGGTCGGCGCGGAGAGCGCCCCCGGGACGTGACCGGCCCGCGGGTCGATCGGCTCGGTCTCGCCGCGGTAGCGCTCCCCCGCCCGCGCGTCCAGCAGCAGACCGGTCCGGGCCAGCGCGGCCGCACCGTCCCCGTCGACCGTCGGCAACTGCCCGGGCACCGGCTTGAAGTCGCCCGGCTCCGGCGCCTCGACCTCCGTGGTCACCGGCAGCCCGGCCGCCTGCCAGGCGGCGAACCCGCCGTCCAGCACCCGCACGTCCGGATGGCCGGCCCAGCGCAGCAGCCACCAGGCACGGGCCGCCGCCAGCGAGGTCGCACCGTCGTACACCACCACCGGGCGGTCGGCACGGACCCCGAGCCGCCGCAGCGCGGCGCCGAACTCCTCCGGGTCGGGCAGCGGGTGACGGCCACCACGGCCGGGCGGCCCGGGCGGGGCGGCGAGGTCGGTGTCCAGCGCGACGAAGAGCGCGCCGGGCAGATGGCCGGCCGCGTAGTCCTCGACGCCCGGCGGGCCACCGAGCTGCCAGCGCACGTCGAGCAGCACCGGCGGGCGCTGCGAGGCGAGCGCCTCGCGCAGGCCGGCCACCGAAACCAGCGGGGAGTCATCGTGAGAGGTCGTCATGGCGGTCATTCTCGCGCAGCACCACCAACTCGACGCTCTTTGTGCGGTCTTTGCCGGACTTTCCGCGCGGCCCGAGGGTTCGACGCGCGCCAGGGTGGAACCATCACCCTCACGTGCGCAGCTCCCTGCGCCGACCGCCCGTGAGGAGGCCCGCATGCCCGCGGTGACACTCCGGCTGGCCCAGGGCACACCGTGCTGGGTCAGCCTGATGACCGACGACCTGGCCGGCGCCCGCGCGTTCTACGGCCGGCTGCTCGACTGGACGTACACACCCGGCCCCACCGAACTCGGCGCCTACGTCCGGGCCGAGTCGGGCGGCGCCCCGGTCGCCGGCCTCGGCGTCGCCTCGGTGCCCGGCTTCCCGGTGCAGTGGACCACCTACTTCGCGGTCGACAGCGCCGACCGGACGGCCCAACTGGTGCGCGAGTGCGGCGGAACGGTGGCGGTCGGACCGCTCCAGGCCGAGCGCGCCGGGCGGCTGGCGATCGCGGCCGACGTCTCCGGCGCGGCCTTCGGCCTCTGGCAGGGCGAGGAGCACCTCGGCCGCGAGGCCGGCCCGGAGCCCGGCGGACCGGCCTGGGCCGAGCTGCTCACTCCGGACGAGACGGGCGCGGCGGTCTTCTACGGCGCGGTGCTCGGGCGGCCGGTGGCACCCGCCGGCGCCGAGTCCGCCCTGCTGGTGGACGGCCGGCCGGTGGCGGGCATCCGGCACGGCGCCGAGCTGCGCGGCCACCCACCGCGCTGGCGGGTCCACTTCGCCGTCCAGGACGTCGAACTGACGGCCCGTCGCGCCGTCGCGCTGGGCGGCCGGGTGCTGGTGGAGCCGCACCGGAGCGGGCGCGGCCCGGTGGCCCGGCTGGCGGACCCGCAGGGCGGGCACTTCTCGGTACTGCAGACGGGGCTCCGGTAGGAGCCGTCAGGCCTGCTGCTCCTCGAAGGGCAGCACGTCCGGGGAGAGCACCGAGACGCGGGCGGTGGCGGCGGTCAGCCGACGGCGGTGGTGGCGGCGGCAGAGCACCTCGTAGCCGACCTCGTCCTCGCGCACCGAGATGTCGCCGATCACGACCTGGGCGCCCTCGACCACCATCACGCCGCCCACCGTGCGGGCGTTGTGGGTGGCCCGCGCGCCGCACCAGCAGAGCGCCTCGACCTGCAGCACCTCGACCCGGTCGGCCAGTTCGATCAGCCGCTGGGAGCCGGGGAACAACCGGGTCCGGAAGTCGGTGGTGATGCCGAACGTGAAGACGTCGATGCCGAGTTCGTCCACGACCCGGGCCAGCTGGTCGACCTGCTCGGCGGCGAAGAACTGGGCTTCGTCGCAGATCAGGTAGTCCACCCGGCCGCCGGCCGAGAGCCGGTGCACGACGTGGGCGTGGAAGTCGAAGTCGTCCGGCACCTCGACCGCCTCGGCGCGCAGGCCGAGCCGGCTGGAGATGGTGGCCGCGCCGGCCCGGTCGTTGCGGGTGAGGATGATCCCCTGCCGGCCGCGGGCGGCGTGGTTGTGGTCCATCTGGAGCGCGAGCGTCGACTTCCCGCAGTCCATCGTGCCCGAGAAGAACACCAGTTCAGCCATGGGTGGTGCAAAGGCCTTTCACATCGGGGAGGTTCACGAGCGGACCTCGAGCAGGGGCACGAACTGCTCGACCGGGGTCATCGAGCCGTGCAACCCGATCATCGCGGACTCGCCGGGCTCGTTGCGGGAGGCGATCACGGCGATGTCGTCCCGGGCGGCGGCGACCACGTCGCCGATCCGCAGGTGGACCCGCTCGTCCACCGAGGGCCCGAACCAGCCGGCGGCGATCGCCTCGTCGCGGGTGGCCACCCACATCCGGTCACCGAGCACCTCGCTCCAGACCGTGTACACATCGGCGGCCGCGCCCGGCACCGCGTACACGTGCCGGGCCCGGCCCTCGCCGCCGAGCAGGGCGACGCCGGCGCCCAGCTCCCAGTCCTCGTCGAAGTCGATCCGGTCCTCCGGGGCGATGTCGATCATGCCGTGGTCGGCGGTGACGTACATCGCCGAGCGCGGCGGCAGCTGCTCGGCCAGGCGCCGGGCGAGCCGGTCCACCGCGTCCAGCGTCATCCGCCAGTCGTCGGAGTCCACGCCGAACCGGTGCCCCGCGCCGTCCAGTTCGCTCACGTAGGTGTAGACGAGGGCGCGGTCGTGCTCGGCCAGCCAGCGGGCCGCCCGGTCCATCCGCTCCTCGCCGGTGGTGCGGCCGAGGAAGGAGCCGCCCGAGAGCGCCACCCTGGTCAGCGGGGTCTGCGCGAACAGCGGCGAGGAGACCTGGGCGGTCGCCACCCCGGCGGCGTGCGTCTGCTGGAACACCGTCGGGTACGGCTGCCAGGTGCGCGGGTCGACCGGCGGCTGCCAGCGCAGCTGGTTCATCAGGTGGCCGGCGCCCGGCACCGCCACCGTGTAGCCGACCAGACCGTGCAGGCCGGGCGGGGTCCCGGTGCCCACCGAGGCCAGCGAGGTGGCGGTGGTGGACGGGAAGCCGGCGGTCAGCGGGCGGCCGGTGCCGCCGAGCGAGCTGCCCGCCAGCGAGGAGAGGAACGGCGCGTACTCGGGGTGGCGCAGCAGCAGCTCCCAGCCGAGGCCGTCGACCAGGAACACCACCACCCGGTCGGCCGGCGCGATCGGCAGCGTGGCGGTGAAGCCGGGTACGCCGAGCCCGGCCGCCACCGAGGGCAGCAGGTCGCAGAGCGAGCCGCCGCCGTACGGCGGTGCCGGGGCGGTGGCGGGGTCGAGGATCTCGAAGGCGTCGTGGCCGTGGGGTGCGAAGGACATGGCTGAGAGGCTGACTTCCTGGCTTCCGGTGCGTCCGCTCAGACCCGCGGGCCGTTGCTGATCGTGGCGTCGGAGAGCGCGCGGGCGAACACCAGGGCCTGGGCGACCGTCTCCGGGCCGTCACCCGCCTCACTGACCCGAAGTGACAGGTCGTCAGCGGTCGCCGAACCGGTGTAGCCGTGATCGGCCTCGCAGTTCGGGTCCGAACAGCCGGCCGGCTCCAGGTCCAGGCGCTGCACGGCACCCCAGCCGATGGTCAGCACGACCTCGCGCGGCAGCGTGCCGGGGGTGTAGGTCTCCGGGTTGGCGACCATCCGGCTCACCACGACCGAGCCGATCCGGTCGAGCCGGACGCTCTCGGTGGACGTGGTCGCGTAGGGCACCGCGGGGCCGGCCTCGCCGCCGGACTGCTCGTCGGTGTGGCTCACCACGAAACGGGTCGGGGTCAGCACCAGCACCGTGACGTGCCGGCGCACCTCGTTGGCGTCGAAGGTGGTCTCCTGGTGCACCAGGTAGGAGCTGATCGGCTCGGGACCCACCGCGGACTCGACCGCCTCGGACACCAGGGCCGGGTAGTAGCCGCTGCGCTCGATCGCCGAGCGCAGGTCCTGAGTGGTGGTGGTACCGGTCTTCGCCATAACTCCATCCTGGCATGGTCCGCCGACGAAGCGGGCGGCGCGGCGCCGAGCTTCCGGACAACAGCGCCCCCGGGCAGGGCGCAACCAAGGAAGGTTACAGCGTGCTCATCGCGCGCGGGCCCAGATCGCTGCGGACGGGCAGGGGAGCGATCCGCACTCGCGCCCCCAGGATCGCCAGTCCGTGCGGGGCGACGACCACGGGTTCGAGGTCCACCGAGGCGACCTCCGGAAGGTCGTCCACCAGCCGCGACACCCGCAGCAGCAGCTCCTCCAGCGCGCCGGTGTCCACCGCCTCGGCGCCCCGCCAGCCGAACAGCAGCGGCGCCGCCCGGACCTCGCGGATCAGTCCGGCGACGTCCTGGTCGGTGGCGGGAACGAGTCGGTGGGCGACATCACCGAGCAGTTCGGCGGGGGCGCCGGCCAGGCCGAAGGAGAGGATCGCGCCCACCGCCGGGTCGACGGTGGCGCCGATCACGGTGTCCACGCCGCGCGGGGCCAGCCGCTGCACCACCAGCTCGGCCTGGGCGGCCCCGCCGAGCAGCGCGTCCAGCTCGCGGTGGGCCCGGCGCAGCCCCGGCTCACCGGTCAGGTCGAGGCGGACGCTGCCGAGGTCGGGGCGGTGGCGCAGGTGCGGGGCGGTCGCCTTGAGTGCCACCGGGTAGCCGAGCGTCGTGGCGGCCCGGACGGCCGCCTCCTCGTCGGGCGCGGGCAGGGTCGGGGAGACGTCGATGCCGTAGTGGGCGAGCAGCGCGGTGGTGTCGGCGTCCGGCAGCGTGATCGGCGCGCCGCCGGGCTGGGTGCGGGCGAGGAGGGTGCGGCGCGTGGCGCCGCGGGTGAGGGTGGTGGTGGGCGACGGGCGGGCCGCGGTGCGGGTGCTGAGCGCCGCCTCGACCAGGCCGCGGGCGGCGCCCTCGTCGATCCGGTCCAGCTCCGGGACGCGGGCGGTCTCCTCCGCCGCGGCCGTCCGGCGGCGCCACCCGGCGTAGTGGACGGCGTGCGCGAGGGCCCGGACGGCCCGCTCCGGCGCCGGGTAGGCGGGGATGCCACCCGGGCGCAGCCTGCTCGGCAGGTCCGTCAGCGCCAGGTGGGCGAGCACCAGCGGCTTGCCCAACTCCCGTGCGCGCTCGCCCGCTTCGAGCAGGGCGGCGGCGATCTCGGGGTCGTCGGAGCCCATCTCCGGGTCGTCCGGGCCGGCCAGCCGGCCCCCCATGAACGCATGCGCGGAGGTGCCGATGGGCGGGATGGCGACGGCGATCACCGCGTCCACGCCCGGGTCTTCGAGCGCCACGTCCAGCGCGATCCGGAAGTTCTCACCGGTGGCGGCGGTGGTGAGGTCGACGGGGGTGCGGGGGCGCAGGCCCGCGCTGAGGCAGGCGTCGTGGGTGAGCAGTCCGAGCGAGTCGGAGTTGCCGACCACGGCGACCCGGTCACCGGGCGGCAGCGGCTGGAGGGCGAGCAGCTCCCCGGTGTCGTACAGCTCGGTGATGGTCTCCACCCGGGTGACGCCGGCCTGCTGGAAGAGGGCGTCCACGGTGGCGTCGCGCAGCCCGCTGGCGGTGACCGGGACGGCGTGGCCGGGCGGCAGGCTGCCGGTGTGGCGGGCGCCCTTGACCACCACGATCGGCTTGACGGCGGCGAGCCGGCGGGCGATCCGGGTGAACTTGCGGGGGTTGCCGAAGGACTCCAGGTAGAGCAGCACCACGTCGGTGGCCGGGTCCTCCGCCCAGTACTGGAGGAAGTCGTTGCCCGAGACGTCGGAGCGGTTGCCGACCGAGGCGAAGGAGGAGATGCCCAGGCCCCGGCGGTGGGCGGCCTCCAGCAGGGCGACGCCGATCGCGCCGGACTGGCAGAAGATGCCGAAGCCGCCGCGCTGCGGCAGGACGGGGGCGAGCGAGGCGTTGAGCGGGAGATCGGGGTCGGTGTTGATCAGGCCGAAGGCGTTCGGGCCGATCACCCGCATACCGGCCGCCCGGGCCTGGCGGACCAGTGCGCGCTGGAGGTCGCGACCCTCCGGGCCGGTCTCGGCGTACCCGGCGGTGACCACCACCAGGCCCTGCACGCCGTGGGCGCCGCAGTCGGCGACGGCGGCGGGAACGGCGGCGGCCGGGACGGCGACCACGGCCAGGTCCACCGGGCCGGGGATCTCCAGGACCGAGCGGTGCACCGGGACCCCGTCCAGCTCGGTGCCGGGCGGGGCGTTGCGGTTCACCGCGTAGACGCGGCGGTCGTCACCGCCGGGCAGCCCGCCGAGCAGGTCGCGCAGGATCGCCCGGCCGACGGTCTGCGGGTGGCGGGAGACGCCGATCACGGCGACCGAGCGCGGGGTGAGCAGCCGCTGGACGGAGCGCGCCTCGGCCCGGTGCTCGCGCGCCCGCATCACGGCGAGCGAGGCGGCGGTCGGCTCCAGGTCGAACTCCAGGTGGACCACGCCGTCCGCGAAACTGCGGTGCTGGGTGTAGCCGGCGTCGGTGAAGACCTTCACCATCTTGCGGTTCTCCGGCAGCACCTCGGCCTGGAAACGGCGGATGCCGCGCTCCTGGGCGACCGCGGCGATGTGCTCCAGCAGGGCGGAGGCGACGCCGCGGCCCTGGTGGGCGTCCTGCACCAGGAACGCCACCTCGGCGTCGGTACCGGTCTCGGAGGGGCGGCCGTCGGCGTCGATCCGGTCGTAGCGGACGGTGGCGATGAACTGGTCGCGGATCACCACGGCGAGGCCGACCCGGTTCACGAAGTCGTGGTGGGTGAAGCGGCGGACGTCCTTGTCGGAGAGCCGCGGATAGGGCGCGAAGAAGCGGAAGTACTTGGACTGGTCCGAGACCTGCTCGTAGAACTCGACCAGCCGGCCGGCGTCGCCGGGCGTGATCGGCCGGATCCGGGCCGTGCCGCCGTCACGCAGCAGGATGTCGGCCTCCCAGTGCTGCGGGTAATCCGCGTCCTGGTCCGGCCGACGCTGCGGACCCGGCTGGTTCTGCGGATCCTGCGGGTTCTGCTCGGGGCTCGGTACCGCGGAGTCGTCCACATTCGTCAGGTTATCCGGCGGCGAGCCGAATGGCGCCGGAGGTGTCCTCGCGGGAGGGTGGACACGGCCACTGGCCGGGGGTTATGCCCCCGAAAGAAACAATCACAAGTCCTGAACGCGGCGGCTCGAAGGGGTTGCCTGCGTGCAACACTGGTCTAGACAACATGGCCGTACCCCCCTGTATCCGGCCATGACCAGCTTCACCGGAAAGGCACGTCTCATGGCTGAGCGCCGCGTCACCATCGGTTGGGCCGAGGGCCTGCACGCCCGTCCCGCCTCCGTCTTCGTCCGGGCCGTCACGGCCACCGGCGTGCCGATCACCATCGCCAAGCCCGGCGGCAACCCGATCAACGCCGCCTCCATGCTCGGCCTGCTCGGCCTCGGCGCCCAGGGCGGCGAAGAGGTCATCCTCGCCTCCGACGCCGAGGGCGCCGACGAGGCCCTGGACCGCCTCGCCAAGCTGGTCCAGGAGGGCCTCGACGAGCTGCCGGCCGCTGCCTGAGCACCGTCACGAGAAGGGGGGCACCGCCGCGGCGGTGCCCCCCTTCCGCATGCCCGGGGTGCTTGAGCAGCCCGTCAGCCCTTGACGCAGACGACCTGCTTCAGGTGGGCCACGACCTCGACGAGGTCCTTCTGCTGCTCGATGACCTTCTCGATCGACTTGTACGCACCGGGGATCTCGTCCACGACGCCGCTGTCCTTGCGGCACTCCACGCCCTTGGTCTGCTCGACCAGGTCCTGCGTGCTGAACCGCTTCTTCGCGGCGGTGCGGCTCATCTTGCGGCCGGCGCCGTGCGAGGCCGAGTTGAACGCCGCCTCGTTGCCGAGGCCGCGGACGATGTAGGAGCCGGTGCCCATCGAACCGGGGATGATGCCGAAGTCGCCGGAGCCGGCCCGGATCGCACCCTTGCGGGTCACCAGCAGGTCGACGCCGTCGTACCGCTCCTCCGACACGTAGTTGTGGTGGCAGCTGATCACCTCGTCGAAGGTGACCTTCGCCTTCACGAACTCACGGCGGACGACGTCCTGGAAGAGCGCCATCATCACCGCACGGTTCTTCTTGGCGTACTCCTGCGCCCAGAAGAGGTCCTCGCGGTAGGCGGCCATCTGCGGGGTGTCCGAGATGAAGACCGCGAGATCGCGGTCGACCAGCCCCTGGTTGTGCGGCAGCGACCGGGCGACGCCCATGTGGTGCTCCGCCAGCTCCTTGCCGATGTTCCGGGAGCCGGAGTGCAGCATCAGCCACACCACTCCAGTGCTATCGACACACACTTCTATGAAATGATTTCCTCCGCCGAGCGTTGCCATCTGCTGCATGGCCCGCTCGCGGCGCCACTTGACCTCGTGGGCCACCCCGTCGAAGCGCTCCCAGAAGTCGTCCCAGCCCGCCGTGGCGAAGCCGTGGAGCTTCTTCGGGTCGACCGGGTCGGTGTGCAGACCGCGGCCGACCGGAATGGCCTGCTCGATCTTCGAGCGCAGCCGCGAGAGGTCGTCGGGCAGGTCCTTGGCGGTCAGCGATGTCTTGACCGCGCTCATCCCGCAGCCGATGTCGACGCCCACCGCCGCCGGGCAGACGGCGCCCTTCATCGCGATCACGGAGCCGACCGTGGCGCCCTTGCCCAGGTGGACGTCCGGCATCACGGCGAGGCCGTGCAGCCAGGGCAGCGAGCTGATGTTGCGCAGCTGCTCCATGGCCTGGCCCTCGACGGTGGCCGGGTCGGTCCACATCCGGATCGGGACGCGGATTCCGGGTACCTCGGTGTACGACATGGTGGAACGACCTCCAAAGGTCGGCTGGATCAAGCCTAGGTGGGGTGCCGCGCGAAGAGTCCCGGTGCGGCTCGGGGAAGTTCGGGGGTGGGGTTCAGACGCCCCTGGCACAGAGGGAGTACGGCCTTGGGGAGCGTCGTATGGTTCGCTCGACCCGCATGGTGACCGCCTCCTCTCGTACGTGTGTGCCGTTGCCGGGGATATCTACCCACGCGGCCTCCGGGGCCCGCAAGGGAATTAAACGGAAGGGCCCGGCGGAGCGGAGTGCTCCACCGGGCCCGGCCCACCGGGGGTGTCAGGCGGTGACCACGGTGACCTCGCCGATGCCCAGCGCGCGCACCGGGTCGGCGATCGTGGCGGCGTCGCCGACCAGGACGGTGACCAGCCGGTCCGACGGGAAGGCCGCGACGACGGCCTCGGTGGCGGCGGCCGTCGGCAGCTCGGCGAGCTTGCGGTAGACCTCGGCCTGGTAGTCGTCCGGCAGGTTCTGCTCGACCTGGTCGGCCAGGGTGCCGGCCACCGAGCCCGCGGTCTCGTACTTCAGCGGGGCCACGCCGACCAGGAACTGCACGGCCTCGTCGCGCTCCGCGTCGGTGAGGCCTTCGGCGGCGAGGGTGCGCAGGATGGTCCAGGTGTCGGCGAGCGCCGGGGCGGTGGACGCGGTGTCCACCGAGCCGCTGATCGCGATCAGCGCGCGGCCGGAGCCGTCCGCGGCGGAGCGCAGCGGCTGGGCGAAGGCCCGGACGCCGTAGGTGTAGCCCTTCTCCTCGCGCAGGACGCGGTCCAGGCGGGAGGTGAGGGTGCCGCCGAGGCAGTAGGTGCCGAGGATCTGGGCGGCCCAGGCGGGGTCGTGGCGGTCGGGGCCGATGCGGCCGATGAGCAGCTGGGTCTGGACCGAGCCGGGCCGGTCGACGATGACCACGCGGCCGGTGTCGTCGGCGGCGACCGGGGCGTGCACGGTGGGCTCGGCGGTGGTGCCGGTCCAGGCGCCGAGGGTGGTCTCCAGGAGCGCGGGCAGGTCGGTGCCGGTGAGGTCGCCGACCACCACGACGGTGGTGGTGGCGGGGCGGACGTGGGCCTCGTAGAAGGCCTTGACGGCGGCCCGGTCGATGGCCTTGACCGTCTCGGCGGTGCCGCCGCGGGGGCGGGAGAGGCGGTCGGCGCCGTCGAAGAGCTCGGCGTAGAGGGCCTTGGCGGCGCGGCGGGCGGGGTTGGCCTGCTCGTGGACGAGCTCGTCGAGCCGGTTGGCGACCAGGCGCTCGATCTCGTCGTCGGGCAGGGCGGGCGCGCGCAGCGCGTCGGCGAGCAGGCCGAGGCCGCGCTGGAGCCGGGAGGCCGGGACCTCCAGGGAGACCCGGAGGCCGGGGTGGTCGGCGTGCGCGTCGAGGGTGGCGCCGGCACGCTCCAGCTCGGCGGCGAACTCCTCGGCGGTGAGGGTGTCGGTGCCCTCGTTGAACGCGCGGGCGAGGATGTTGGCGATGCCGTCGAGGCCCTCGGGTTCGGCGGCGAGCGGGACGTCGAGCTGCACCTCGACGGCGACGAGCTGCTGGCCGGGGCGGTGGCAGTGCAGCACGGTGATGCCGTTGCCGAGGGCGGCGCGCTCGGGGGCGGGGAACGCCCACGGGCTGGCGGTGCCGGGCTGGGGCTGGGGGTGGAACGTCATGGCGGGGACGTAGTCGGTGCTCATGCGGCAGCGCCCTCCTCTTCGGTGGTGGCGGCGGTCTCGTCGGCGTCGGTGTCGTCGGCGGTGGTGGGCTCGTAGACCAGGACGGCCCGGTTCCGCGGGTGCAGGCGGGCCTGGGCGACGGCCTGCACCTCCTCGGCGGTGACGTCGAGCACCTTGGGGAGGGCGCTGCCCAGCAGCTTGGGGTCGCCGAACAGGACGGCGTAGCGGCAGAGTTCGTCGGCGCGGCCGGAGACGGTGGTGAGCCGGTCGAGCCACTCGCGCTCGATCTGGGCCTGGGCGCGCTCGAGTTCGGCGGCGGTGGGGCCCTCCGCGGCGAAGCGGGCGAGCTCCTCGTCGACGGCGGCGTCGATCTGCTCGATGGTGGCGTCGCCGGAGGTCTTGACGTCGAGCCAGCCGAGGCTGGGGGCGCCGGCGAGGCGGAGCAGGCCGAATCCGGCGGCGACGGCGGTGCGGTCGCGGCGGACGAGGCGGTTGTAGAGCCGGCTGGACTCGCCGCTGCCGAGGATGGTGAGGGCCAGGTCGGCGGCGTCGGCCTCGCGGGTGCCGTCGTGCGGGAGGCGGTAGGCGGCCATCAGGGCACGGGACGGGACGTCCTCGTGGATGTGCTCGCGGATCTCCCGGCCGAAGGTGTCGGGGAGGGTGCCGTCGCGCGGGGGCTGCTTGCCGTCGTGGCCGGGGATGGAGCCGAAGTACTTCTCGACCCAGGCGATGGTCTGCTCGGGGTCGATGTCGCCGACCACGGAGAGGACGGCGTTGTTCGGCGCGTAGTAGGTGCTGAAGAACGCCCGGGCGTCCGCCAGGGTGGCGGCGTCGAGGTCGGCCATGGAGCCGATGGGGGTGTGGTGGTACGGGTGGCCGTCGGGGAAGGAGAGCGCGGTGAGCTTCTCGAAGGCGGTGCCGTAGGGGACGTTGTCGTAGCGCTGGCGGCGCTCGTTCTTGACGACGTCGCGCTGGTTCTCCATGGACGTCTCGTCCAGGGCGGCGAGCAGCGAGCCCATCCGGTCGGCCTCCAGCCAGAGGGCGAGCTCCAGCTGGTGGGCGGGCATGGTCTCGAAGTAGTTGGTGCGCTCGAAGCTGGTGGTGCCGTTGAGCGAGCCGCCGGCGCCCTGGACCAGCTCGAAGTGGCCGTTGTTCGAGACGTTGGCCGAGCCCTGGAACATCAGGTGCTCGAACAGGTGGGCCAGACCGGTGCGGCCCTTCACCTCGTGGCGGGAGCCCACGTCGTACCAGAGGCAGACGGCGGCGACCGGGGTCAGGTGGTCCTCGGAGAGGACGACGCGCAGGCCGTTGGCCAGGCGGTGCTCGGTGATGGCGATGGCAGCGCCAGTTCCTCCGGTGGAGGCGGATGCGGGGGCCGGGTTGGCCATGCGCTCGGGTCCTTCCCGTCGTCGATGTCGGGGGTTCGTGTGGCGTCCCCCATTGTGGTGCAACGCGGGGAGGGCTCGGATGTGTCCGCGCGGACCGGGCGTTCGCCAGGGGCGGAAGAGGGGCGCTGGCTTGGAGTGTCGGCGCGAGGGTCCACAATGGGGGCGCCGGGCCCTGTTGACGACAGTCGACGGGGCCGGCGCACAACGGCAGACGCAGACGACGACTGACGCAGACGAGAAGCAAGCGAGACGTAAGGGAGCCCCGCCGCGATGGCCCGCCGCAGTTCGCAGACCCCGCCGCCCGGAGATTTCGAGGAGCGGATCCTCGACGTCGACGTCGTGGACGAGATGCAGGGCTCCTTCCTGGAGTACGCCTACTCGGTGATCTACTCGCGTGCGCTGCCCGACGCGCGGGACGGTCTGAAGCCGGTGCACCGGCGGATCCTGTACCAGGCCAACGAGATGGGCCTGCGGCCGGACCGCGCGCACGTGAAGTGCGCCCGCGTGGTGGGCGAGGTGATGGGTCGCCTGCACCCGCACGGTGACGCGTCGATCTACGACTCGGTCGTCCGGATGGCGCAGCCGTTCTCGATGCGGCTGCCGCTGATCGACGGCCACGGGAACTTCGGTTCGCTGGGCAACGACGACCCGCCGGCCGCGATGCGCTACACCGAGTCGCGGTTGACGGCGGCGTCGATGGCGATGGTGGAGTCGATCCACGAGGACACCGTCGACTTCGGGCCGAACTACGACGGCAGCGAGCAGGAGCCGCTGGCGCTGCCGGCCGCGTTCCCGAACCTGCTGGTGAACGGTGCGACGGGGATCGCGGTCGGGATGGCGACCAACATGCCCCCGCACAACCTGTCCGAGGTGGTGGCGGCGGCCCGGCACCTGATCAAGCACCCGAACGCGGACCTGGACACGCTGATGCGGTTCGTGCCCGGGCCGGATCTGCCGACGGGCGGCCGGATCGTCGGCCTGTCGGGCATCCGGGACGCGTACGAGTCGGGCCGCGGCACCTTCAAGATCCGTGCGACGACGTCGGTCGAGAGCGTGACGGCCCGCCGCAAGGGCATCGTGGTCACCGAGCTGCCGTACAACGTCGGCCCGGAGAAGGTGATCTCGAAGATCAAGGACCTGGTCAACGCGAAGAAGCTGCAGGGCATCGCGGACGTCAAGGACCTCACCGACCGCGAGCACGGGCTGCGGCTGGTGATCGAGGTGAAGAACGGCTTCGTGCCGGAGGCGCTGCTGGAGCAGCTCTACAAGTTGACGCCGATGGAGGAGACCTTCGGCATCAACAACGTGGCGCTGGTGGACGGCCAGCCGCTGACGCTGGGTCTGAAGGAGCTGCTGGAGGTCTACGTCGACCACCGCTTCGAGGTGGTCCGCCGGCGCAGCGACTTCCGTCGGCGCAAGCGCCAGGAGCGGCTGCACCTGGTCGAGGGCCTGCTGGTGGCGCTGGTCGACATCGACGAGGTCATCGCGATCATCCGGTCGAGCGACAACGCGGCGCAGGCGAAGGAACGCCTGATGGAGCGTTTCTCGCTGTCGGAGACGCAGACCGCGTACATCCTGGACACGCCGCTGCGCCGGCTGACCCGGTTCGACCGGGTGGAGCTGGAGGAGGAGCAGGCGAAGCTCAACTCCGAGATCGCGGAGCTGACCGAGATCCTGGAGTCGGACACCCGGCTGCGCAATGTGGTGTCGAGCGAACTGGGCGCGGTGTCCAAGCAGTTCGGCACCGAGCGGCGGACGGTCCTGCTGGAGGCGGGCGCGGCTCCGTCGGCGGCGCTGTCCGTTCCGCTGGAGGTGGCGGACGACCCGTGCCGGGTGCTGCTCTCCTCGACGGGTCTGCTGGCGCGGACGGCGGACGGCGAGCCGTTCGAGGTGTCGGAGAAGCGGTCCAAGCACGATGTGATCGTCTCGGCGGTGCCGGCCACGGCGCGTGCGGACATCGGTGTGGTGACGTCGGCGGGCCGGGTGCTGCGGCTGCCGGTGATCGATCTGCCGGCGCTGCCGCCGACGCCCTCGCCGACGCTGGCGGGCGGTGCCGCGGTGGGCGAGTTCCTGCGGCTGGAGGCGGGCGAGCGGGCGCTGGCGCTGACCACGCTGGACGAGTCCTCGCCGGGTCTGGCGCTGGGCACGGTGCAGGGCGTGGTGAAGCGGGTGGTGCCGGAGTGGCCGGCGAACAAGGACGAGTTCGAGGTGATCGCCCTCAAGGAGGGTGACGAGGTGGTCGGCGCGGTCGAGCTGCGCACCGGCGAGGAGGACCTGGTCTTCATCGCCTCGGACGCCCAGCTGCTGCGCTACCCGGCGGGCCAGGTCCGCCCGCAGGGCCGCCCGGCCGGCGGCATGGCGGGGATCAAGCTGTCGGACGGGGCCCGGGTGCTCTCGTTCACCGCCGTGGATCCGGCCGCGGACGCGGTGGTGGTCTCGGTGGCCGGTGCCTCGGGCACGCTGACCGGTGAGGAGCAGAGCTCCTGGAAGGTCACTCCGTTCGAGCAGTACCCGCGCAAGGGGCGGGCCACCGGTGGCGTCCGCTGTCAGCGGTTCCTGCGCGGCGAGGACGCGCTGGCCTTCGCCTGGGCGGGCGTCGCGCCGGCTCGCGCCGCCAGCACGAAGGGGGCCCCGGTGGATCTGCCGGAGCGCGACCCGCGTCGTGACGGTTCGGGCACGCCGGTGACGGCGCCGATCGGCGTGGTGGCCGGCCCGGTGTAACGGTCGTCGGTCGTGGGAGGAGGGGTGCCGGAGTCCGGTGCCCCTCCTTCTGCGTCGGGGCCGGCGCGGACTTCACGCGTCGGGGCCGGCGCGGAGGCACCCGAGGGCCGGCGCGGAGGCGTCCGAGGGGGCCAAGCGGGTGCCAAGACCGCTGTCGTGGAAGGGGCCAAGGGTAGCCTTGCCTGCGTGAGCACCTGTGCGACCTTGTCGCGTGAACTGTTGGAGCCGCTGGCCGCCACGGCGGCCACCGCCACCACCTGGCTGCTGATCGAGCAGACCGGGCCGTGGGGTGCGAAGGCGCTCGCGGAGAGCCATCTGGACGCCGCGGTGGGGCGGGCCCTGGAGGCGGCCGCCGCCGGGACGGGCGTGCGGGTGGCACTGATCCGGCGGCCGGGCCGGCACGCGGACTGCCTGCCGACCGCGCGCCATGAAGTGTTCGTGGCGCACACCGTGCCGGGCCGCGGTTGGGTGCGCCGGGCGGACGTGGCGGATCCGGCGGAGCTGCTCGGGCTGGACTTCGGGGCGCTCGGCGCGGGCGAGCACGGCGGGTTCGGCGTGGAGCACGTCGGCGGCCCGGTGGCCCTGGTGTGCACCAACGGCCGGCGGGACCGCTGCTGCGCGCTGCTGGGCCGTCCGTTGGCGGCCCAGCTGGCGGCGGCCGGGCACAGCGAGGTGTGGGAGGTGACGCACCTGGGCGGGCACCGTTTCTCCCCCACGATGCTGGTGCTGCCGTACGGCTTCGCGTACGGGCGGCTGACGGCGGAGAGCGCCAAGGAGGTGCTGGCGGCGACGGCGGCCGGGCACATGGTGCCGGAGTGGTCGCGCGGCTGCTCGGGCTGGGAGCGTCCGGGCCAGGCGGCCGACCACGCGGTGCGGTTGGCCGTCGGCGAGACCGAGGTGGACGCGCTGACCCTGACCCAGCGGTCCGTCGGCGCGGGGCGCTGGCTGGTGACCGTGCGACACCGGGACGGCCGGGCCTGGGAGGTGGACGTCGTGGAGGGCGCGAGCGAGCCGGCCCGTCCGGAGAGCTGCGGCAAGGCGGCGGGCACGCCGTCGCGGATGGACGTGGCGACGGTCCGGGAGCTGTCGACCCGGGAGCTGTGACGGCCCCGCGCCCGTGGGGGTGGGCGCGGGACCGTCGGCGAGGGGTCAGCCCGTGACGGCCTTGTCGACGAACTCGGTGGTGTAGGTGCGGGCGAGGTCGATGGAGCCCTCCTTGCCCTTGACGTCCGGGTGGAAGGCGGCGAGCACCGCGAGGACGGTCTTCGGTCCGTCGGCGGGCATCACCCCGTCCGTGGTGAACATCGGTAGGGTCGCCTTGATCGCCGCCGCGTACTGCTCGCCGCCGCCCTGCGCGTAGTCGGCGGGCATCTTCGCGGCGATCTCCTCGGGGTTGTGGGTGGACATCCACTTCAACGTCCGGACGAAGGCGTTGGCGAGCTTCTGGGTGGTGTCCTTGTTCTTCTCCACCCAGTCGGAGTTCATGTAGAGCGAGGACGAGGGGTAGAGCCCGCCGAGCGCGGCGCGCGAGCCCTCGGGGGTGCGCATGTCGTAGAGGATCTTGCCGAGGCCCTTGTCGAGGATGGCGGCGACGGTCGGGTCCGTGGTCATCCCGGCGTCGATGCTGCCCTGCTGGAGCGCGGCGATGAAGGTCTGGCCGGCGCCGACCGCGATCGGGCTGAACTCGCTCACCGAGGTGCCGTTCTTGACGGCGAGGTACTTGGTGAGGAAGTCGGTGGAGGAGCCGATGCTGGTGACACCGAGCTTCCTGCCCTTGAAGTCGGCGCCGGAGGTGATGGCACCGGCCTGCTTGGTCGAGACGATCTCGACCTCGCCCGGTGCCTGCGAGAACTGCACCACCGACTCGACGTTCTTGCCCTTGGCCTGGAGGTCGATGGTGTGGTCGTAGAAGCCGACCGCGCCCTGGACGTCCCCGGCGAGCAGCGCGGTGGTGGCGTTGACGCCGGCCGGCTCGCTCATCAGCTCGACGTTGACACCGGCCTCGGCGAAGAACCCGAGGCGCTGGGTGAGCATGGCGGGCAGGTAGATGACCTTGTCCAGACCACCGACCATGATCTTGACCTTGGGGCCGTCGACCTTCTGCCCGGCCGGGGCGGCCCCGCTGTGGGAGACGGAGGCGGCGTCGTTGGCGCAGGCGGCGAGCGGGAACAGCAGGACGGCGGCGAGGGCGGCGGCGGCAGCTCTGCCGGTCGGGTTCGGGCGCATGGGTGGGGGTGCCTCTCTGCTACGGAACGGGGTGGGGGGTCAGCGGCCGTCGCCGGAGTCGGCGGGCTTCCAGCGGAACAGCTTCTTCTCGGCGAAGGTCAGCAACCCCTCGGTGAACAGCGCGACGACGGCGAGGATGGTCATCGCGGCGTACACGCCGGCCGCGTTGAAGGTGCCCTGCGCGGCGGCGACCAGCAGGCCGAGGCCCTTGGTGGCACCGATGTACTCGCCGACGATGGCGCCGATCAGGGCGAAGCCGAAGCTGACGTGGAGGCTGGTGAAGATCCAGGTGGTGGCCGCGGGGATGACCACCTGCAGGGTGACCCTGCGGTTGTCGGCGCCCAGGATGCGGGCGTTGGCGACCAGGTTGCGGTCGACCTCGCGGGCGCCCTGGAAGGCGTTGAAGAAGACCGGGAAGAACACCAGCACCACCGCCGAGGCCACCTTGGAGGCCGGGCCGAGGCCGAACCAGATCAGGAAGATCGGGGCCAGCACGATCCGCGGGATGGCGTTCAGCACCTTGATGTAGGGCCCGAACACCTCGGCCAGGAAGCGGATCCGGCCCAGCGCGATGCCCAGCAGCACCCCGCCGGTGACCCCGATCACCCAGCCGGTGAGGGCCTCGTAGAGGGTGTAGCCGATCTGCTCGCCGAGCGAGCCCTGGGCCGTGCCGTGGGTGATCCACTGCCAGATCTGTGCCCAGATCTTCGACGGCTGGGAGAAGTTGAACGGATCGATGACGTCCGTCCGGGCACACAGCTCCCAGAGCCCGAGGAAGACCACGAGCACCGCGATCCGTGCTCCGAAGACTCCCGACTTCCGCTTTCGGGCGGCGCGTTCGCGGGCTTCCGTCCTGGTGGCGGTGACCACTGCGGGCTTTCCGGCCGCGGCCGGTACGGTCTCAAGCGGCACGACCCGCTCCTCTCTCACGGGTGATGCGCACCTCTTCGCCGAGCGAAGCCCAGATCTCGCGGTACAGCTCGACGAACCTCGGCTCCAGCCGGACGGCCTCCACGGTGCGCGGGCGGGGCAGGTCGACGGTGAAGACCTCCTTGACGGTGGCCGGGCCGGCCGTCATCACCACGACCCGGTCGGCCAGCGCGATCGCCTCGTCCAGGTCGTGGGTCACGAAGACCACGGACGAGCCCGTACCGGCCCACAGCTCCAGCAGCTGGTCGGACATCAGGGCGCGGGTCTGCACGTCCAGCGCCGAGAACGGCTCGTCCATCAGCAGGATCCCGGGGTCGTTGACGAAGGTCTGGGCGAGCGCGACGCGCTTGCGCATACCGCCGGAGAGCTGGTGCGGATAGCGGTCCTCGAACGCGCCGAGGCCCACCCGGGCCAGCCAGTCACGGGCCCGTTCCCGGGCCTCGGCCGCCGGGACGCCGCGAAAGCGCGGGCCGGCCATGACGTTGGACAGCACGGTCCGCCAGGGGAAGACGGCGTCCTGCTGGAACACGAAGCCGACCTGCGGGTCGATCCCGTCGACCGGTTCGCCGTACACCCGGACCTCGCCCTCGGTGGGCTCCTCCAGGCCGCTGACCAGGGTCAGCGTGGTGGACTTGCCGCAGCCGGTGGGTCCGACGACGGCGACGAACTCGCCCTGCCCGACGGTCAGGTCGAGATCGTGGACGGCGGTGTGCAGGGCGCCGGACGGGGTGCGGAAGCGCTTGGTGGCGCCGGTCAACTCGATCGCCGGGGCCGGCGCCGGCCCGGTCGCCGGGGTTGTGCTCATGAGACCTCCCGGGTTTCGTCTGTGCTTGCCCCGGGAGGCTAGGAGCGGCGGGGGCGACGGCGGGAGGCTTCTCGGCGAACTGCGGCTTCTCCGCGTTGAGGGGTGTTCTGCTCGTTTTGCTTCCGCTACAACAGCGGGGGCACGGCTGACAGAAACACCTCGGAAACATAGGGTGTGCCGACCACCGCCCCGTCCCCCACCCGATTCCGCCCGATCCGACCCGATCCGACCCGATCCGCCCTGGCCCTCCCCCGCCCCGAACCCGCCCCGAGCCCTCCCCGTCCCGATCCCCCGTCGTTCGGCCGCCGCCGCCCCCGCCCCCGCCCGTGCCCGTCGGCCCCGGCTGGCGGCCCCACCCGGCGGCCCCACCCGTCGGCCGCCCCCGAGAGGAGGCCCGGATGAAGCACCCCCACTGGCCCCGCCGGGTCTTCGCCCAGTTGCTGCTGAGCCAGACCGTGGTGACCGTCGGCGTCACGGTCGTCACCGCCGGCCTGTTCCTCGCACCGGTCAGCTCCGAGCTGGACCACGACGCGATGCAGCGCGCGCTGTCGATCGCCCAGGCCACCGCCGGCGACGAGGTGATCGCCCGGGCCGCCGAGGCCCGCGACTCCGCCACCGCGCAGCACAACGCCGAGCAGATCCGGACGGCCACCGGCGCCAGCTTCGTCGTGGTCACCGACCTGGACGGCATCAGGCTCTCGCACACCGATCCGGGCCGGATCGGCCAGCGGGTCTCCACCGACCCGGAACCGGCCCTCAGCGGGCGCAGCGTCACCGCCATCCAGCAGGGCACGCTGGGCCGCACCGCGCGCGGCAAGGTACCGCTGCGGGTCGCCGACGGGCGGATCGTCGGCGAGGTCTCGGTGGGCATCAGCGACGACTCGATCCGGCGGCGGCTGCTGAAGATGCTCACCGGGATCCTGCTGTGCGCGGGCGCCGGCCTGGCGGCCGGCACCGTCGCCACGCTGGTGCTGGCCCGCCGGCTGAAGCGCCGCACCCACAACATCGCGCTGGCCGACATCGCGGCGCTGCTGGTGGAGCGGGAGGCGATGCTGCACGGGATCCGCGAGGGCATGGTGGCCCTGGACGAGCGGGGCCGGATCCGGCTGGCCAACGACGAGGCGGTGCGGCTGCTCGGCCTGCCCGAGGAGTGCGCCGGCCGGCCGATCGACGGGGTGCTGCCGCCGGGCCGGCTGGCCGACGTGCTGGCCGGGCGGATCACCGGCGCCGACCTGCCGGCGGTCCGGGACGACCGGGTGCTGGTGGTGAACCGGATGGCGACGGCCGAGGGCGGCGCGGTGGTGACCCTGCGCGACCGCACCGAGCTGGAGTCCCTGGTCCGCGAGCTCGACACCACCCGCAGCCTCACCGAGGCCCTGCGGGCCCAGGACCACGAGCACGCCAACCGGCTGCACACCCTGCTCGGACTGCTGGAGCTCGGCCGGCACGAGCAGGCGCTGGCGTTCGTCTCCGAGCAGTCGGGTTCGCACGCGGCGGTCGCGGCCCGGATCGCCGAGCAGGTGCAGGACCCGCACGTCGCGGCGCTGCTGGCCGGCAAGACGGCGGTGGCGGGCGAGCGCGGCGTCCGGCTGGCGGTCGCGCCGGCGGCGCACCTGCCGGACGCGGTGGTGGACGCCCGGACGCTGGTCACCGTGCTCGGCAACCTGATCGACAACGCCGTCGACGCGGTGGCCCCGGGCGGCGGCGGCCAGGTGGCGGTGACGCTGGCGGCGGCCGGCTCCACCCTGCTGGTCGAGGTCGCGGACAGCGGCCCGGGCGTGCCGGCGGGCCTGCGCGAGCTGGTCTTCGAGGAGGGGTGGACCAGCAAGGACGCGCCCGCCCACCGGCCGCGCGGGCTGGGGCTGGCGATGGTGCGGCGGCTGGTCGAACGGACCGGCGGCCGGATCGTGCTGGACACCGGGCCGCTCGGCGGCGCCCGGTTCACCGCCGAGCTGCCGGAGGCACTGCACGACGACGCCCCGGCCGCACCCGGGCTGCCTGCCGCCGCACCGCCCGGTGCCGCACCGCCCACCGCCGCACCGCCCGTCGCACCGCTCGTGGAGGCCTGATGATCGACGTACTCGTGGTGGACGACGACTTCCGGGTCGCCGACGTGCACGCCGCGTACGTGGCCAAGGTGCCCGGCTTCCGGGTCACCGGCACCGCGCACTCGGCCGGCGAGGCGCTGGCCGCGCTGGAGCGCCGCCCGGTGGACCTCCTGCTGCTCGACCACCACCTGCCGGACGAGACCGGACTCGCCCTGGTGCGGCGGCTGCGCGAACGGCAGGTGGCCTGCGACGTGATGATGGTGACGGCCGCCCGGGACGTCTCCACGGTGCACGCCGCGATGCAGCACGGCGCCCTGCAGTACCTGGTCAAGCCGTTCACCTCCGCCGGGCTGCGGGAGAAGCTGGTCGCGTACGCGCAGCTGCGGCACGCGCTGGCCGGACCGGCCGCCCGCGAGGCCGGCCAGGACGAGGTGGACCGGCTCTTCGCCACCCTGCGCAGCGCGGCGGCCCCGGCGGTCGCCCTGCCCAAGGGCCACTCGGCGCCCACCACCGACCTGGTGCTCGGGGTGCTCCGCCGTGCCGGGCGGCCGCTCTCCGCCCAGGAGGTCGCGGACGCCACCGGGCTGAGCCGCTCCACCGCGCAGCGCTACCTCAAGCAGCTGGAGCGGGACAGCCGGCTGCGGCTCACCCTGCGGTACGGCGACACCGGTCGGCCCGAGCACCGCTACGTGCTGGCCGTCCGGGCCTGAGCACCGCTGCGTGCCGGCCGTCCGGGCCTGAGCACGGCCCCGGCGGCCGGGTCCGGGCGCTCATGGCGGAACCCCGGCGGGTCCCAGGCCCGTCGGGGTTCCGTCTGTGGCGCGGGGCCGCGGCTCAGGCCGCGCCGGCGCCGGTGAGGGAGCGGACCTCCAGCTCGGCGTAGCGGTCCGCGTCGGCCTGCTCGGGCGAGGTGAGGGTGCCGATCCAGCCGGCCAGGAAGCCCAGCGGGATGGAGATGATGCCCGGGTTCTCCAGCGGGAACCAGTGGAAGTCCACCCCCGGGAAGAGCGCCACCTTGCTCCCGGAGACCACCGGCGAGAAGGTCACCAGCACGATCGCCGGAATCAGCCCGCCGTACACGGACCAGACCGCGCCGCGCGCGGTGAACCGCCCCCAGAACAGCGTGTACAGCAGCACCGGCAGATTGGCCGAGGCGGCGACGGCGAAGGCCAGGCCGACCAGGAAGGCGACGTTCAGCTGCTGGGCGAAGAGGCTGAGCGCGATCGCGACCGCCCCGATCCCCACCGCCGCGATCCGGGCGACGCCGACCTCCTCGCGCTCGGAGGCCTCGCGGCGGGCCCGCCGCGAGGCCGGGACACCGCCCCGCCGGCGGCGCGGGCGGCCGCGCCAGGCGCCCGCCCAGATGTCGTGGGCGAAGGCGGCCGAGGAGGCGAGCGTCAGTCCGGCGACCACGGCGAGGATGGTGGCGAAGGCGATCGCCGAGATCAGTGCGAACAGCACCACCCCGCCGGTGCTGCCGTTGCCGCCGCCGAGGACGAGGGCCAGCAGCGGGACGGCCGTGTTGCCGGCCGCGTTGGCGTGCCGGACCTCGGCCGAGCCGACCAGCGCGGTCGCGCCCAGGCCGAGCGCGATGGCCATCAGGTAGAAGCCGCCGACCAGCCCGATCGCCCACATCGTGGAGCGCCGGGCGGCCCGTGCGGTGGGCACGGTGTAGAAGCGGGAGAGGATGTGCGGCAGGCCGGCCGTGCCCAGCACCAGCGCGAGGCCGAGGCTGAAGAAGTCCAGCCGGCTGGTGAAGCTCGCCCCGTACTTGAGCCCCGGCTCCAGGTACCGCTGCCCGGCGCCGCTGTGCTGGGCGGCCTGCCGCATCAGCTCACCGACGTCCCCGTGGAAGCGGACCATCAGCAGCACGGTGAGCAGCACCGAGCCCGCGATCAGCAGGAACGCCTTGACGATCTGGATCCAGGTGGTGGCCCGCATGCCGCCGACCGTGACATAGACGATCATCAGACCGCCGACCGCCACGATGGTCCAGGTCCGGGCCTGGCCGCTGCTGGTACCGAGCAGCAGAGCGACCAGGCTGCCCGCGCCGACCATCTGGGCGACCAGGTAGAGCAGGGTGACGACGACGCTGGCGCCGCCGGCCGCCGCCCGGACCTTGCGCCGCCGCAGCCGCAGCGCCAGCACGTCGGCGAGGGTGTACCGGCCGGCGTTGCGGACCAGCTCGGCGACCAGCATCAGCACCACCAGCCAGGCGACCAGGAAGCCGATGCTGTAGAGCACGCCGTCGTAGCCGTACAGCGCGATCAGCCCGGCGACGCCGAGGAAGGAGGCGGCGGAGAGGTAGTCGCCGGAGAGCGCGAAGCCGTTCTGCAGCGGCGTGAAGTCGCGGCCGCCGGCGTAGAAGTCCTCGGCGGCGCTGCCCCGGCGGCCCACCCAGAGGGTGATGCCCAGGGTGACCAGGACGATGACGGCGAAGAGCACGATGGCCAGGTCGTGGTGGTCGCCGGCCGGGGCGACGGGAGGCGGCGTGGCGGTCCTCATCGCAGCTGGTCCTGGGTGTCCCAGCGCAGCCCCAGTGCGGCCCGGTCCCGCTTGGTGCGGGCGTTGCGGGCGTAGAGCCAGGTGAGGACGAAGGTCGAGGCGAACTGCAGCAGGCCCAGCACCCAGGCCACGTTGACCGGACCGGCGACCTGGCTGCGCATCAGCCCGGGCGCGGCAGCCTGGGCGGCGACGTACAGCAGGTACCAGCCGAGGAACGCCCCGCTGACGGGGAGGACGAAGGCCCGGTAGCTGCGCTTGATCTCCTGGAAGGCCTCGCTGCCCTGGACGGCGCGGTACACCTCGCTGCTGGTGTCCACGGCCGGCGGGGCCTCGACCGGCGGCGCGGGCACCGGCTGCACGGGCACCGGGGGCACCGGCGGGAGCGGCCGGGCGGGCGCCTCGGCCTCCGTCCGGGCCGCCGGCGGCGTCGGCGCGGGGGGCGCCGTGGGCGCGGGCCGACCGGGTTGGGGGGTCGCGGCGGGAGCGGCCCACCAGTCGAATCGCTGCCCCTGCCCGGGACTGCTCGTCTGCTGCTGTGGCACTGCTGCTCCTGGACCGGCGGGGCTCTGACCGAACCCATGATGGAGGCCCGCGGAGCCCGCCAACTCCCATTGCAGATACGTTCACTCGATGAGGTGATCGATCATCCGACAGACGCTCATCCGACTACTGCTGCGTCCCGGTGAGCCCGTGGCGGAAGGCGTACGCGACCGCCTGGGCGCGGTCCCGCACCCCGGTCTTGGCGAACAGATTGTTGATGTGCGTCTTCACGGTGGCCGGGCTGACGAACAGCCGCCGGGCGATCTCGGTGTTGGAGAGCCCCTCCGCGATCAGGGCCAGCACCTCGGCCTCGCGAGCGGTCAGCCCGTCCGGCAGCTCGCCCGGCCGACCCGTGCCGGGCCCGCTCGCGCCGCCCGGCGCGCCGGCGGACGCGCCCGGCGCGGTGGCCTGCCCCGCGCCCTCCGCCAGCCGCTCCAGCAGGCGCAGTTGCACCTGCGGTGAGAGCCCGGCCGCGCCCGAGCGGACGTCCGCGATCGCCCGGGCGATCTCGTCGCCGCCCGCGTCCTTGGTGAGGTAGCCGCGTGCCCCGGCCTGCAGCGCGGGGAAGAGCGAGTCGTCGTCGGCGTAGGTGGTGAGCACGACGACCTCGGTCTCCGGGTGTGCGGCCCGGATCCGGCGGGTGGCCTCGACGCCGTCGCAGCGCGGCATCCGCAGATCCATCAGGACGACGTCCGGGCGGTGGCGCTCGACCAGCGCGACGGCCTCCTCGCCGTCGGCGGCGGCGCCGACCACCTCGATGCCCGGCAGCAGGCCGAGCAGCATCACGATGCCCTCGCGCACCACCGTCTGGTCGTCCGCCACCAGCACCCTGGTCGGGCTCGCCCCGTTCATGCCGGCACCCGCAACAGCACGCGCCACCCTCCCTCGTCCGGGCCCGCCAGCAGGGTGCCGCCGAGCAGTTCCGCGCGTTCGCGCATCCCCAGCAGACCGTACCCGCTGCCGCTGGCCGCCAGCCCACCCGCCGACCCGCCGCGTCCCGGTCGGGTGTTGCGCACCTCCAGCTCCACCGCCTCGGGCAGGTAGCGCAGTTCGAGTGCGCAGCGTGCGCCGGGGGCGTGTTTGCGCACGTTGGTCAGGGCCTCCTGCGCTGTGCGCCGTACCGCGAGCCCCGCCTCGGCGGGCAGCGGGCGGGGCGTGCCGGTGACGGAGAGCGCCGCCCGCTCACGCCCGGTCAGCTCCACCAGGAACTCGCCGACCGGGGTGAACTCGCCGCGCAGCGCGGAGAGCGCCTGCCGGGTCTCGATCAGGCCGTCCTGCGCCATCCGCCGCGCGGCCACCACCCGTTCGCGGACCTGCTCCCGGTCGGTGCCCGCGTCCAGCATCAGCCGGGCCGCCTCCAGGTGGACGAGTTGCGCGGAGAGGCTGTGGGCCAGGACGTCGTGGATCTCCCGGGCGATCCTGGCCCGTTCGGCGAGCGCCGCGCTCTCGGCCTCGGCGGCCCGCGCGGCCCGTTCCTGGGCGAGCAGCCGCCGGGCGGTGCCACGTGCCTCGGTGTCCAGTCGCAGCAGGTAGCCGAGCAGTGCCAGCCCGCCGACCGTGGCCATGATCGCCAGCCGGCTCTCCCAACTGGCGGCCGTGTAGCAGCCGAAGGCGGCCGCCGCCGTGGCCAGGGCGGGGCCGGCCGGCAACCGGACCAGCGCGGTCACCGCCAGCCCGCCCCAGACGAAGTCGGCCAGCACGTACGCCCGCCCCCACTCGGCGAGCCAGGCGGCGCAGATCAGGGTGGCGGCCAGGAGGAGGGCGGGCCGCAGCGACTGCGCGCGGCTGACCCGCAGGAAGGCCACCGCCAGCAGGACCGTCCCGGCCAGCCCGGCGGCCGCCGCCACCAGGCCCCAGCCGGCGTACCCGCCGCGCGAGTACGTCCCCCAGACCACGGTGACGAGCAGCACCGTCCGGCCGATCAGCGTCAGGGCCCGCCGGGCCGGGCTCTCCGCGTCCCGCTCCAGGCCCTCGCGGGACGGCCAGCTGGTCCAGCTCCACCCGGACACGGGCATCCCTCTCCTCGGCGTGGTCACGTGCGGGCCGGCGGCTCAGCCGGCCACGCCGGCGCGGTACGGGCTCTCCAGGCTCCGCGCCCTCCAGTTCACCACGAGGGTGCGGACCACCAGCAGCACCGCGAGCCCGAGCATGAACCCGCTGCCGCTCTGGTGGACGTGCAGCGCCGCGCCGAGGCCGAACAGGCCGATCCGGACGGCGATCATGCCGGCCCAGGCCGCCGCGGTGGCCTTGGTGCCCCGGGTCCAGAGCGTCCCGTCCGCGCCGCGCCAGACCCGGACGGTCCAGCCCCAGACGCAGCCCATCGCCAGCACCACCAGCAGCGAGCCGGCGGTCAGCCCGATCGAGAGCGCCCGGTGGGCCCCGTCGACCAGGCCCGGATCACGCAGCGCCAGCACGGCGAGGACCAGCGGCAGCACCCAGAACCGGCGCTCGGTGTCGAGTCGCTGCGGGCGCAGTTGGCGGCGCAGCACCAGGGCGACCACCGCGATGATCACGAGGATGTTGACCAGGCCGGTCATCGGACTCTCCGTCCCGACGGGGGTTTGCTGACCTCTCCGACGCTACGGATCCGGCGCCGCCCGCTGATCGGAGCCGGGGTGGACCGGGGGTGGACCGGCACGGCACGGGCCCTCCACCCGAGGGTGGAGGGCCCGGCGGCGCAGCGGTGTGCTCAGGCGTCGATGCGGGAGCGGTCCAGGGTGGCCGCCGAGTCGACGATGAACTCCTTGCGGGGGGCGACGTCGTTGCCCATCAGCAGGTCGAAGATCTTCTCGGCCTGCTCCAGGTCGCCCAGGTTGATCCGGCGCAGCGTGCGGTGGCGCGGGTCCATGGTGGTCTCGGCCAGCTGGTCGGCGTCCATCTCACCGAGACCCTTGTAGCGCTGGACCGGGTCCTTCCAGCGCATGTTCTTGCGCTGGAACTCCAGCAGGGTGGAGCGCAGCTCGGCGTCGGAGTAGGTGTAGTGGTACTTGTCCTGGCCGCGCTTGGGGTTGGTGAGCTCGATCCGGTGCAGCGGCGGGACGGCGGCGAAGACCCGGCCCTGCTCGACCATGGGCCGCATGTACCGCTGAAAGAGCGTCAGCAGCAGGCAGCGGATGTGCGAGCCGTCGACGTCGGCGTCGGCCATGAAGATGACCCGGCCGTAGCGGGCCTGGTCGATGTCGAAGGTGCGGCCCGAACCGGCCCCTATCACCTGGATGATCGCGGCGCACTCGGTGTTCTTGAGCATGTCGCTCACGGACGCCTTCTGCACGTTGAGGATCTTGCCGCGGATCGGCAGCAGCGCCTGGAACTCCGAGTTGCGGGCCAGCTTGGCGGTACCGAGGGCGGAGTCCCCCTCGACGATGAAGAGTTCGCTGCGCTCGACGTCGTCGCTGCGGCAGTCGGCCAGCTTGGCCGGCAGCGAGCTGGTCTCCAGCGCGGTCTTCCGGCGCTGGGCCTCCTTGTGCTGCCGGGCGGCGACCCGGGTGCGGGCGGCCGCGACGACCTTGTCCAGGACGGCCCTGGCCTGGACCTTCTCGTCCTTCTTGGCGGAGGTCAGGAAGGCCTTGAGCTCCTTGGCGACCACCGCGGCGACGATCCGGTTGGCCGCCGAGGTGCCCAGCACCTCCTTGGTCTGGCCCTCGAACTGCGGCTCCGCGAGCCGGACGGTGACCACGGCGGTGAGGCCTTCGGTGGCGTCGTCCTTGGTGATGTCGTCCTCGGCGACGCGCAGCACCTTGGCGGCGCGGAGCGCCTCGTTGACGGTCTTGGCGAGCGAGCGCTCGAAGCCGGTGACGTGGGTGCCGCCCTTGGGGGTGGCGATGATGTTGACGAAGGAGCGCAGGGTGGTGTCGTAGCCGGCGCCCCAGCGCAGCGCGATGTCCACCCCGAGGGTGCGGGTGACCTCGGTCGGCGTCATGTGGCCGACCTCGTCCAGGACGGGGACGGTCTCCTTGAAGGTGCCCTCGCCGTGCA
This sequence comes from Kitasatospora sp. NPDC003701, assembly GCF_053587085.1. Classification (NCBI taxonomy): domain Bacteria; kingdom Bacillati; phylum Actinomycetota; class Actinomycetes; order Kitasatosporales; family Streptomycetaceae; genus Kitasatospora; species Kitasatospora sp. NPDC003701. The sequence goes on from NZ_JBSFNM010000021.1 coordinate 35,309, forward strand.
GCCGCAGGACGTCGCAGACCGGCTTGTCCGGTGCGAGGAACTCGCAGAACTCGGCGATGCCGCCGTCGTAGCGGAAGGTCGACTCCTCGACCTGGTCGCTCTCGGTCAGCCGCTCGTCACGGACGACGATGGTCAGGCCGGGGACGAGGAAGGCGGTCTGCCGGGCCCGGTTGTGCAGGTGCTCCAGGGAGAGCCGGGCGTCCTTGAGGAAGATCTGCCGGTCGGCCCAGTAGCGGATCCGGGTGCCGGTGCGGGTCTTCGGCACCTTGCGGGCCTTGCTGAGACCGTTGGCGGGCTCGAAGGGGGCGTCCGGGCCGCCCTCGGTGAAGATGCCGGGGGTGCCCCGGCGGAAGCTGATCGCATGGGTGTGGCCGCTGCGGTCGACCTCCACGTCCAGCCGGGCCGACAGGGCGTTGACGACGGACGCGCCGACGCCGTGCAGACCGCCGGAGGCCGCGTAGGAGCCGCCGCCGAACTTGCCGCCGGCGTGCAGCTTGGTCATCACGACCTCGACGCCGGAGAGCCCGGTCTTGGGCTCGACGTCCACCGGGATGCCACGACCGTTGTCGCACACCTCGACCGAGGAGTCGTCGTGCAGGACGACGTCGATGCGGTCGCAGTAACCGCCGAGGGCCTCGTCGACCGAGTTGTCGATGATCTCCCAGAGGCAGTGCATCAGGCCCCGGCTGTCGGTGGAGCCGATGTACATGCCGGGGCGCTTGCGGACCGCCTCCAGACCCTCCAGGACGAGCAGGTGCCGAGCGGTGTAGTTGGAGCCGTCGTCCCCGGCCAGCAGTGCGGACGGCACGGTTGTTTCGGCACTCACGCGGCACTCTCCTCGGTGAAGTTCTGTCTCATCGGTCACATCCGGGCACAGCCGGAACGTCCGCCAGTGCAGCACACCGCACCGACAGCCGTTCCACCGCGTGTGCACGCCGCTTCGCTGGGTGCACAGCACGGCGGGCCGGTCCCGCGCAGCTTGTACGCGCTGCGCGAACAAGCACCGCGCCGGATTCCGCGCACGGGAGCGCCATCTCCTCCCGGTACCACCGGTCCTGGCGGATCGTGGGACCGGGCGCAGGCTCCGGAACTGCCGTTATGCAGGCTACCGGGGCCCAGGACGGGGCTTATGCTCCAACCCAGCAGAGGATTATGCTACGCGGACCTCGCACCCCGTCCCGATCGGGCGTTCGAGGGACAGGCGGATCCTGGGATTCGGTACGCATGAACCACCGGCCCCCGGGGCACGTCCTCATCAACACAGCAGAATCCTCAAAGAAGAAAAGCCACGAGCGGGAACGTTTTCGGCCTGGTTGGATGTTGACCCTGGTACGACAGCTCGTCGAGCTAGAGAAGAGGCGACGTGACTACTGTTCTGACCCCTGCGAGCCCGCTCACCGCGGCTGACCGCTGCGACCGCTGCGGCGCCCAGGCCTACCTGCGCGTCGTACTCGCCAGCGGCGGAGAGCTGCTCTTCTGCGCCCACCACGGCCGGAAGTTCGAGCCCGAGCTCAAGAAGATCGCCGTGGAGATACAGGACGAGAGCGGCCGGCTCAGCAACACCACCAACGCCACGGCCGCCGACGAAGAGCGCTGATACCGGGCGCCCACAGCAGCAGCAGGCCACGAGCTGTGTCCGGCCGCGCACCGCGCGCGACCGGTGAGCCGGGCGACAGGTCCCCTCGGGGGTCGGTCGCCCGGCTCTGCTGTTTCCGGCCGCCGTGGTTCCGGACCGCGGCTGCGCCGTCGTCGTCCGGTCGGACGCGCCGGCGCGGGACCGGACGACGGCGCGTCAGAACGTGACCATTCGGCTACAGGACGGAGCGTACCGCGTCGGAGACCGTGCCGATGCGGGTGTAGACGCCCGGGTGGGCCGCCTCCGCGCAGCCCGTCCCCCAGGAGACCAGCCCGGCGAGGCGGCCGCCGACGATCAGCGGGCCGCCACTGTCGCCCTGGCAGGCGTCCTTCCCGCCCTTCTCCTCACCGGCACAGACCATGCCGCGGGCATCGAAACGCCCGTCCGACCCACCGGGGTAGGCCTGCGCACAGGTCTGATCCGGCACGATCGCGACGTCGACACTGCGGAGCGTGGGCGAGTAGTCACTGTGGCCGGTGGTGTCCCCCCAGCCGTAGACCTGCGCCCTGGTGCCCGCGCGGTACGACTCGGTCTCCCCCTGGCCGACCAGATCGATCACGGGCCGGACGCCCTGCGACTCACCCAGGGTGAGCACCGCCACATCGTTCATGTTGGCGGCGAAGGCGTAGTCGGGGTGGATCCAGACCGCCTGGACGGGCACCTCACGGCCGGCCGAGCCACGCAGGTCGTCCCTGCCGACCACGACCTTCAGCCCCGGGCGCTCCACCCGCTGGCCCTTGGACTCGTCGTAGAAGCAGTGCGCGGCCGTCACGACCTTGGTCGGGGTGACGAGCGCGCCGCCGCAGAACTGCCCCGAGCGGCCGTTGCCGAACTGCTGGCGGCTGGCGACCGCCACCATCCACGGGTGGTCGGCGGTGGTCGCGGCGGCGCCGCCGACGATCCGACGCTGGGCCTGGGCCGGTGCGGCCGGTCCGACCGCGACCAGCGCCGCGGGCAGCACCGCGAGCAGGCCCAGGACGGCGGCCCGGTAGCGGCGCCGCACCGGCCGGGTGGCCGGGCACGCCGATGGCGAGGCGACGGTCGGCAGGTCCGCGCGATCCGGGTTGGGCAGCACCGTGTCTCCAGTTGGCTCGGTAGCAGGCAACCGGCACAGCGTAGGTGATCGACTACGTTGTGCGACCGCTTCCCGCCGCACCGCCACCCGGACGAGCGACAAGGGCCACCCGGACGCTGACGCACCCCGCCGCCGAGCGGCCCACCGGACACGCGAGAAGGCCCGGAGCACAGGGCTCCGGGCCTTCTCACACAACGAATCGCACGACGGACCGCACGACGAATCGCGGGACCCGGCCGGACCGGAAGGTCCGGCGAGGTCCCGCTGGTCGCGGATCAGTCCAGGTAGTCGCGCAGCACCTGGGAGCGCGACGGGTGGCGCAGCTTCGACATGGTCTTGGACTCGATCTGGCGGATGCGCTCACGGGTGACCCCGTACACCTTGCCGATCTCGTCCAGCGTCTTCGGCTGACCGTCCGTCAGGCCGAAGCGCATCGAGACGACACCCGCCTCGCGCTCGGACAGGGTGTCCAGCACCGAGTGCAGCTGCTCCTGGAGCAGGGTGAAGGAGACCGCGTCGGCCGGCACGACCGCCTCGGAGTCCTCGATCAGGTCACCGAACTCGCTGTCGCCGTCCTCACCCAGCGGGGTGTGCAGCGAGATGGGCTCGCGGCCGTACTTCTGGACCTCGATGACCTTCTCCGGGGTCATGTCGAGTTCCTTGGCCAGCTCCTCCGGGGTGGGCTCGCGGCCCAGGTCCTGGAGCATCTGGCGCTGGACGCGGGCCAGCTTGTTGATGACCTCGACCATGTGCACCGGGATGCGGATGGTGCGGGCCTGGTCGGCCATCGCGCGGGTGATCGCCTGGCGGATCCACCACGTGGCGTAGGTGGAGAACTTGTAGCCCTTGGTGTAGTCGAACTTCTCGACCGCACGGATCAGACCGAGGTTGCCCTCCTGGATCAGGTCCAGGAAGAGCATGCCGCGGCCGGTGTAGCGCTTGGCCAGCGAGACGACCAGGCGGAGGTTGGCCTCCAGCAGGTGGTTCTTGGCGCGGCGCCCGTCCTCGGCGATGATCTCCAGCTCGCGCTTGAGCTTCGGAGCCAGCTTGTCCGCGGCCGAGAGCTTGTCCTCGGCGAACAGGCCGGCCTCGATGCGCTTGGCGAGCTCGACCTCCTGCTCGGCGTTGAGCAGCGGGACCTTGCCGATCTGCTTCAGGTAGTCCTTGACCGGGTCGGCGGTGGCGCCGGCGACGGCGACCTGCTGGGCCGGAGCGTCGTCCTCGTCGTCGTCGGAGAGGACGAACCCCTGCGACTCCTCCTCGGGCTCCGCCTCCTCGCCCGCCTTGTCGCCGGGCAGCGCGACGTCCTCGAGGAGCTCCTCCTCGCCGCCGAGCTCCTCGTCGCCCTTGCCCTTGGTGGCGGCGGTCTTCTTGGCGGCGGTCTTCTTGGCCGGCGCGGCGGTCTTCTTGGCGGCCGCCTTCTTCGCCGGGGCGGCCTTCTTCGCCGCGGACGCCTTCGCCTCGGCGGAGAGCGTGCCCGTCGCCTCGGTGGTGATCTCGGCGGAGACCGTACCGACCGGGGCCGCGGCGGCCGCGACCGCCGGAGTGGAGATGGTGGCACCGGGTGCGATGCGCACGGGGGGCTTGGTCGGGGCCGACGGAGCGGCCGGGTTCCGGGTGGTGACCGCCTTGGTGGCAGTGCGCTTGGTGGGGCTCTTGGCAGCGACGCTCTTGCGCTTGGCACCGGCCGGCTCGGCCGCGCTGACCATAAGGTCCACCCCCTCCTCAATCAGAACCTGGTTGAGGCTGCGCATGACGTTCTTCCACTTGGTGACCGGGATCTGGTCCGCCTCGAACGCCTGGCGCACGTCGTCACCGGCGATCTGCCCCTGGGCCTTGCCCCGCTCGATGAGCGCCAGCAGAGCCGCGGACTCGGCGATCTCGGGGGGAAGCGAACGGGATGTGCTGGCCGACACGAACAACCTCTCGGACGATGAGTGGACTCGAACCCGTACCGGCCGCCCGAGCGGGCGGGGAAGGAAATCGCGCTTCGGACGCGCGGTGTCGATTCCGACCGACTCGGGCTTGAGGACTGGGTTTGCAGGACGGCAGCAGCGCCGCAGACCAACACAGCATTCTGACATGTTGGGGTATTCCGGAGCTGCTTCCGCTCAGGACACATCGCTGCTACTCGTCAAGTGTTACGCATGGCCTTCGTGTCGCGGGTCACACCACTCGGCGGCCGCGGCCCGGGGCCGGCTTCCATCATCCCTCACTCGCGGGAAAGCTCTTGGCATGGGCAGGCCATTGTCGGGGGGCGGCTTCCGTGGGACATGACGATCCGGAAGATCACCACGGGTCGGCGGCGCGACTGCGGACGTCCGGGCGGCCGGGGTGGGGGCGGGAGCGGGCGGCGGGAACGGAGAGCGGGGCCAGGGCCGGGGCCGGGTGGCCCGGACACGGTGGCCGCCGGGCCGGGCCGGGCACGGCGGGCGGGTCGGGCCGGGCGGGGCACGGCGGGCGGGTCGGGCCGGGCGGGGCGCGGCGGGCGCGAAGAAGCCCTCCGGCTGCGCCGTGCGGTGCAGCCGGAGGGCCGGGGGTTCGCGGGGCCGCTCGGTCGCCGGGTGGGCGACTCAGTGCTCCCGGGGGGCGGGGACGGACGGCTCGATCTCCGGGTGGACGGTGAGCAGCGCCCGCACGGCGGCCTCGCCGGCGGTGCCGTCACCGGTGCCCAGGGCGTCCACCAGTCGGGCGTGCAGGCTGACCGAGGCCTCCGAGGGCCGCTCGCAGGAGGTGGCCGGGCCGCCGGACACCTGCAACGCGCAGGAGACGATCCCGGAGAGGTGCTCCAGCATCCGGTTCCCCGCCATCTGCAGGATCAGGGCGTGCAGCTCGGCGTCGGCCCGCGAGAACGTGGAGAGGTCGGCCTGGGCGGCGGCGTGGCCCATGATCTCGATCAGCTCGACCAGCCGCTGCTGGACGTCCTCCCGGCCGTGGCCGGCGGCGAGCCGGGCGGCCAGCGGCTCGATCGCCCAGCGGAGCTCGAACAGCTCCCGGCGCTGCTCGTCGCGCTGCGGGCCGAAGGCGCGCCACTCGATGATGTCCGGGTCGAGCAGGTTCCAGTCGCCGACCGGGCGGACCCGGGTGCCGACGTTCGGCCGGGCGCTGACCAGGCCCTTGGCCTCCAGCACGCGCAGCGACTCGCGGACGACGGTGCGGGAGACCTCGAAACGCTGGCCGATCTCCTCGGGGACGAGCGGGCGGTCGGCGCCGAGGTCGCCCGAGACGATCATCTGACCGAGCTGCTGCACGAGCTGGCCGTGCAGGCCTCGGCCCCGACTGCTGGTGGTCTTGCGGCCGACCCGGGCCAGATCCGACTCGGCGCCCTCCCAGCGGGGCGCCGGCGGGGTCGGCCGGTCGGCGTACGAGAAGCGGTCCAGATCGCCGGCGCCGGGGATGGCACCTTCGGCGGAACGGGCGGGGGTCATGGTGGGGTGCGCAAGGGTACTCACAGGTCCTTTGTCGGCGATCCGCGGGCGCAGCTTGAGAATTCTCGTGAAAAGCACACGAAAGGGTGATCGACCGTGACTGGATAATTGACTTCTTATCAGGAAGAACCGCACATTACGGCCACTGCTGGTCGATCTTGGCAGACCGTCAGCGAAGGCCCGGGCCGCGCACGGCCCTTCCCGGCGGCCTCCCGGCCTTCGGCGAGTCTTTCGACGGCCTCCGGTCGGGCCCGCGGACCGGCGCCCGAGCGGATCCGTACGCCCGTCCGTCGCCTCAGAGCGCCCGGCGCCGGGCCTGGATCAGCAGGGAGGCGACCAGCAGCACGACCGCGGGCGCCGCCACCGCCGCCAGCAGCGCGGGATCGGTCAGCACCGAACCGCTCTCCGCAACCCGGTGGTCCCCGCCGTACACCCATCCGTACGCCCACTCGACGCCGGACTGGAACGGCAGCAGCTCCGTCGCGCGGGCCGGCCAGGCCGTACCCGTCTGCCGCAGCAGCAGCGCCACCCCGGACTCCAGCAGCGGCGGCAGCGCGCAGAGCAGCAGCACCCCCGCGGCGGCGCTGCGGGTCAGCGAGGCCGTCAGCACCCCGGTCCAGCCCGCCACGACCACCAGCAGGACGAAGGCCAGCAGGGCGGCCGGCACCCCGTGACCGACCGCGAGCGCCGCGGGGGCGAACGCCCCGGGCAGGTCGGCGAGCCCGGTGAGACCCGCCGAGGAGAGCGCCTCGGACACCTGGCCCGACAGGGCGGCCGGCTCGGACCAAGCGGCCACCTCCACCCCCTCCGGGAGCGCGAAGTGCACGGCCACCGTGTCGACCAGGAGGGTGGACAGCGCCAGCAGCCCGGCCACCGGGCCGATCACCACCAGCTTGGCGAGCAGCAGCCGCACCCGGCGCGGATACGACACCTGCGAGGCCGCCAGCCCCGGGTGCCGCACCTCGTGGCCGTAGGACAGCGCGCCCAGCACCCCGGCGCCGAGCGCCGCGAACGGCAGCGGGATCAGCGGTACGGCCGCCGTCAGCAGCCGCACGCCCGCCGATCCGGTCAGCGGCCCGGCGGGCGTCTGGGCGGCCAGCACCGCGGCCACCACGGCGTCGCAGAGCAGCACGGCGGCGAGGAGCAGCCAGGTGGAGCGAAGGCCGCGCAGCCGGCGCAGCTCGTAGGCCAGTACACGCACGGTTCACTCGCTCCGGTGGTCGGGGACGGCGGGGGTAGCGGGGGTGGCGGGGGCGGCGGCCGGGGCCGGACGGACGGGCGGCGCGTCAGCGGCGGCTGCCGGGTCCAGCCGGCCGAGGCGGACGGTGTCGGCGGTCAGCAGGTCCCCGGCCGTGTCCTCGCGGGGGGTGCGGGGGTCGGGGGCCGGGCCGCTGCCGGACCGGACGAGCCTGCGGAGGCCGTCACGAAACAGGCGGTCCACGGCGACGGTCGGAGAGGTGTCCGCCGTCTCGAGGTCCCCGCCACTGCCGGGGGTGCCGGGGGTGTCGGCGATTCCGGGGGTGCCGGTGGAGTCTGCGGTCCCGGCGGCTTCCGGCTCGGGCCGGCGGGGCGGGTTGGGGTGCCGGCCCGGCCGGAGCGGCTGGTTCGGCCGGAGCGGCTGGCTCGGCTGGTTCTGCTGTGGCTCGGGCCGGGCGGCGCGGGCCGTGACCGCCGACAGCGCCGTCGCGGCCGCGACGGCGACAGTGCCGGCAGCCGCGGCCACGGCGGACGAAGAGGGCAGCGCGAGGACCGGCAGAGCGCCGGAGCCCGGTGCGCCTGCGGTCGGCCGGGACACCTGGGCCGGCGCCCCCGGGGAGGCCTGGGGCTCCGGCGCCGGCTCGGCGGGTTCGGCACGGGCCTCGGCCGGGCGGGGCTCGGCCACACGAGCGGAGCGGGGCCCGCCCGGCGCCGACGTGACGTGGAGCCGGCCCGAACGCCCCGAAGCCGTGGGCAGGGTGGCGCGGGGCGCGGGCTGCTCGACCACCCGATCGGCGAGCTCGTGCAGCAGGATGCCGTGGCGGTAGGCGAGTTCACCGATCTCGGTGCGGCCGATCCCCGACACCGCGAGGCCGGCCCCGCCGTCGCGGCGCACCGCCGCGCCCTGACCCGACAACAGGTCGGCCAGCCGGGCCATCTGCGGCCCGCGCACGGCGACCTCCGGACTGAGCCGGGTGCGGCAGAACTCCGCCACCTCCTGGTCGGCCACCAGACGGCCCCGGTCGAGCGTGATCACGCGGTCCGCGAGCCGGGCAGCCTCCTGCGGCGTACGGGTGGTCACCAGGACCGTGCCGCCCGCGACACCGAACGAGCGCAGGAAGGAGTGGAACCACTCCACGTTGCGCGGCGACAGCCCCTCGGTGGGAGCGTCGAGGACCAGGATGCCGGGGTCTCCGAGCAGGGCCGCGGCGAGGGCCAGCCGCCGGTGCATGCCGGGTGAGAAGCTGCGCAGCCGCTGCCCGGCCACGGCGGCCAGCCGGGTCTGCTCCAGCAGCTCGTCGGCCCGCCGGGCGGGCACTCCGGCGGCGGCCGCCAGCATCCTGAGGTGGCTGACGGCCTTTCGGCCGGGGTGCCCCGCGACCGCTTCCCCGGCTTCGCCGGGGCCGGGCAGCAGCACGCCGACCTCACGCTCCGGACGCCGGAGCCGGCGGTAGGTGCGGCCCTCGAAGAGCGTGACGCCCTGGCCGCGTTCGAGTTCGAGCATCAGCCGCAGCGCGGTGGACTTGCCCGCCTCCTCGGGACCCAGCAGGGCCGTCACCGCGCCCGGGCGGGCGTCGAAGGTCAGATCGAGCACCGCCGGCGGACCGCCCCTGCGGTAGACCTTGGTCAGTCCGGTGATCTGGATCATCGCTGGCTGCTCCCGTGCCCTCGGCCGACCTGGTCTGCGCGGCGCGAGCCGTGCCCGCACGGCCCCGCGCCAGCACATTAGGGGGCCGGAGCGGCGATTCCGGGCATTGCGGGAGCGGCACGGGCCCGCTGCCCACGCACCTCACCCGATCAGGGGACAATCCGATCCTGCGACGGAGCCACGGGGTGCTGATCGGGCACGGAGCTGCGGGCGCCGGGGCTCGGTCACCAGGGGGTCCGGCGGCGTGCGGGGGCTCCGGCGTACGGACCCCGGTCCGCCGCTCCCGGCGCGGGAGCGGGCGGTGGCCGGACGGGCGCGGTGTCTCAGGACTCCGGGCGCAGCATGGGCGGGTTGAGCACGGTGGCCCCGCCTGCGGTGAACAGTTGCGCAGGGCGGCCGCCCTGGCGGGTGGTCGTGCCGCCGGAGGGCAGCAGGAAGCCGGGGGTGCCGGTGACCTTGCGGTGGAAGTTCCTCGGGTCGAGCACCACGCCCCACACCGCCTCGTAGACCCGCCGCAGCTCGCCGACGGTGAACTCGGTGGGGCAGAAGGCCGTCGCCAGCGAGGAGTACTCGATCTTGGAGCGGGCGCGCTCGACCCCGTCGGCCAGGATCAGCCCGTGGTCGAAGGCGAGCGGGACGCCGTCGACCGGGCTCTGCCCGAGCAGTTCGGCGACCGGGGCCCAGCGGGCGCCGCTGGCGTCGCCACCGGCCCGGGGGGTCGGCAGATCGGGTGCCAGGACGAGGTAGGCCACGCTGACCACCCGCATCCGGGGGTCGCGCTGCGGGTGACCGTAGGTCGCGAGCTGTTCCAGGTGCGCGCCGGCCGTGCCGGAGCTCGCCGCGTCGTGGCCCGGAGCGGAGTAGGCGCGCAGACCGGTCTCCTCGGCCAGCTCCCGGGAGGCCGCCTCGGCCAGGCCCTCGTCCGGGCGGACGAAGCCGCCGGGCAGGGCCCAGTAGCCCTGGAAGGGGGGCTCGCCCCGCCGGACCAGCAGGGCGCACAGCGCGTGGTCCCGCACCGTCAGCACCACCAGGTCAACCGTGACAGCGAACGGGGGGAAGGCCGACGGGTCATAACGCGACATGGCGACGATCATAGTCGTCTCTCTGACGATAAGCACAGGCCCGCGCACGAACCGCGCCGCGACCGCACGCGGCCCGAGGGCCGGGCGGGCCGGGCGGGCGGCCCCGCCCGACCGGGGCACGGTTCCGGAGGATCAGCGGGCGACCAGCTGGAGTTCCGCCGACGCCTCCTCGACCATCGCGACGCCGATCCGGCTCACCCGCACCGAGAACGGTTCGCCCGCGACCCGCAGCCCGGTCAGTTGCAGCTCGCCGAGCGGCGCCGTACTGGCCGGCCGGACCAGCACCCGCCCACCCGGCACGTCGGGGCGGACCCCGGCGAGGGCGAACACCGCGTGCACGGCTCCGGCCGCCGACACCGCCGCCGGGTGGCAGGCGGCCGGGTGCGGCACCGGCGGGCAGCCGAGGACGCGCTGCTCCCCCGCGTACATCTCGGGCAGCCGGCCCTCGAAGTGGGCGGCCGCACCGAGCAGGCCCTCCAGCAGCGCGCCGGCCTCGTTCTCGTGGCCGGCCTCGGCCAGCCCGGCGATCGCGAGGGCGGTCTCATGGACGCGCACCGCCCCGCTGCGGTGACCCAGCGGGTTGAACCGGGGCGACTTGGCGCTGAGCGTGCGCAGCCCCCAGCCGCTGTCCAGCTCGGGCGCGGCCAGGCGCTGGGCGAGGAGCCTGGTCTGTTCGCGGTCGAGCAGGCTCTCGTGCCGACCGCCGTCGGCGCAGAGCCCCGGGTCGAGGAGGTGGACGAAGGAGGAGGCGACGGCGGGAAGCGGCTGGCCGCCCGGGACGAGGCCCGCCGCCGGCCGCCCGCCGGAGAGGTCGTCGATCCAGAACCGCTCGCGGAAGCGCCCCCGCAGGGCGGCCGCCCAACTGCGCCACTCCTCGGCGCCGGGGCGGCCGAAGGCCTCCAGCAGCTCGGCGCCGTGCAGCGCGGCCCGGTGCGCCTGGGCCTGGACCTCGGCCCGGGCCGCCACCGGATGGGCGGCCCGCTCCTCCGCCGGGCGGCTCAGGTCGGTGACGAAGCCGTCGACCAGACCGTCGCGGAGTGCCCCGAGCGCCCGCTCGGCGGCCGGCAGCAGTTCGGCGACCTCGTGCCGGGGCAGGCCCCAGCGCCAGGCCTCGGCCAGCACCGTGACGAACAGCAGCGTCGCCTCGGTGGCCGTGCAGGTGGGCGGCAGCTCCGGGCCTCCGTGCCGCAGCGCCCCGGGAAGCAGCCCCTCGGGGCGGCGGCCGGGCTGACCGGGGCCCGCCTGGGCGGCGGCGGGCGCGAGCTGCTGACGGCGGGCCAGTGCCCGCAGGGTCCCGGCCGCCAGCCGGGTGCCCAGCGGGAGTGTCAGTCGGGCCGCCCAGAGCGCGTCGGCCGGGGCGAGGCCGAAGCGCCAGGGTGCGCCGGAGGCGGGGTAGAGGTCGGTCGGGCGGTCCGGGTCGGCGAACAGCAGGCCGCCGAGGGCGTCCAGCGCGCGCGGCACCAGCAGCTCGACCCGGTGGTCGTCGCTGCGGACCTCCGGATCCGCCCAGGGCAGCGGGACTCCGGTGCCCCGGCCACCCGGGGGCCGCGGGCCGGGGGCGGTGCTCTCCAGCTCGGTGCGCAGCTCGACCGACCAGCGCGCGCCGGGCTGCACCTCCAAGTCCCAGCGCAGCACACCGGCGCCGGCCAGGACGGCGTGCGGCGAGGGTTTGGCGCTGACGACGGCACTGTGGGTGGGACCGGCCCAGCGCAGCCCGGCGGACTGCACCTGCCCGGGCAGGTCCGGCGGCCGGTGTCCGGCGGCGATCTCGCCGACCGGGCCGAGGTCCGTGCCGAGGGCGATCTCCAGCGGCAGCCGGGCGGGCCGGCTGCCGGTGTTCCGGACGGTGACGGTCTCGACCCCGTCGGCATGGCGCAGGCGCTCGACGGTGAGCGCCGGATCGGGGTCGAGGTCGCCGGGGATCCGGACGGCGCCGAGGAAGCGGGCCTGCGCCGCCGTGGTCAGGGTGCCCTGGAGCGGCAGCGGCTCCATGCCGCCGATCCGAAGCTCCATCCGGGCCAGTACCCGGACACCGGATCGGTAGAAGCCGTGGAGGCCGTGACCGCGCAGCTGCCCGTCCGGGCCGGAGGCGGCCATGGCGGGCGCGTTGACGCAGAGCACCGCGTGGTGGACGGCGGCGGGCTGCGGACGCGGCGGCGCCGCCGACCGGGCCGGGCCGACGGGCGCGCCGGCGGGCATGCCCGGCGGTGCCTGGTCGGGGCGGCCGACCGGTCGCGGCGCACCGACCACGCTCTCGGCCGGCATGGCCTGTGGTGGCCTCATGGCGGTCACCGGACTCTCCTCCCCTCGGCGGTCCGGTGGCCGGTGGGGCCGGTGGGCCGCGAGCATGCTCGATCGCGTGCTGATGATGCCTGGCCGGTGGGGGTTCCCGCCGGCGTGTCTGCCGTGTCTGGCCGTACCCGTCGCCGGGCCGTGCCATGCGGTGCCCGGTACCGCTGGGGTACCGGGCCTGCCTCTCCCGGGCACGCCCTGGTGCCCGGCACTTCGTCATGGCCCACGTCCGGTCGTACCGGTGACGCCGTGTCCCGATCGGCGCCCGAACCCGCCGTCGACGGGTGCGGGGCGGCCGCGGCCTCTCGGCCGCACCCGTCGACCGGACGGGCGGTGCGTCGGCCGCCGACGCGGCGCGGCACTCGGCGCGGCGCGGCGTCGTCCGCCTCCGGGAGCCCGGTGTCCGTCCGGGCACAGTGCCCCCGGGGTGAACGCCGTGGACCGGCCGCAGGTAACGCTCGATCTGTCACTTCGGCCCGCCGCACCGGGGTACCGGGCAGTCGTGCCGCCGCCACCGCCGGGCCGCAGCCGCTCCGGGCCGTGGAGCTCGGGGCCGGTGGAGCTTGCGGCCGAACCGCGTACGCCGCGGCTGTCGTACAACCTCGTGCGGCTCCCCGGACGGACGGTCGTGAACGGCAACCGTCGAACCCGTGTCCGACCGCCGTCAGGATACGGTGCGGGGGTTGCGGCGCCCGCACCGGCAACACCGTGAGCGGCGACGTGACCGCTGTGAACCAGACACATACCGAGGAGTTGTATGTCCACCGCCAGCCGGCTGCCCGGGATTGTCACGACCGACCACGTCTTCCGCCTGCCGCTCGACCACACCGCCCCACAGGGCGAGCAGATCGACGTGTACGCCCGCGAGGTCGTGGCCGCCCGCCGTGAGAAGGACGACCTGCCCTGGCTGCTCTTCCTCCAGGGCGGACCGGGCGGCAAGGCGGGGCGCCCGCTCGGCCGGGACGGCTGGCTGGAGCGCGCCCTCGACGACTACCGGGTGCTCCTGCTCGACCAGCGCGGCACCGGGCGGTCCACGCCCGCGAACCGGCAGACCCTCGCCCGGCGCGGCGGCGCCCAGGAGCAGGCGGACTACCTGGCGCGTTTCCGCGCGGACTCGATCGTGCGGGACGCCGAGCTGATCCGCCGCCGGCTGCTCGGCGACGACCGGCGCTGGAGCGTGCTCGGGCAGAGCTTCGGTGGCTTCTGCCTCCTCACCTACCTCTCGATCGCGCCCGAGGGGCTGCACGAGGCCTTCATCACCGGGGGTCTCGCGGGCCTGCGCAGCTCGGCCGACGACGTCTACCGGGCGGCCTACCCCCGGGTCGTCCGCAAGAACGAGGAGCACTACGCCCGCTTCCCGCAGGACGTCGAGGCCGTCCGGCGAATCGCCGCCCACCTGGTCGCCTCGCCCGCGACCCTGCCCGACGGCGGGCTGCTCACCGTCCAGGCGTTCCAGGCCCTCGGCCTGATGCTCGGCGGCGGCAGCGGCTCCGGGAGCCTGCACTACCTCCTGGAGGAGGCCTGGGTGGAGGGCCCCGCGGGGCCCGAGCTGTCCGACACCTTCCTGGCCGGCGTGCAGGCCAAGGTCTCCTTCGCCGAGGGGCCGCTGTACGCCGTACTGCACGAGCCGATCTACGGCCAGCAGTCGGTGGACCGGGCGGGCACCGCCTGGTCGGCCGAGCGCGTCCGCAAGGAGTTCCCCGCATTCGACGCCCCGGCGGCGCTGGAGTCCGGGGCTCCGGTGCTCTTCACCGGCGAGATGATCTACCCCTGGATGTTCGACACCGACCCGTCGCTCCGCCCGCTGAAGGAGACGGCGGAGCTGCTCGCCGCGCGCACCGACTGGGCCGACCTGTACGACCCGGCCCGGCTGGCCGTCAACGAGGTGCCCGTGGTGGCGGCGGTCTACCACGACGACATGTACGTCGACACCGCCGACTCGCTGGAGACCGCCCGGGCCGTACGCGGCCTGCGGACGTGGGTCACCAACGAGTGGGAGCACGACGGGCTCCGGGTGAGCGGGGGCAAGGTGCTCGACCGCCTGATCGCGATGGCGCGCGGGGAGGCGTAGCAGGCGGCGGCCTCCGGCTCGGAACGGCGGCACGGCCGGCGCCGGTGCCGGTCGGCCCGGGCGGTTGCCCGGGCCGACCGACGGACGGACGAGCCGGGGCTCCGGGCTTGCGAGGCCGTCACCGCACATGCCGGGACCGGCCCGCCGAACCACGGGCACCGCGACACCGGCTGCGCCCGCCCGCCATGGCCTCCTCCGAGGCCCAGGGCGAGGCGCGGCCCAGCCGCAGCCTTCGGACGGAACGCGCCCTGGCGGACGGACGGCCCGCGTCGCGGTCGGGCATCCGCACCGGCGGCCCACCATCGGGGCCACCGCTCGGGCCGACCTCGGGCCGACCGGCCTCACCGGGCTTCGGCGTGGCCCTGACCGGGCGATCGGGGACCCGCCCCGCCGTACCGGCCGCGCCCGCTGCGTCCACCGGCTCCGCCGTGGCCGCCGGCCTCACGACCTCCGAGACCCCCGGAGCATCGGCCTCGGCCGCCCCCTTCCGGGCCCGCCGGCGGCGAGGCTTGGCCGGGGCAGGGACCGACGGCTCCTCCGGAGCCTGCTCCGGGTCACCGCCCGGGTCATTGCCCGGGCTCCTCGCCGGGGTGCTGTCGGGGCTGTCCGCCGCGGCTCCCGGCGCCCCGCCGGAGCGGCGGCTGCGCTCGGCCGCCACGCTCGCCAGCAACTCCTCCGGCGCGAGACCGCCGTTCAGCGACTCGTAGAGCAGCTGGGCCAGCAGGTAGGAGGGGGCGAGCCGGAGCGTGTGGGCGAGCACCACGCGGGCCGTCGCGGTGTCCCCCGCGACCCAGGACGCCCAGGCCAGCAGGGTGAGCGGCGGCGGGGCGTAACCGGTGTAGGGCGGCACGCAGCGCCTGGCGAGGAAGCGCCAGAGCCGCTGGGTGGGCGCGAGCTCCTCGGGCCGGACGTACTCGGCGGCCTGGTCCCGGGTGCGCCGGTCCTGGAGGGCGATGAGCAGCCGCGCCGCCCGCTGCTCGTCGAGTGCGCGCGAGCCGGCCATGAACTCGGCCACGGCCTGATCGAGCAGTGCGCCGCCCTGCTCCCGGGAGGGCGACGGCGCGCCGCCGGCCGGCCCGCCCGCCACGGCCCGGGCCAACGCCAGCCGCTGGGCATCCGCACCGGGCGGGCCGATCGGAGCCAAGCCCGCCACGATCGCCTTGCGGCTGCCCCGCGGCGCGAGGCCGGCGACCGTGGCCGCCGCGGCCATCGGTCCGGGGCCGGGCCGGACCGGGTGGCCGGCCGGGTCGCAGCACCCCTCCCGGCGGCAGAGGAACGACCACCAGCGGCCGGACGAGACGCAGAGCGACTCCTTCACCGCCACTCCCCTGGCCTCGAAGGCCGCCCGCAGCTCCTGCGCGAGCGGTTCGAGCCGGTCGAGCACCGGCGGGCCGTGCTCCCGGTCGGGATCCTGACAGAGGTAGAGCAGGACCTGGACCGGCCGGCGGTCCCGCCGCTCGGAGAGGCCGACGAGCAGCGAGGCCGTCTCGTCGGCGGCCGCCGGCCACTGCTGCGGCGACTCGGGGATGTCCAGCCGGATCACCCCGCCCTGGTGGAGGTCCGGCCCCTGGAGCCCGACGGCGACGATGCTGTCGTCGGGGAAGAAGCCCAGCAGGTAGGGCAGCAGCTCGGCCATGTCGGCCGGGCCGCGCATGGTCACCGGCCGGCCGCCGGGGGCAGGGCCGAAGGGGCGTGCGATGCGTTCGTTGTTCATGGCCGGAAGACTGCCGCAATTCGCGAGCTCCCCCGGGATTTCGCTTTTCCCTGTGGATAAAGCCCGCCTGTGGATAAAACGTCCCTCGTTCGGGTCATTCGGACCCACTCTCCCGGGGGACATTCTGCGGCCGTTCAGCGGAAGAGCTGATGAAATGCACCCCTGGGCCACCCACGCGTGACCACCGCCGTTCGCCCTTTGTCGGCGGCTCGGGGTTACATGGACGGCATGCAGCAGCCGCAGAACCACACCACCGCCACCGACGCCACCGCCACGGCCGGCACCGGCAGCGCGACGGCCGCCGACCGCGCCGAGGTCCGGGCGCGGGCCGAGGCCGTCCTGCGCGAGCTCGCCGGGCCCTCCGCCACCCTCCGCGACGACCAGTGGACGGCCATCGAGGCCCTGGTGGTCGACCACCGCCGGGCCCTCGTGGTGCAGCGCACCGGCTGGGGCAAGTCCGCCGTCTACTTCATCGCCACCGCCCTGCTGCGGGCCCGCGGCGCCGGTCCGACGGTGATCGTCTCCCCGCTGCTCGCCCTGATGCGCAACCAGGTCGAGTCGGCCGCCCGGGCCGGCATCAACGCGCGCACCATCAACTCGGCCAACACCGACGAGTGGGACGCGATCCAGGCCGAGGTCGCGGCGGGTGCGGTGGACATCCTGCTGGTCAGCCCCGAGCGGTTGAACAACCCCGACTTCCGCGACCAGGTGCTCCCCAAGCTCGCCGCCTCCACCGGCCTGCTGGTGGTGGACGAGGCCCACTGCATCTCCGACTGGGGCCACGACTTCCGCCCCGACTACCGCCGACTGCGCACCATGCTCGCCGACCTCTCGCCGGGCGTCCCGGTACTGGCCACCACCGCCACGGCCAATGCCCGGGTCACCGCCGACGTCGCCGAGCAGCTCGGCACCGGCTCCACCGACGAACACGCCCTCGTGCTGCGCGGCCCGCTGGACCGCAAGAGCCTCACCCTCGGGGTGCTCACCCTGCCCGACCCGGCACACCGGCTGGCCTGGCTGGCCGACCACCTCGACCGGCTGCCCGGCTCCGGCATCGTCTACACCCTGACGGTCGCCGCCGCCGACGAGGTGACGGCCTTCCTGCGCGAGCGGGGCTTCCCGGTCGCCTCGTACTCCGGCCGCACCGAGGACGCCGAGCGCCGTACCGCCGAGGCGGACCTGCTGGCCAACCGGGTCAAGGCCCTGGTCGCCACCTCCGCGCTCGGCATGGGCTTCGACAAGCCCGATCTCGGCTT
Source organism: Kitasatospora sp. NPDC003701 (assembly GCF_053587085.1). NCBI lineage: Bacteria > Bacillati > Actinomycetota > Actinomycetes > Kitasatosporales > Streptomycetaceae > Kitasatospora > Kitasatospora sp. NPDC003701. The sequence goes on from NZ_JBSFNM010000021.1 coordinate 52,708, forward strand.
CGTGGTGCACCTGGGCTCGCCCAGCTCGCCGATCGCCTACTACCAGCAGGTCGGCCGGGCGGGCCGCGGCGTGGACCGGGCCGAGGTGCTGCTGCTGCCCGGCCGCGAGGACGAGGCGATCTGGCGCTACTTCGCCTCGCTGGCCTTCCCGCCCGAGGAGCAGGTCCGCCGCACCATCGACGCCCTCGCCGAGGCCGGCCGGCCGCTCTCCACCGCCGCCCTGGAGCCCCGGGTGGACCTGCGCCGCGCCCGGCTGGAGACCATGCTCAAGGTCCTCGACGTGGACGGCGCGGTGCGGCGGGTCAAGGGCGGCTGGACGGCCACCGGGCAGAGCTGGGCGTACGACACCGCCCGGTACGCCAAGGTCGCCGCCTCGCGCGAGGCCGAGCAGGCGGCGATGCGCGAGTACGCGGCGGGGACCGGCTGCCGGATGGAGTTCCTGCGGCGGCAGCTCGACGACGAGCAGGCCGAGCGGTGCGGCCGCTGCGACAACTGCGCCGGGCCGCTGCACACCCCGGAGATCTCCGCCGCCGCGCTGGACGCGGCGCGGGCGGCCCTCGGCCGGCCCGGTGTCGGCTTCGAGCCGCGGCGGCTCTGGCCGACCGGCATGGAGGCGCTGGGCGTGCCGCTCAAGGGCCGCATCCCGGCGGGCGAGCAGGCCGAGACCGGCCGGGCCCTCGGCCGGCTCTCCGACATCGGCTGGGGCAACCGGCTCCGGACGCTGCTGGCCGACCAGGCGCCCGACGCACCGGTGCCCGGCGAGGCGGTGGACGCCCTGGTGACGGTACTGAGCGACTGGGCGCGCGGCCCCGGCGGCTGGGCCGGGCCCGCGACGACCGAGGGCGCCCGGCTCGACCGGCCGGTCGGCGTGGTGACCATGGCCTCGTCGACCAGGCCGCAGCTGGTCGGCAGTCTCGGTGCCCGGATCGCCGAGATCGGCCGGCTCCCCCTGCTCGGGCGGATCGAGTACGCGGCCGGCCGGCCGCCGCAGGGCGCGCGCAGCAACAGTGCCCAGCGGCTGCACGCGCTGGCGGGCGCGCTCACCCTGCCGCCGGAGGTGGAGGCCGCGGTGGCCGCGGCCGGCGGACCGGTGCTGCTGGTGGACGACCTGGTCGACTCCGGGTGGACGGTCACCGTCGCGGCCCGGCTGCTGCGCAAGGCCGGGGCGAGCGCCGTCCTGCCGCTGGTGCTGGCCGTGCAGGGCTGAGGCGGGGCCGGGGCGAGCGAGGAGGAGGCGCTTCAGGGCGCGAAAACCGGGAAGCCGACGGCGGAGCGGCAGGTTCCACGGCCGACGTACACCCGAATGGAGTAATGCCGGCGCGGACCGGAAGATCCACGGGCGCGGGGGGCATCGGTCGGACAAAGAGAGGGGTGACCTTGCGAAAAGTACTCCGCACGGGCCTTCGCGCGACCCGGATCACGGTCCGACGCTCCGCGAGTGGCGCTCGCGCCGCCATGGAATATATCCGGCAGAACGTTGGCTTTCGGGCGGCGTTCATCATTTCATCGTTGCCGCTCCACCCCATCTGCCCTGAGAATTGGACCGTACCCGGAACCCGGTCCGCTGGACCAGGCCTTCGGCGTACACACGTACCCGCGCGCCCGTGGGTCGGGAAGGAGGATCGTGATCAACGGTATCGGCCGAGGTCAGTATCCCCTCGCCCGGAGTTCGGCGCCCAGACGGGTAAGCGACCTGGAGACGTGGGCAGCCTCGGGGATCCCGTTGCTGCGCGACCCGCGCGAGTTCGTCCTGGAGCTGCACCAACGCCACCTGCCGCAGCCCGGCACGGTCGTGATCGCCGTGCTGGACGCGTCGCACCGGCTGAACGCCTCGGCCTCCTTCGCCCCCTGGCCGCGCAACACCGACGGCTGGCAGCACCGCAACGCGCTCCTGACGCACCTGCGCCAGGTCACCCCGCACGACCTGCGCCGGGCCGCCCCGACCCGGACGGCCGTGCTGCTGCGGTGCCGGGAGGGCGCTGCGGGCTGGACGGCGCAGGACGGCGCCTGGATGTGGGCGCTGCAGGACGCGGCCGCCCTGCACGGGCTGCGCTGCGGCTCGTACATCACGCTGACCCCGACGGGCTGGCACATCCTCGGGGACGGTCGGAACGGCCGCAATCCGCACGCGGGTTCATGGGCGGACGGACCGGTCCACACCGTGACGGAGCTGCCGCCGCGCTCGGCGCTGGACAGCGCCCGCGGACAGCGCCCGCTGCGCCAGTCCGAGCGCCCGTGGGCGCCCGCGCGGGTCGCGGCGATCGAACCGGGCCGGCGCACCGGCACCCGCTGAGGCGCCCGCCCGGGGCGGCCGGCCACTCCCCCGAGACGCCGGGCGTCAGGCGTCAGGCGTCAGGCGGGCGGGGCCACCGGTGGCCGGACTGCGGGCGGCCGGACTGCGGGTGACAAGGCGGCGGGTGACAAGGCGGCGGACGGCATGGGTCGGGCCCGGCACCAGGTGGTGCCGGGCCCGGAGGTCGACAGTTGTCAGGCGGTCACCGGGCGGCCGGCCGGTGCACCGGCGGCCACCGCGGCAGGGCCGGCGTTTCCGCAGACCACCAGGAGCTCGGCGGCCCGGCCGCGCGCCTCGGTGAAGGCCGCGGCGGCACGGTCGGCCGTACCGCCGTTGACGACCAGCACGACCACCTCGCGACGGGCCGGGCGGGTCAGCGCGGCGTCCGCGTAGAACACGTCACCGCCTTCAGCGAGTTGCGCCCAGTAGCGCTCCTCGCCGAAGGAGAGTTCGTGCCGCTGCCAGGGGTGCGGCTCGCCGACCGTCAGCACCAGGACGGCGCCCGGGCTGCGACCGGAGTCCAGCAACCGGTCGACCGCCTCGTCGGCGCGCTCCAGCGCCTGCGCGGCGGTGGCGGCGAGGTGTTGGACCTCGATCTGCGGTGCGGCGGGCTCCGGACGGCGCGGGCCGGGCTTGGGGATCCCGGCCGGCCGGGGCTTCGGCCCCGGGCGCTCGGAGCGCGGCGGCGCCGGGCGCGGAGGTGCGGGGCGTTGGCCCGGCACCGGGGCCGGGGCGGCGGTGACGGTCGACGGTGCGGAAGGGGTCGCGCTGCCGGCGGCAGGCGTACGGGGGGCTTGTGCGTCCGACTCGCGGGGGAAGGGAACGCCGGGGCCCGGGAGGCTCACGTGAATCTCCGGCTCCTCGGGGAAGACAGGCATACCCGGATATCTATCAAATGCCGGTCGGGCGCGCACGGGCGCCCCACCCATTGGGCACCACGAGACTTTCGCCCCCACCCGGCCAATGCCCGACGAAACGTCAGAAACCGAGCGTCAGCTGCTCGTCGGCGGGGCCCGCCGCGCCCGGTCCGCCGGCGCCGACGACGGCCCTGGTCCGCTTCAGATGGCGCCACTTGGGCAGCCCGTCCAGGTAGGCCCAGGAGAGCCGGTGCTGCTCGGTCGGGCCGAACTCCTCCAGCGCGGTCCGGTGCACCGGGGACGGGTAACCGGCGTTGTCGGCAAAGCCGTACTCGGGGCACGCCTCGCCCAGTTCGGCCATCAGGCCGTCACGGTGGACCTTGGCGAGCACCGAGGCCGCCGAGACGCAGATGCAGGACTGGTCGCCCTTGATGACCGTGCGTACCCGCCACGGGCCGCCCAGGTAGTCGTGCTTGCCGTCGAGTATCACCGCGTCGGGCTCCACCGGCAGTGCCTCCAGGGCGCGCACCGCGGCCAGTCGCAGCGCCGCGGTCATCCCCAGTTCGTCGCACTCCAGCGCCGAGGCGTGACCGAGCGCGTACGCGGTGACCCAGTCGGCGAGGACCGGGGCGAGCGCCTCGCGGCGCAGCTCGGTGAGCAGCTTGGAGTCGGTCAGGCCCTCCGGCGGCTTGCGCAGCCCGGTGACGGCCGCACCCACAGTGACCGGTCCGGCCCAGGCGCCGCGCCCGACCTCGTCGAGACCGACGACGATCTTGGCGCCGGCCCGGCGCAGCGAGCGCTCGACGGAGTGCGTCGGCGGGACGATGGGCATGGCGGAGTCCTTCGGCTGGGGCAACCTCCAGCGTAAGCCCCGCCCGGAGCCACCCCCGACCACCCTTCCCCGGCCACCGCGCCCGCGCCCACCGCCGCCCCTGCCTCCACCGCCGCCCCCTGGCCCGACGCCGCACCCGCCGGTGGCGCACGGGCACGGCCGCGCGCCACCGAGCCGCAGGAGCCCGCGCGTCAGCCGCGGATCAGCGGCACCAGGACCTCGTCCACCAGCTCGACGGCGAACTCAGACCCGATCTGCCGGCCACGGACCTTGACCCGGTACATCAGCATCGCGGGCGCCACGTCGGCGACCAGCGGGGTGACCGCACCGGGCCGGACGTCACCGCGCTCGGCTCCCCGCCGCAGGATCTCCAGGATGGTGGCCTTGGTCGGCTCGACCACCCGCTGGACGATGAAGTCCTTGAACAGCTCGGCCTGCTCGTGCTCCAGCTCGGCCATCAGGGCCTGCATGGCACCGCCCGACCGGGAGCTCATCGCCTCCGCGAAACCCTGGATGAGCAGCAGCAATTCATTGCGGGCGGACCCGAGGTCGGGGGTGTCGGAGGGCCGTGGCAGAGTGGAGTCCAGGGCGTCGATGACGAGTTCGACCTTGGACGCCCAGCGCCGGTACAGCGCGGCCTTCCCGGTCCGTGCGGCCCCGGCGATGCCTTCCATCGTCAGCCGTGCGAATCCGCCGGAGGTGAGCTGGTCGAGCGCGGCCCCGAAGATCGCCTGCTCCAGCTCCTTGCCCCGGCGGCGCATCGGCCGGGACAGGACCTCGGCGGCCGCCTTCACCGGACAGCACGACACCGGCGCGGCCACCGGGGCGACGGCCCTCGACGCGGGCGCGGGCGGACAGTCCGCCGTCCGCCCCTCGACCGGCTTCGTGAGCTGCCCGCCCACCCGGTCCGCTGCCTGGCCGTTCGGCCGCTCGGACGGGCGCTCCGTCGGGCGCTCGACCGCCCGACCGCCCGACCGGTCCGCCGCCTGGCGCCGCACCAACTGATCCATCGTCACCAACCCTAGGGAACGCTTGCGTTCACAATCTCGGCCAAGATATCGTCCAGATTAGTGAACGATCCCGTTCCTTCATAGCCTGCGGGACGCCGCGGGCCCGCACTGGACCTCGGGTCCACAGCATACGAAGCAGTAGCCAGCAGGGGGCACTAACTTGGCTATCTCCGACACGCTCAGCAAGAACTCTCCATCGCAAGGCAGCCAGGGCAGGAACAAGGGCATCACCCTGACCGTCATCGCCGCCACGCAGCTGATGGTCGTCCTCGACGCCACCATCGTGAACATCGCGCTGCCGCAGATCAGGGACGCGCTGAACTTCTCCACCACCAACCTGTCGTGGGTGATCAACGCCTACACGCTGACCTTCGGTGGCCTGCTGCTGCTCGGCGGCCGCGCGGGCGACATCCTCGGCCGTCGCCGGGTGTTCATCGCCGGCACGCTGCTGTTCGGGCTGGCCTCGCTGCTCGGCGGCTTCGCGCAGGACGGCGGCATGCTGCTGGCCGCCCGCGCGCTCCAGGGCATCGGCGGCGCGATATGTTCGCCCACCGCTTTCGCCCTGATCGCCACCAACTTCGACGAGGGCCCCGAACGCAACAAGGCCTTCGGCGTGTTCTCCGCGGTGGCCGGCTCGGGTGCGGCCATCGGCCTGCTGGCCGGTGGCGTGCTCACCGAGTACCTCGACTGGCGCTGGGTGTTCTTCGTCAACGTGCCGATCGCCGTGCTGATCGCGATCGCCGCGCCGCGCTACATCGCCGAGTCGGAGCGCCACGAGGGTCGCTTCGACCTGCCCGGTGCACTCACCTCCACGCTGGGCCTGGTCGGCCTGGTGTACGGGTTCATCCGGGCCGCCTCGGACGGCTGGACGGACAGCGTGACGCTCGGTTCCTTCGCGGCCGGCGTGCTGCTCGTGGCCGCGTTCCTGGTGATCGAGAACCGCACCGCGCAGCCGATCACCCCGCTGCACCTGTTCGCCAACCGCAACCGCACCGGCGGCCTGGTGATGATGCTCTGCCTGGCCGCGGCCATGTTCGGCATCTTCTTCTACGTCACGCTCTTCGTGCAGGGGCCGCTCGGCTACAGCCCCTTGAAGGCCGGTTTCGCCTTCCTGCCGATCAGCGTCTCGATCATCATCGCCGCTCAGATCGCCTCCACCCTCCAGGCCAAGTACGGCCCGAAGCCGTTCATGGCCGGGGGTGCGCTGTTCGTCACCATCGGGCTCACCTGGCTGACCCAGATGGACGCGGACAGCGGCTACCTCGACGGGGTGCTCGGCCCCACGGTGGTGTTCGGCTTCGGCATGGGCCTGACCTTCGTCCCGGTGATGCTGCTCGCGGTCGCGGGTGTCGCCGGCGAGGACACCGGCGCCGCCTCCGGCCTGCTCAACTCGATGCAGCAGATCGGCGGTTCACTGGGCCTGTCGATCCTCACCACGGTGTTCGCGCACTACGCCGCCGCGGAGGCCAAGCTGCAGCTGCCCGGCTTCCTGGCCACGGCCACACCGGAGCAGCAGGCGACGTTCATGGAGAAGAAGGAGTTCCCCAGGGGCACCGACGCGGCCAACCAGGTGCTCGCCTACGGCATTTCGCACGGCTTCATCGTGGGTGCGGTGCTCGCCGCGCTCGCCCTGGTGGTCGCGGTCGTCGTGATCAAGGCCAAGGCGGACGACCTGCCGTCGAACGCCTCCGGCGTCGCGATGCACTGACGCGGCACCGGGCGGGGTGGCAGGGACGGCAGAGACCGATCCCGCACCCCGGCCACGGAACGCGGTGAGGGCCGGCCGGGAGCAGCGAGCTCCCGGCCGGCCCTCACGCATCGGAGCACTGCGGAGCACACCACCCCGGATGAGCACCAGCCGACTCAGCCCCGACCGACGCAGTCCCGACCCGGCTCAGTCCCGACCCTTGCCGTCGCCCTCCCACAGCCCCGCCCGCTCACAGGCGTCCCCGTCCGCCGACACCTCGTCCACCAGCGGACGCTCGGCGAAGATGCTCCGCGCCCGGGCTTCGGCGAGACTGACCGCGTACCAGGGCCCGGACTCGCCGGCGGCGTCGACCCGCATCAGCCCCAGCGCACAGGTCCGCTGGTCCTTCGGCAGGCGGTCCAGGGCCGGGACGGCGTCGAGCGAGAGGTCCCGGACGTTGCGCAGGTCGATCTGCTGGGTCCGCTCGTAGCGGGCCACGTTCTGTTCGGCGATGATCGCGTCCGGCCCCATCAGCCCGTACACCGCGGCCGTCAGCATCCCGCTGAGCACCACGGCGCGCGGCAGCCACCCCGCCGAGCGGACCAGCCCGGCCGTGATCAGCAGCAGGAAGACGACGCCCAGCCAGACCTCGACCACCAGCACCCAGAGCCGCAGCCGGGTCAGCCCGGAGGCGTCGACGTAGAACCACATCCGGCCGAGGGCCGAGGCGACCACCACGAGGGTGAGCAGGCAGAGCACACCGAGCAGGATGCGGGCCAGCCTGCGGTCGCCCTCGGTGCTGCGCGGCGCCCAGCGCCTGGCGACGCCGACCACGATGAGCGTGAGGACGGTGACGGCCGTCAGCTGCCAGAAGCCCTGCCGGGCGTACTCGGAGCGGCTCATCCCGGTGTTGCGCATGATGGAGTCCCGGCCGCCGAGCACCACCACGGCCTGGATCACCGCGAAGGCGCCGAACATCAGGTTGAGCGCGACCAGCGGCAGCGCCCACTCCAGCCGGCCGCGCTCGCGGCCCGGCCGGACGACCGTACGGTCCCAGCGGCGCGGGCCCGCCGCGATGTGGGCGAAGCCCAGCGTGGTGACCAGGCCGAGGACGAACAGCACGGCGCGCAGCGGGAGCTCACCGAGGTCGAGGCTGGGGCTGAGGCTCTCCAGGACGTCGGCCATGGCGGCGTCGGCGCCGGCGAACAGCCAGCCGAACACGGTCAGCAGCACCGCGGCCACCACGACCGCCTTGAGCACCGGGACGACCCTGCCCCGGCCGGGCAGGCTGAGGCTGCGCAGTCCGGCGCAGGCCCAGCGCACGCCGGGCACCAGCTGCCAGAGGATGCCGGGCAGGGCGAGCAGCACACCCGCCCAGCGGCGGCCGCCGTGCAGCGCCAGCGAGGCCAGGGCCAGCGCGCAGAGCGTCGACAGCACCGTCGGCCAGCCGGCGTCGGAGAGGGCCGGGACGGTGAGCAGGGCGAGCGCGAGCACGCTCCAGAGCACCGTCCAGCCGCGCACCCGGCGACCGGCCGAGCGGGCGGCCAGGCCCGCGCCGACGGCGGCGACCGCGCCGCAGATCAGCAGGTTGACGCCGAGTCCGCGGTCCAGCAGCCAGGCCGCCAGCAGTCCGGTCAGCAGCGCGGCCGCGAGCGCCCGGGAGGTGGCCGGGGCCTTGGGCCCGGGGTCACTGGGGCGCAGCCAGGAGAAGGGCGGCGGTACCGGCCGGCCCGGCGCGCGGTAGGGGTTCGGGCCGTGGGCCGCGGCCCCGTCCGGGCCCGGAAAGGGCCCGCCCGGCCAGGGCTGCTGCCCCGCCCCGGGCGCCGGAGGCTGCTGCGGCCCCGGGCCGCCGGGCGCGCGGTACGGGTCGGATCCGGACGGTCCGCCGGCCGGGGCGGGTGTGGAGTGGCCGGACATGGGTTCCCCCTCGAATGGTCTGCGGGCATGCGGAAGCCGCCCTTGGGGCAGTCCGTCGGCAGGCGCCGGGGCGCCGCGACTGACGCCGACTGTAGACCATTCTGAACAAGTTCAAAAAACCCCGGAGTGCCTCTGTCACAGGGCTGTGACAGAGGCACTCCGGGGTCGGCCCGCCGGTGTGAGGGCGGGTCAGGGACTCAGTAGGAGCCGTAGAGCGAGTACAGCAGCGTGTCCTTCACCGCCGGCCCGAAGGCCGCGGGCCAGGTGCCGAACGGCACCACCGCGTTGCTGTAGGCGCCCGAGCCGGTCGGGCCGGTCGAGTAGTTCATGTTGTTCACCGAGGCGCCGGTGCCGTTGCTGTTGTAGACCAGCCAGTAGGAGGTGCCGGCGCTCAGCGTGAGGTCGACCGGCAGCGCGTTCCACGCGTTGGCGGTCAGCGTGCCGCTGCCGGTCGCCGCGACCAGCGTGCCCGGCGAGCCGCCCGCGTCGGTGTAGACGGCCAGCTGGTACTGGTTGTTCGGCGCCGCGCTGACCGGGCCGACGTGCACGCTCAGCGCGGTGAGCGGCACCGGCGAGGCCCCGGTCGTGATCCGGCTGCCGTTGAGGTGGTGGGAGTCGGTGTCGTCGATCAGCGAGCCCACCACCGTGTTGCCCAGCGTCCTGGGCGCCGCTCCCCCGGTGGTGAAGGAGATCGCGTACGGGCTCGCCAGCGCGTTGCCCGAGGTGTCCCGCACCCCCTGGACGCTCGCGGTGTAGCCGGTGGTCAGCGCCAGGGGGACGCTCGGCGTGAAGACCACGCCGTTGGCGGCGCCGTCGTACGCGACCGAGCCCGCCACCGCCGTGCCGCCCGCGGTGCGCAGGGTCACGGCCGAGGCGGTGACGCTCGCCGGGTCCAGCGGCTCGCCGAACGAGAAGCGCACCGCCGTCCCCGGTGCCACCCCGGTGGCACCGCCGCCCGGGTTGCTCCCGGTCACGGCGGGCGGGGTGGTGTCGCTGCCGTACGAGGCCGTGTAGGAGCCCACCGCGCCGTCGAAGAACGCGTACGCCACGCCCTTGACCGTCTCGATCCGGTACGGGACGGCCCGGCCGCCCGAGGTGATGCCGGTCAGCGTGCCGGAGGCGGCGGAGACGGGCAGCATCGCGCGCAGCCCGTTGGCCCCGCCGGTGATGTCGAAGGTCAGTGCGCTGCCGCTCCAGGCGAGTTTGGCGAAGGCCGAGCCGTTGCGCCCGTCCAGCCAGGTGAGCATCTGCCGGCCGGAGACCACCGGGACGCCGCGCGCCTTCGCGGCGGTGATGATCGCGTCGGAGGCGGCGGAGGCGGCGAAGTCGGTGTGGATGTTCGCGGTCAGCGCCGCGTAGTAGCCCTTGCTGCCGTAGGCGGCGTCGAGCAGCGTGGTGATGGTCCCGGGGTAGGACTGGCCGGACTCGTCGGTCAGCTGGGTGGTGGCCTGGTACTCGTCGATCACGCTGCCGTCGGTGTCGGCGAAGCGCATGATCTGGGCCGTGCCGTTGAAGTAACCGGGCCGGTCCTTGGTGAAGTTGGAGGGGTAGAAGTAGTAGTCGGTGTCCAGCCGGATGCCGTTGGACAGCTTGGTCCTCGCCTGGGTCGCCCAGTCGTCCCACTCCACGCAGTGCGTCCGACTGCTCGACGGGCCGGGCAGCGAGGGGTACTTGGCCCGCCAGTTGGACAACTGGTCGGTGTAGTAGCCCTGCAGGGCCGCGGTGGTGCCCCACGGGCGGCAGTTGGTGGTGACGTGGACGCCCACCTCGAAGCCCTGGTCGGTGTAGGCCTGCGCCTGTGCCGGGGTCAGCGGGTCGTCGGTGTAGATGTACGAGGAGCCGCGCACGCACTCCCAGGCCGCGACGTTGCAGCCGGGCGGGCTCTGCGCGATGTAGCCGTCCCAGCGGCCCGCCGTACCGCCGACGCCGTGGTCGTCACCGGTCATCACCACCACGGCCTTGACGTCGCGCGGGAAGTACCAGAAGCGCGGCAGCGGCTTACGGGCGGAGTCGACCAGGGTGATCAGATTGGCCAGCAGCCGCTGCTGCTCGTCGGCGATCGGGATCAGCGCCTTGTCCAGGTTGTTCCAGTCCGGCTGGCCTCCGGAGCCGAAGAACATCTCGGAGGCCTCGTAGCCGTCCGTGCCGTCCCGCTGCTGGCCGGCCCAGGCCGCGTTGCCCTGGCGGGTCTGCACCACCGACCTGGCCAGGTCGTAGCTGAAGGCGGCGGCCCGCCCGCTGCCGGCCGTGCGCAGCGTGACGGCCGGGTTGGCGGTCGCGGTGGCGGCGTCGCTGTACAGGGCGGCGACCGCGGTGGCGCCGTTGAGCGTGTAGAGGTCGGCGGCGCCGTGGTAGCCCATGGTGTCGCCGGTGATGCCGGCGCCGGGGGCGGCGGAGGTGTCCACCTTGAGGTAGGCGTCCGCGCGGGTGCCGGTGGCCGGGGTGAGGCCGAACAGCGGCGCGAGCTGCTTGTCCGGGCGCATCGCGACCAGCCGGCCGCCGCCGTTGGTCCAGGTGGTGAACAGGGCCGCCTGCGCCGGGGTGAGCGGCGTCTCGCCCAGCAGGACCACGTCGGAGGAGGCCAGCAGCGTGCTGGTCACCGCCGAGATGTCCACCGTGCGGTAGGAGTTGAGGCCCTCGGCCTTGAGGATCTCGGCCAGGTAGCGGGTGTACGGATTGGCCTGGCTGGTGACCAGCAGGATCGGCCCCTCGCCACCCGGGCCGGCGCCCGGCGGCGGGGGCGGCGGGGCCTGCTCCGCGGTGTAGGTCGCGTAGATCGAGAAGCTGAGACCGCTGGACGTGACCGCGCCGAAGTCGGCGGGCCAACTGCCGAACGCCCGGCCGCCGTTGCCGTACACACTGGTGCCGCCGGGGCTGTAGTGCAGGTTGTTGACGGCCGAGCTGCCGCCGTTGCTGTTGTAGGCCAGCCAGTACGCGGTGTTGGCGGTGAGGGTCGCCGTCAGCGGCACGGTGTTCCAGCTGCCGGCGGTGAGCGTGGCCGCGGCGCTGCTCGCCAGCAGGGCGCCCGGGCTGCCCCCGTTGTCGCGGTAGATCGCCGCCTGGAACTGGTTGTTCGGCGCCGCGTCCACCGCGTCCACGTGGACGCTGATGCTGCTGACCGTGCCGCCGGCCGCCCCGGTGACGTAGCGGGACGCGTTGAGGTAGTTCGAGTCTCCCGAATCGGTGGACGGACCGACCGCCGTACTGCCCAGCGTCGCCGTGGCGGCCGCCGCCGGAGCGACCGCCGGACCGGCGACCACCGCCACCGCCGTGATGAGGGCCGCCAGCAGGCCCCCGACTCTGCCGCGCCGTCCGCCGCCCGCGCGAATGCCTGCACCTGCCATGACCGCCCCCAATGCGCATCGGCCAACTGCCCCTATCGGTGTACCGGTTCGGCGCCGACCGTGTCCACGAAACCGACACATCCCGTGTCGATCGGGACTATCCCTTGACCGAACCGGCCAGCAGACCGCGGACGAAGTACCGCTGGAGACCGAAGAAGACCGCCAGGGGGATGACGATCGACAGGAACGCCCCGGCGGTGAGCAGCTCCCAGCGCCCGCCGAAGGAGCCGGAGAGCTGCGCCAGCCGGACGGTCATCGGCGCCACTTCGGGGGTGCCGCCGGCGAAGGTCAGCGCGACCAGCAGGTCGTTCCAGACCCACAGGAACTGGAAGATGGCGAACGAGGCCAGCGCCGGCGTGCAGAGCGGGAGCACGATCGAGCGGAAGATCTTGAAGTGCGAGGCGCCGTCCACCACCGCCGCCTCCATCAGGTCCCGCGGCAGCTGGGCGATGAAGTTGTGCAGCAGGAAGATCGCCAGCGGCAGCGCGAACATCGTGTGCGCCAGCCAGACTGGCGCGTAGGTCCCCTTGAGGTCCACCGCCGGGATCACCGTCATCGAGCCCAGGTGCGCGCCGCCGGAGAACAGTCGCAGCAGGGGGATCAGCGCCATCTGGATCGGCACCACCTGGAGCGCGAACACCACGAAGAACACCGTGTCGCTGCCCCGGAACCGCACCCAGGCGAGGCCGTACGCGGCCATCGCCGCCAGCACCAGCGGGAAGAGCGTCGCCGGGACGCTGATCGCCAGCGAGTTGACCAGGAAGGGCATCAGACCGGTGGAGACGCCGGAGCCGCCCTCGAACAGCACCGTGTGGTAGTTGGAGAGGCCGAGGTCCGGGTGGAGGAGGACGTTCCACCAGCCGTCGGCGGTGACGTCCTGCTTGGGGCGCAGCGAGGTGGCGAGCAGCCCGAGGGTGGGGACGGTCCACAGCACGGTCACCGCGATCACGAAGACCGAGGCGAGCGGGTTGGTGAAGGCCTGCCGGACCGGGCCGCGGCGTTCGCCCAGCGGCCGGCGCGCTCGTGCCGGACGCCGGTCGGCGGTGGCCGGCGGCCGGTCGGCGGAGCTCGGACTCCGGTCGGAGGCGGCCGGACGCCCGCCGGTCGTCGGACGGTGCTCGCTCATCGGACTCCGCGCTCCTTCCGCAGCTGGACGATGTTGTAGGCCACCAGCGGCAGCACCGCGAGGAAGAGGATCACCGCGAGCGCGCTGCCCCGCCCGGTGTTGAACTGCACGAAGGACTGCGAGTACATCTCGTTGGCCAGCACCTGGGTGCCGAAGTTCCCGCCGGTCATGGTGCGGACGATGTCGAAGGCCTTGAGCGTGGTGATCATGACGGTGGTGAGCACGACCACCACCGTGGTGCGGATCATCGGCACCGTGACGTACCAGAACAGCCGTACCCCGCCCGCGCCGTCCAGGCGGGCGGCCTCGGTGACCTCGTCCGGGATCGCCTTGATCGCCGCCGAGAGCACGACCATCGCGAAGCCGGTCTGCACCCAGACCATCACCGCCATCAACAGGAAGGTGTTGAGCGGCTGGGAGAGCATCCAGTTCGGCGGGTGCTCCCAGCCCAGCGTGATGGCGAGCTGGCTGAGCAGGCCGATCTGCGACTGGGCGGCGTCGCGCGACTCGTAGACGAACTTGAAGATGATCGAGGCGCCGACCAGCGAGATGGCCATCGGCATGAAGATCAGCGACTTGTAGACCGCCTGACCGCGCATCCGGTCCACCAGCAGCGCCAGCACCAGCCCGAGGCCGGTGGCGGCGAGCGGCGCCACCACCAGCCAGAGCAGGGTGGTGACCAGGATCTTCTGCACCGAATCGGTGGTGAACGCCCAGCCGAAGTTCTCGCCGCCGACGAAGCGGCTGCTGTCGTCGTTGTAGAGGCTCAGATAGACGGTCCGGACCAGCGGGGCGACCAGGCCGACGAGCAGCAGCAGCACCGCCGGGCCGAGGAAGACCGCGACGGCCAGCGGGCGGGCGATCCGGCCGGAGGCCCGGCCGGCCACCAGGAAGACCAGCAGCAGGATGCCGAGGAAACCGGCGACGGCGCCGAAGCTGTTGCCGAACTTGACTGCGGCGTCGCCCCAGGCGCCGTCGGCGAGCGCGGTGGCGGTGAGGGACATGGCTGCGCGTCCTTTCCCTGCCGCGGGCAGAGAGGAGGGGCGGGCGGTGCGGGTGGGTGGCCCCGCACCGCCCTCGACAGGTGGTCCGTGCGGCCGGGACCGCTACTGCGGCCAGGCCGCGTCGATGTCGGCGGCGGTCTTCTGGATGGACTGGCCCTCGGCGAACCAGGCGGTCAGCGACTTCCACTCCTGCCCGGCGCCGACCGCGGCCGGCATCAGGTCCGAGCCGTCGAAGCGGAAGGTGGCCGCCGGGTCGGTGAGCGCGTCGGCGGAGAGCCGGTCGATCGGATCGGTGTACAGGCTCTTGTCCACGCCCTGGTTGGCGGAGACCCAGCCGGAGGCGGTCCGCACCCGGCTGCTCGCCCAGTCCGAGCTGGACAGGTAGTTCTGCACGGCCTGCACCTCGGGCCGGTTCGCGAACGCCGTCAGGAACTCCCCGCCGCCCTCGACCGGGCTGGCCACCTGCGGGTTCACGGCCGGCAGGCGGAAGGCGAAGACGTCGCCGTCCGGGCCGACCTTGGTGTCCTTGGGCCACTGCGCCTTGTAGAAGGACGCCTGCTGGAGCAGGAAGCACTTGCCGGTGAGGATCGGGGCACCCGCGTCCTGGAAGGTCGTGGTGGCGATCGACTTCACGTCACCGTAGCCGCCGTTGACCCAGGCCGGGTTCTGCATCCAGTCCGCCACGGTCTTCATCGCGGTGGTGATCTTCTCGTCGGAGAACTTCACCTGGTGGTTCACCCACTGGTCGTACACCTCGCCGCCGTGCGAGCCCAGCACTACCTCCTCCAGCCAGTCGGTGGCCGGCCAGCCGGTGGCCGTCCCGGAGGCGATCCCGCCGCACCACGGCTTTCCGGCGCCCGCCTTGGCGATCCGGTCGCTGAGCGCCATCAGGTCGGCCCAGGACTGCGGCACCTGGTAGCCGGCCTGCTGGAAGGCCTTGGGCGAGTACCAGACCAGCGACTTCATGTTGGCGCTCATCGGCGCCGCGTAGAACGTGCCGTTGACCGAGCCGTAGGTCTTCCAGACCGGGCTCCACTTCTCCTGGTTGGCGACGGTCTGCGCGGGGGGCTTGGCCACCTTTCCGCTCTTGACCATCTGGGCCAGCAGGCCGGGCTGCGGGATGATCGCGAAGTCCGGGGCGTTGCCGCCGGTCACCCGGACCGGCAGCTGGGACTCGAAGTCGTTGGAGCCCTCGTAACTGATCTTGATGCCGGTGCACTTGGCGAACTCGGCCCAGGACTTCTCCAGGTTGTCCGACTCCGGGCTGAGGATCGAGGCGAAGATCGTCACCGTGCTGCCCGCGTGCCCGGCGTAGGGCTGGTACTTGGCGCAGTCACCGGCCAGGGTCTCGCCCCCGCCGCCCGAACCGCCGCCGGAGCTCGAACTGTTGGAGCAGGCCGCGGTCAGCGCCAGTGCCGCCAGTACGGCGGGCACGGCGGCCAGCCGGCGGGACCTCGCGGACGGCACGGTCGGGGTGGGGGTCAATGCGGTCCTCCTCGCCAGGGCGCACGGGCGCCGGCAGTACGACAGAACGACATTGCGCTGTACCGGAGATCGACATGGACGCGGCAGGCGGCCGGTTTGACGACGTTAACGCAGCAGCCACCCTCCGCCAAGGTCCGCGTTCGACCTTCATCGGCAAGTGCCCCAGTTGTGACCCGGGCGCAGCCGCTCCGGCCGGCCACCGGCCGACCGCCGCCCGGCCCGACCTGTCGTGGCCCGCCCCGGCCCACCGCCGCCCGGCCCGGTGCTCGGGACCGGGCCGCGGCGAGGTCTCAGTAGAGCCGGACCGGCAGCTCCCGCAGCGAGTTCACCACCAGCGAGGGGCTCGGCCGCAGCTCCTCGTCCGGCACCGCCAGGGACAGCTCCGGGAACCGCTCGAACAGCGCCGGCAGTGCGACCCCCGCCTCCAGCCGGGCCAGCGGCGACCCCGGGCAGACGTGCGGACCGTGACCGAAGGACAGGTGACGGCTCGGGTCCCTGGTGATGTCGAACAGCTCGGCCGTCACCCCGTGCTGCGCCGGGTCCCGGCCGATCGCGTTGTACGAGATCAGCACCGGCTCGCCCCGGGGGATCACCACGGCGCCGACCGCGACGTCCTCGGTGGTGAAGCGGAACAGGAAGTTGCTGGTCGGCGGCGTCCAGCGGAGCGACTCCTCGACCACCGCGTCCCAGGACACCGCGCCCGAGCGGACCAGCTCCAGCTGGTCCGGGTGGGCGAGCAGGGCCCGGACGGCGTTGCCGATCAGATTGACCGTGGTCTCGTGGCCCGCCGCGATGATCACCCGCAGGGTGGCCGCCGCCTCCGCGTCGCTCAGCGCCCCGCCCTCGGCGTCCGCCGCCAGCAGCACACTGGCCAGGTCGTCACCGGGCTCCGAACGGCGCTTCGCCACCAGGTCGTTGACGAAGGCGTTCAGCCCGGCGATGGTCGCCTGGATGCCCTCGGGGTTGGGCCGGATGCCGAAGAACTGCTCGTAGAGGTCCCGCAGCAGGGCGTGGTCGGACTCCGGGACGCCCAGCAGCGAGCAGATCACCGTCATCGGCAGCGGAAAGGCGAAGACCGACTTCAGGTCGACCACCCGCTCCCCCGCCGCCAGTGCGTCCAGCAGGCCGTGGGTGATCTCCTCCACGCGGGGGCGCATCAGCTCCACCCGGCGCGGGGTGAACGCCTGCGCCACCAGCGTGCGCAGCCGCCGGTGCTCGGCGCCGTCGGTGGTCACCATGCTGGGGCCGGGCACGGCCAGGCCGATCAGCGGCCACGTCCTCGGCACGTCGCCGCGCTGGTAGGCCGCCCAGTGCGCGGCGTCCTTCACCAGCCGGGCGTCGGTCAGCAGGTCGCGCGCGGCCGCGTGCTGGGTCACCGCCCAGGCGGCGACGCCGCCGGGCAGCTCCACCGCCACCGCCGGGCCGGCGGCGCGCAGCAGCGCACCCTCGGTGGCGTTGTCGCGCGCCAGCGGGTCGAGGGCTATCGGGGCGGTCATCGGCACAACTCTCCTTGGTTTCCTGGTTCTTCTCCGACCCGGCGCGGCCGGGCCGCGGCCGGGCTCAGACCGCGTAGCCCGGGGTGAACGCCACCGGCAGGGCCATCAGCCCGCGCACCCAGGCCGACGGCCGCCACACCAGCGCGTGCTCGGCCACCGCCAGCCGGAGGTCCGGGAGCCGGTCCAGCAGCACCTCGATCGCGGTGGTCGCGATCACCTCGGCCGCCTCCTGCGCCGGGAACGGGCAGCCGTGCTCGCCGTACGAGTAGCTCATGTGCGCCCGGTTGCCCTCCGCCGGGCTGCCGTCGGGCTGGCGCACCGACGGGTCCGCGTTCGCCCCCGCGAAGCCGAGCAGGATCATGTCCCCCGCGGCGATCCGCTGCCCGCCGAGCAGGGTGTCCCGGACCGCCCAGCGCCCGGCGAAGATCTGCGTCGGGGTGTCCTCCCAGAGCGCCTCGTTCAGCGCCTGGTTGATGCTGCGCCGGCCGCCGGAGAGGGAGGCGGCGAACCGCTCGTCGGTGAGCATCAGCCGCAGCGCGTTGGAGATCCAGTACGAGCAGGGCTGGTGGCCGGCGATCAGCAGGACGCGCAGGTCGCGCATCACCTCGTCGTGGTCCAGGCCCGCCTCGTGCAGCAGCATCCGCGAGGCCAGGTCGTCGGACGGGTGCTCGGCCTTCTCCCGGACCAGGTCGAGCATCACGCCGAGCAGCCGCTGCGCGCCGGCCGGGGCGTCCGGGCCGCCGTCCAGCATGGCCAGCAGCCCGTCGATCAGGACGGGCGCCTGCTCCTCGCTCAGTCCGAGCAGGCGGCAGAGCACCAGCAGCGGCATCCGGTGCGCGTACTCGGCGACCAGGTCGGCCTCACCGCGCCCGGCGAACCCGTCGATCAGCCGGTCGGCGATCTCCTCGCAGTGCTTGCGCAGCTCGTACGGGTCCACGGCGGCCAGCGCGTCCGTGACGGCCCGGGAGCGGCGCACGTGCTCCTCGCCCTCGGCGTACAGGATCGACGGCACCGGCGACATCATCGGCCGCAGCGGCCAGTCCTCGGGGATACTCTCCCAGGCGTTCCAGCGGGTGGAGTCCCGGCCGAACAGCTGCGGCTGGCCGGTCACCAACTGCAGCTCGCGGTAGCCGATCACCAGCCAGGCGGGGACGCCGCCGGCCAGCTCGACCGGGGCCACCGGGCCGTGGGCGGCCCGCAGCTCGCGGTACAGCTGGGACGGGTCGGTCTGGAAGCGCGGCCCGTACAGCGGGGTGGCGCCGGCGTGCGCCGGGCAGCCCGGCGGCGGGGTGGCGGCGGGCTCGGTCACGGGGTGCTCTCCTCGTACGGGGACGGGTCGGTGGGGCGGCCGGCGGCGGCGAACAGGGCGACCGGGGCGGCGGCGTCCGGCCGGCCGGACAGGCGCTCGGCGGCCGACCCGGCCGGCTCGCTCGCGGCGCCGACCGGCGCGGACGGCGTGCCCGCGGCCTCCACCCGGGCGGCCAGGTGGCGGACCAGCTCGATCAGCACCCGCTTGCTCGACTCCCGGTCGCGCGCGTCGCAGTCCACCAGCGGCACTTCGGCGGGCAGGTCGAGCGCCGCGCGGACCTGCTCCAGGGTGTGGCCCGGCTCGCCGAAGTTGTTGCGGGCCACGATGAACGGCGTGCCGTGGTGCTCCAGCCGGTCGATCGCGTACCAGGACTCCTCCAGCCGCCGGGTGTCCACCAGCACGACCGCACCGAGTGCGCCGCTGAACAACCGGTCCCAGAGGAACCAGAAGCGCTCCTGGCCCGGCGCACCGAACAGGTACAGCACCTGGCTCGCGGAGAGCGTGATCCGGCCGAAGTCGAACGCGACCGTGGTGGAGCGCTTGCCCCAGGCACCCGAGGGGTCGTCGATGCCCTCGCCCGCCTTGGTCATCGTCTCCTCGGTGTTCAGCGGACGGATCTCGCTGACCGCACCGACCAGGGTGGTCTTGCCGACGCCGAACCCGCCGACCACGACGATCTTCAGCGCGTTGTCGGCGGTGCCCCGCAGCGGGGTGCGCCGGGCCGCGGGGGCCGAGGAGCCGGCGGCGGGGTTCTCAGAGCTGTTGGAGTCCATGCAACACCTGCTTCAGCGTGTCGAGATCGGGCAGCCGGGCCTTGTTGGGGGCGAACCGGGGGTGCCGGGCGGTGACCGCCCCGCTCTCCAGCAGGTCGCCGAGCAGGATCTTCACCACCGAGACCGGCAGCGCCAGCTCCGCGGCGACCTCCACGACGGCGGTCGGGGCCTCGCACATCCGCAGGATGCGCGCGTGCTCCGACTGCATGCCCGGGGCCGGCTCCCGCTCGGCGACGATCAGGGTGACCAGGTCGAAGGCGTTCTCCGGGGAACGGCTGCGGCCGCGGGTGATGGTGTAGAGGCGGTCCGGGTCGTCGTCACGACCCGGCAGGACCGGCCGCCCGCTCATGCCCGGGCACTCTCTCGGACCACCGCACCCGCATCCGCCCCGACCCCCGCGTCCTCGCGGGCCGGGGCACTGAGGTGGACACCGATCTGCTCGATCAGACCGTGCATGTTGTGGCCGACCACACCCACGTCCGCCTCGTCGTCGGTGACCACGGCGAGGTGGGCGCCCTCACCGGCGGCCACGATGCAGAGGATGCCGCCGTGGAACTCGGTCATCGACTGCCGCACGCCGCCGCTGCCGTCGCCGAACTCGATCGAGGCGCCGTGCGCCAGGCTCTGCATCCCGGAGGCGATCGCGGCCAGCTGGTCGGCCTGATCGGCGCTCAGCCCGGCGGTGTGGCAGAGCCGGAGGCCGTCGGCCGAGAGCACCAGGGCGTGCCGGGCGCCGGGGGTGGCGGTCAGCAGGTTTTCCAACAGCCAGTCGAGGTCACGGTCGATAACGCTGCTCATCAGGAGTCCTTCTCGGTGACGGGGGAGGCGTCGGGCGTGGTGTCCGTGGTGTCCGTGGTCGGCGGGGTTGTTGCGGCGTCGGCGGTCGGCGCGCCGGCGGTGGTCGGTGCGCCGGCGGTGGTCGGCGCGGCGCCGCTCCCGGCCTGCTGGGCAGCGCGCCGGAAGGCGCCGAACCGGGCGGCGGCGCTCACCGCGTCGGCGCGTCCGGGCCGGCCGGCGGGGGCCACCGGGGCGGCGGTGGCGGCGGCGAGCGTCTGCCCGCGGCGGCGCTGCGGCAGACCGCTGTCGGCGACCTGCGCGGGGACGGGCGCCGGGGCGGGAGCAGGAGCCGGGGCGGAGGTGGGCACAGGGGCGGCCGGGGCGGGCGTGAGCGCCGGGCGCGACGGCGCCTGCGCCGTGACGCGGACCGGAACGGGCGCCGCGACAGGCCCCGGCGCGGGCGCCGGAGCGGAGTGCGTCACCAGCTGCTGCGGGATGAGCATCACCACCCCCGTGCCACCGCGCGCCGACGGCCGGAAGGAGATCTGCAGCCCGTACTTGCGGGCCAGCGCGCCGACCACCGCAAGGCCGAGCCGCGTCCCGGCCGTGAGCGTGGTGAGGTCCAGGGGCTCGGCGGAGACGGCCCGCTCGGCCCGGCGCAACCAGCTCTCGCTCAGCCCGAGGCCGCTGTCCTCGACGGTGACCGCCAGCCCGGCCGGCACCTCCTCGACGTAGACGTGCACCTCGGAGGGCGGCGCGGAGAAGTTGGTGGCGTTGTCCAGCAGTTCGGCAAGCGCGTGCATCACGCCCTCGGCGGCGAACCCGGCCACGGCGGCCGTGCTGGCGTTGTGCAGCCGGACGCGCTGGTAGGCACCGATCCGGCCGAGCGCACCGCGCAGCACCGACTCCACCGCGATCGGTTTGGCCCACCGCCGGCCCGAGCGGGCACCGGTGAGCACCGCGATGCTGTCGGCCATCCGGCCGGCCTGCGCCGTGGAATGGTCCAGCCGCAGCAGGTCGCCGAGGACCTCCTCGTCGTGCCGGTGCTGCATCTCGCGCAGCTCGGCGTGCATGCTCGTGGCGAGTGCCTGGACCCGCCCGGCGGCGGTCGCGCAGACCGCGAGGGCGGCGGCCCGCAGGCGTTCGCCCCGGCCGATCTCCTCGGCGAGGGCCCGCAGCAGCGCGTGCTGGGGGTGTGTACGGTGCGCCGCGAGCGCGCTGTCCACGGACGCGCCGTCCCGGAGCTTCTTCACCACCTCGGGCAGGACGGACCCGGCCAACCGGTCCAGCGCGGCGCGCGCTGCCTCCTCGGCCTCCAGCTCGGTCCGCAGCCGGGCCAGCTCGGTGTGCGCGGCCTCGACCTCGGCCTCGGCGCCCGCCTGCTCGGTCCGGGCCGCCTCCCGCGCGGTGTCGGCGGCGGCCGCCCGCTCCCGGGCCGTCGCCTCGGCGGCCGCGGCGGCGGTGACCCGGTCGAGCGCCGCCCTCGTCTCGTCGTGCTGTGCGGCGAGCTCCTGCGCCAGCCGGCGGGCGCGCTCGGTGGCGGTGGCCGCCAGTCCGACCGCGATCAGCCAGAGCGCCGCGACCGCGCAGACCGCGGCGACGGTCAGCGGCTGATGCGCCGCCAGGGCCCGGCCCGCCCCGACCGGGGCGGCGACGCCCGCCAGCAGGACGGCCGCCGCGGTGAGGGCTGCGGTACGCGGGGCCGGGCGCCGACGCGCCCTGCCGTCGGGGCTGGTGCGTTCTCTCATCGATGCGGTCCTCGGCAGCGGCGGGCGTCGACGGGCGGACGCCGACAGCGGGGGCGGGCGAACGCGCGACCGCCCGGCCGACGTAGTGAAACGTCTCCGGGCGGCTGATCGGTTCACGCTTTCGGCCGATCATATCCATTCAGCTACTGCCCTCAACCGGAAAGTTGACGGACAGTCCCGTTCGTTCACGCCTCGTGCACCGATTGGCGACCAGGCCGCCGCACCGCGATCAACTCAAGGTGGCATCCACCGCCCGCCGCAGCGCGGCGAAGTCCAGCCCGTGATCGGCGATGATCCTGGCACCGAGCCCGTCGCCCTCCCGGATCACCCCGAGCAGCAGGTGCCCGACGGCGATGCGGCCGGACTTCAGCCGGAGCGACTCGCGCAGCGACAGCTCCAGCACCTTCTTCGCCCGGGGTGTGAACGGCACCCGCCCACCCTTGGACTCGGTGCGGAACCAGCCCCGCCGCCTCGACTCCGCACCCTCCGCCGGGGCGTCCAGCGCCCCCTCCCCGAACGCCGACTCGACGGCCTCCCGGACGGCGTCCAGATCCACCCCGATCGCCGCCAGCGCCTCCGCGTCGTCGGCCCCGCCGAGCAGGCGGCGCACCGCCCGCTGCACGGTGGCGTGGTCCAGCCCCGCCTCGACCAGGACGGCCGCCGACGGATCCTGCGGCACCGCCACGACGGCGAGCAGCAGGTGCTCCGTCCCGATCTGCCCGTGCCTGAGCTGCGCCGCCTCCTGGCCCGCCTGGCCCACCACGCGCCGCGCATCGTCGGTGAAGCGTTCGAACATCGCTCAGCCTCCGTCCTTCTCGTTCCCCGGACCCCCGGAACCGCGCCGGGCGTACTTCTTGTGCACCGCCTGCCTGGTCACCCCGAGGCAGACCGCGATGTCCTGCCAGGACCACCCCTGTGCGCGGGCGTTCCCGACCTGCAGTCCCTCCAGGCGATCGGCCAGGTCACGCAGCGCGCGGACCGCCCGGAGCCCCACGGCAGGATCCCGACTGCTCGCGGCCGCCGCGAGCTCTCCGTTCTCGCTCATACCGTCAACGTAGGTTGACGCCCGTCGAGTGTCAACCCCGGTTGACACCATCGCGATCGCGCCGACCCCTCGCACCGGCCGCCCCCACGCAAAGAGGCGGGGCGAGGACCGTGAAGGTCCTCGCCCCGCCTCGGATGTCAACCGTCAGCGGTTGTCATCCCGTGTCGAGCCCGGGTCGGCTGCCGGGCCGATCAGCTTGCGGGCTGATCGGCTTCCGGGCCGGTCAGCTGCAGCCGCTGGTGGAGCCGCAGCCCTCGCAGAGGTAGCAGCTGCCGGCGCGGCGCATCTTGGTGCCGCAGGAGAAGCAGAGCGGCGCGTCGGCGTTGAGGCCGAGCTGGATCTCCAGCAGCTCCGTCGAGTTGTGCGCCTGGGCGGGAGTGGCCCGGGGTGCCTCGACGGCCGGCACCGGCCTGGCCGCCGGAGCCACCGGGGCCGCGGGGGCGACCGGCGCGGACTGGGCCAGGGTCTCGGTGTCCAGCTCCTCGGCCTCCAGCGGCTCGTAGGAGCCCGTCTCCAGGTGGCGCTGGCGCTCCTCGACGGAGTGGATGCCGAGCGCGGAGCGGGTCTCGAACGGCAGGAAGTCCAGCGCCAGGCGGCGGAAGATGTAGTCGACGATCGACTGCGCCATCCGCACGTCCGGGTCGTCGGTCAGACCGGCCGGCTCGAAGCGCATGTTGGTGAACTTCGAGACGTAGGTCTCCAGCGGCACGCCGTACTGCAGGCCGACCGAGACGGCGATGGAGAAGGCGTCCATCATGCCCGCGAGGGTCGAGCCCTGCTTGGACATCTTCAGGAAGACCTCGCCGAGGCCGTCGTCCGGGTAGGAGTTGGCCGTCATGTAGCCCTCGGCGCCACCCACCGTGAAGGAGGTGGTGATGCCCGGGCGGCCCTTGGGCAGGCGCTTGCGGACCGGGCGGTACTCGACGACCTTCTCGACCGCGGCGGCCGGGGCCGCCTCGGCCTTGGTCTTCTCGTCCTTCTTCTTGGCCGACAGCGGCTGGCCGACCTTCGAGTTTTCGCGGTAGATGGCGAGCGCCTTGACGCCCATCTTCCACGCCTCGAAGTAGATCTCCTCGACATCCTCGACGGTCGCGGAGGCCGGCATGTTGACCGTCTTGGAGATGGCACCGGAGATCCACGGCTGGATCGCCGCCATCATCCGGACGTGCCCCATCGGCGAGATGGAGCGCTCGCCCATCGCGCAGTCGAAGACCTCGTAGTGCTCGGTCTTCAGGCCGGGCGCGTCCACCACGTTGCCGTGCTCGGCGATGTGGGCGACGATCGCCTCGATCCGCTCGTCCTGGTAGCCGAGCCGCTTGAGGGCGCGCGGCACGGTGCCGTTGACGATCTGCATGGAGCCGCCGCCGACGAGCTTCTTGAACTTGACCAGCGCCAGGTCGGGCTCGACGCCGGTGGTGTCGCAGTCCATCATCAGGCCGATGGTGCCGGTCGGCGCGAGCACCGACGCCTGGGCGTTGCGGAAGCCGTTCTGCTCGCCGAGGCGCAGCACGTCCTGCCAGGTCTCGGTGGCGGCGGCCCAGACCGGGGCGTCCAGCTCGTCGACCGCGACGGCGGCGACCGAGGCGTCCGCGTGCTGCTTCATGACCCGGCGGTGCGGCTCGGCGTTGCGGGCGTAGCCGTCGTACGGGCCGACCACACCGGCGAGTTCGGCGCCGCGGCGGTAGGCGGTGCCGGTCATCAGCGAGCTGATGGCGCCGGCCAGGGCGCGGCCGCCCTCGCTGTCGTACGCGTGGCCGGTGGCCATCAGCAGGGCGCCGAGGTTGGCGTAGCCGATGCCGAGCTGGCGGTAGGCGCGGGTGGTCTCGCCGATCTTCTCGGTCGGGAAGTCGGCGAAGCAGATGGAGATGTCCATCGCGGTGATGACCAGCTCGACGACCTTGGCGAAGCGCTCGGCGTCGAACGAGTCGTCGTCGCGCAGGAACTTCATCAGGTTGAGCGAGGCGAGGTTGCAGCTGGAGTTGTCCAGGTGCATGTACTCGGAGCAGGGGTTGGACGCGTTGATGCGGCCGGACTCCGGGCAGGTGTGCCAGTGGTTGATGGTGCTGTCGTACTGGATGCCGGGGTCGGCGCAGGCCCAGGCGGCCTCGGCCATCTTGCGGAAGAGCTTCTTCGCGTCGACGGTCTCGATGACCTCGCCGGTCATCCGGGCGCGCAGGCCGAATTCGGTGCCGTTCTCGACGGCGGTCATGAATTCGTCGTTGACGCGGACGGAGTTGTTGGCGTTCTGGTACTGCACGGAGGCGATGTCGTCGCCGCCGAGGTCCATGTCGAAGCCCGCGTCGCGCAGGGCGCGGATCTTCTCCTCCTCCTTCACCTTGGTCTCGATGAAGGCCTCGACGTCGGGGTGGTCGACGTCCAGCACGACCATCTTGGCCGCCCGGCGGGTGGCGCCGCCGGACTTGATGGTGCCGGCGGAGGCGTCGGCGCCGCGCATGAAGGAGACCGGGCCGGAGGCGTTGCCGCCGGAGGAGAGCAGCTCCTTGGAGGAGCGGATCCGGGAGAGGTTGAGGCCGGCGCCGGAGCCGCCCTTGAAGATCATGCCCTCTTCCTTGTACCAGTCGAGGATCGACTCCATGGAGTCGTCGACGGCCAGGATGAAGCAGGCGCTGACCTGCTGGGGCTGCTTGGTGCCGACGTTGAACCAGACCGGCGAGTTGAAGCTGAACACCTGGTGGAGGAGGGCGTGGGTCAGCTCGTGCTCGAAGGTCTCGGCGTCACCGGGGGTGGTGAAGTAGCCGTTCTTCTCACCGGCGGCGCGGTAGGTGAGCACCACGCGGTCGATGATCTGCTTGAGGCTCCACTCGCGCTGGGGGGTGCCGACGGCGCCGCGGAAGTACTTGGACGTCACGATGTTGACGGCGTTGACCGACCAGAAGTCGGGGAACTCCACGCCGTACTGCTCGAAGTTGATCGAGCCGTCGCGCCAGTTGGTCATGACGACGTCGCGCCGCTCCCAGCGGACCTCGTCGTAGGGGTGGACGCCAGGGGTGGTGTGGATGCGCTCGATCCGCAGGCCGCCCTTGGGGGCCTTGCCGGCGCCCTTGGTCGCGGTCTTGTCGGACTTCGACCCGCGTGCGGAACCGCTCGTGGTGTCTGTCACTTCTCGCTCCTCCTCCTGGGCAAACGCCCAAAGTGCCCCGAAAAGTCCGGGCACCGCTGGTTCGTCTTCCGGTGTGCGGACAGGCGACGACCTGCCTGTTTCCGCACGGTTTGTAGTGTTCTGTGCACCGTTTCCGGGCACACCTCGGCCCCGGAAGGTCGGTGTGCTGTCGACCCCGGGGGGCCGCCGGTGCTGGGTCCGGCCCGCTAGGGCGCGGCGGCGGGGACGGGCACGCAGGCGCCGTCCGCCTCGGGGACGGGCCGCTCGGCGCGGAGTTCCGCGATGGCGGCCTCGAAGTCTTCCAGTCCGTCGTACGCCTGGTACACGCTGGCGAAGCGCAGGAAGGCGACGACGTCGAGCTGCTTGAGCGGTCCGAGTATGGCCAGCCCCACGTCGTGGGTGGTGAGCTCGGACTTGCCGGTGGCCCGCACGCACTCCTCGACCTTCTGGCCGAGCTGGGCGAGGGCGTCCTCGGTGACCGGGCGGCCCTGACAGGCCTTGCGGACGCCGGAGATGACCTTCTCCCGGGAGAACGGCTCGGTGACGCCGCTGCGCTTGATGACCATCAGTGCGGCCGTCTCCACCGTGGTGAAGCGGCGGCCGCAGTCCGGGCACTGCCGACGACGGCGGATCGAGCTGCCGTCTTCGGTGGTCCGGCTGTCGACGACGCGGCTGTCGGAGTGCCGGCAGAAGGGGCAGTGCACCTGAAGATCCCTCCCGGGCAGAACGTGCGGACGTGTCGAGTCTATGCGATGAGGACCCGGCATCGCCAAGCCGATCACACGACCGTGACCACTAGTACTGGGCACGGAGAGGACTGTAGCCACTACATGTAGGTCTTCGGGGGAAGCGACACCCCTGGCGTGTCGGCGCCGATTAGACTGCCGGGGCCGACTTCGGGTCGAACATTTAATCGATGTACAACAAAGCCTTGATCGAGTCAGCCAACTCCCGAATAATTCACTCGAACGTGTGTTTGGCGCAACCTTTCGATAGGAGGTGCCGTTGGGCTGGAAAAGGGGAGAGGACAGCCGTCGAGAGGGGCCGCCGTGAACACGATCGAAAGCAACACCATCCCGGTGCAGGAACACTCCCAGCTCAAGGTGGGGCAGCGCACCACGAATCAGCAGAGTGTGGACAGCATGGACCGTAGCGAAGAACACCGCCTCTCCGGCCAGGCCATTTCCAACACGAGCCGCGTTCCCGACCAACCGATCGAGCACGCACCCGTGCTGGACGACAGTCATCCGGTCCCCACGCGCTCGATGCCCGGCCGCCCCCCGGGCATCCGGACGGACGAGGCCGGGCTCACCGAGCGCCAGCGGCGGGTGATCGAGGTCATCCGGGACTCCGTCCAGCGCCGCGGCTACCCGCCGTCCATGCGGGAGATCGGCCAGGCCGTCGGCCTGTCCAGCACCTCCTCGGTCGCCCACCAGCTGATGGCCCTGGAGCGCAAGGGCTTCCTGCGCCGGGATCCGCACCGCCCGCGCGCCTACGAGGTCCGCGGCGTCGAGGTGGCCCGCCCCAACACCGCCGAGACGGCCGGGCGGCCGTCCACCTCCTACGTGCCGCTGGTCGGGCGGATCGCCGCCGGCGGGCCGATCCTGGCCGAGCAGACGGTCGAGGACGTCTTCCCGCTGCCGCGCCAGCTGGTCGGCGAGGGCGAGCTGTTCGCGCTGACCGTGCGCGGGGACTCGATGATCGAGGCCGCCATCTGCGACGGCGACTGGGTGACCGTCCGCCGCCAGCCGGTCGCCGAGAACGGCGACATCGTGGCCGCGATGATCGACGGCGAGGCCACCGTGAAGCGCCTCAAGCGCGAGGACGGCCGGATCTGGCTGATGCCGCACAACCCGGCGTACGAGCCGATCAACGGGGACAACGCGACCATCCTGGGCAAGGTCGTCGCCGTTCTGCGCCGGCTCTGAGCGCCCGGTACGGCGCACACCGGGAAGGGGCTCCACCGCACGGTGCGGGGAGCCCCTCCGGTGCGCCCGGGCGCCGACCACCGGGGGTGGTGGCCACCGGGCGCGGTGGCCCGCTCAGCCCCGCTTGACCACCGGCCGGACCGGCGCCGCCGAGGCGTCGATCGCCGCCAGCGAGCGGCGCACCTGGTTGCGGTCGGTGGTGTACCAGAACTCCGGCATCGAGGAGCGGAAGAAGCTCCCGTACCGCTTGGTCTCCACCCGCGGGTCCAGCACCGCCACCACACCGCGGTCGTCCGCCGCGCGGACCAGCCGGCCCGCCCCCTGCGCCATCAGCAGCGCCGCATGGGTGGCCGCGACGGCCATGAAGCCGTTCCCGCCGCGCTGTTCGACGTCCCGCTGGCGGGCGCTCATCAACGGGTCGTCCGGGCGCGGGAACGGGATCCGGTCCATCACCACCAGCTGGCAGGCCGAACCGGGCACGTCCACCCCCTGCCAGAGCGACAGCGTGCCGAACAGGCAGGTGGTCGCGTCCGAGGCGAACTCGCGGATCAACTCGCCCAGGGTGTCCTCCCCCTGGAGCAGGACCCGGTTGTCCAGCCGCTCGCGCATCGCCTCGGCGGCGGCCTGGGCGCCGCGCATCGAGGAGAACAGGCCGAGCGTCCGCCCGCCGGCCGCGCCGATCAACTCGGCCAGCTCGTCCAGCATGTCGGGGCGCTCCGGGTCCCGCCCCGGGTCGGCCAGGTGCCGGGCGACGTAGAGGATGCCCTGCTTGGGGTACTTGAACGGCGAGCCGACGTCGATCCCGCGCCAGTGCGGCACCGCGTCCTCGCCGAAGGCGGCCTCGGGGGCGTCCCCCGGGGCGCGCTCGTCCGGCAGCCGGGCCTCCGAGGGCAGGCCCACCGAGGCGGCCACGCCGGTGAAGTCCCCGCCGAGCTTCAGCGTGGCCGAGGTGAGCACCACCGAGCGCTCCTTGTAGAGACCCTCCCGCAGCAGCCCGGAGACGCTCAGCGGGGCGACCCGCAGCGAGGCGGTGCCCAGGCCGTACCGGTCACTGCGCTCGATCCAGACCACGTCGTACTCGGAGTCCGCCAGCAGCCGCTCGGCCGTCTCGTGCAGCGCCTCGGCGGAGGCCATCGCCTGCTTGCGCACGGCGTCCTCGTCGGTGAGCGCCTTGTCCCGCGTCTCGCCGAGCGAGGTGATCACCTGCCGGCTGGCGTCCCGGATCGCGGTGACCGCGTACGCCAGGTACTCGGGCAGCTCCTCGACCCGGCCGGGCTGGGCGGTCTCCATCAGGCCGTGGTAGTTCTCCGCGGCCCCCTGGAGGGCGTCCACCGCCTTCTCGTTGGCCAGCCTGGCGGCGCGCTTGACCGCCCGGTTGACCGCCCCGACGGTCAGCTCGGCGGTGGCCGCGCCGGTGACCCGGTTGACCAGCTCGTGCGCCTCGTCCACGATCAGCAGCCCGTGCTCGGGCAGCACCGGGGCGCCCTCGATGGCGTCGATCGCCAGCATCGCGTGGTTGGTCACCACGACGTCCGCCAGCTTGGCCCGCTCGCGCGCCTTCTCCGCGAAGCACTCCTGCCCGTACGCGCAGCGGGTGGCGCCCAGGCACTCCTTGGAGGTGACCGAGAGCTGGGCCCAGGCCTTGTCGGAGACGCCGGGGCTCATGTCGTCGCGGTCGCCGGTCTCCGTCTCGTCCGCCCAGTCGCGCAGCCGCAGGACGTCCTGACCAAGCTTGCCGGTGGGGCCGCCGAGGGCGTCCACCGGGTCGAACAGGCCCTCGCCCTCCTCGCTCGGGGTGCCCTCGTTGGCCCGGTGCAGGCAGAGGTAGTTGGAGCGGCCCTTGAGCATCGCGAACAGCGGGCGGCGGCGCAGCACCGGGTGCAGCGCCTCCACCGTCCGCGGCAAGTCCCGCTCGACCAGCTGGCGTTGGAGCGCCAGGGTGGCCGTGGCGACCACCACGCGGTCCCCGTGGGCGAGGGCCGGCACCAGGTAGGCGAGGGACTTGCCGGTGCCGGTGCCGGCCTGCACCAGCAGGTGCTCGCCGTGGTCGACGGCGTCGGCGACGGCCTCGGCCATCCGGACCTGGCCGGGGCGCTCGACGCCGCCGACGGCGGCCACGGCGGCGTGCAGCAGCTCGGGGAGCTGGGCCCGCGGGACGGCCTCGACCGCGCCGTCGGCGGCCGACTCGTCGGCGTCGTCGTCGGCGGGGAGCTGGGATTCGGAGTCGTTCGTCATGACCCACCCAGCCTACGGGGCAGGGGTGACAATCCGGTCCCGCCGGCCGTGCTGCACCGCGGCCCCCGCGGCGGCCAGCACGTTGGGAACGGTGCCGTGCCGGGCCGCGTGCGGGCGGTGCGGGCGGTCCCCGTAGCCGTCGAGCAGCAGCCGGTTCCGGTTGAGGCAGAGCCGGTCGATCCGCGGGCGGAACAGGTCGAAGAGCTCGAACCGCTCGCGCAGCTCGGGGAAGCGCTCCTGGTGGCGGAGGATCTCGGCCCGCAGCAGGGCCCAGAACTCGGCCTCCGGCAGGCCGGTCTGCGCCTCCAGCAGCGGGGCGAGGAAGCGGTAGACGCCGATGAACAGGCCGGAGTGGAGGAACTGGCAGAGGCCCTGCGGATCCTCGCGCAGCAGCACCTCGGCCACCTCGGCGGGCAGGTCGCGCAGTTCGGGCAGGTCCTGGTCGCTGAGGTTGACGTCGTCGACGAAGTCCTTGACCGCGAGCCGGACCGGGGCCTCCCGCTCGTCGAAGACCACGATGGCGTTCTCCCCGTGCGGGGAGAAGACCAGTCCGTACCGGTAGAGGAAGTGCAGCAGCGGCGGCAGCATCGCGGCGAACAGCCGGGCCGTCCACGCGGCCGGGGTGAGGCCGGAGCGGGCGATCAGCTCGGCGACCAGCGCCCGCCCGTCGGAGCCGGTCTGCAGCAGCGCCGCCAGGGTGCGGGCGCGCTCGCCGCCGTCCAGACAGGGGCCGAGCGGCTCGCGCCAGATCGCGCCCAGCAGCTCCTTGTACTGGTAGGGCGCCTCCGGGAGCTCGCGGTAGAGCGGGTGGTCGACGGTGACCGAGGCGATCTCGCCGAGCAGGACGACCCGGCACTCGTCCCGCAGGAACGGGTCGGCCTGGCGGAGGCCGTGGATCCAGGCGGTCACGGCGGGCGCGGCCAGCGTGCGCTCGGTGGGCAGGCCGCGCCAGACCAGGGTGTTGAGGATGGCGAGCGGCAGTTTGACGGTGCAGCGGTCGGGCCGGCTCCGGTTGAAGAAGGACCGGATGGACTGCTGGGGCAGCCGCAGGTCGCCGTCGGTGGGCAGCGGGACGATCTCGCCGCTCGCGATCCACGGGGCGAACAGCGGGACGACGGTCTCGTCCCACTGCCAGGGGTGGACCGGCAGCAGCAGGTAGTCGTCGGCGTCCGGCCCGAGGGCGGCGCGCAGGGCGCCGGGGTCGTCGAGCTCGCGCGCGTAGAGCTGCTCGGGCTCGGCGAGGCCGGGGACGCCGCGGTACTGCGCCAGCCGGCGGTGGACGGCGATCCAGGGCAGCGGCTGCGGGGTGCGGGCCTCCGGGGCCCAGCGGGCGGCGTCGGTGGCGGAGAAGCCGAGCCGGCCCTTGTTGGGGACGATCCAGGGGTGGCCGCTCTGCCGGCCCTCCAGCTCGGGGTGGTCGAGGTCGGCGAGTTCGGCGGCGGTGAGCGCGGTGGCGAGCTGGTGGGCGTCGGAGATCAGCGTGGCGGTGAGCTCGCGGATCAGGTGGCCGGTGGTGTCGCCGCGCAGACCGAGGGTGTGCCGGGCGTAGGGCAGGAAGCGCAGCGGGTCCAGGCCGTCCGCCCGCGAGCAGCACACCGAGTCCGGGACGACCTGCCAGCCGCCGTACGCGCCGCGGCCGGCGGTGAAGCGGTACTCGGCCTCGGGCAGCCGGAGCAGGTAGCTGCCGGGCCCGTCGGGGACGGGGGTGATCAGCTCCTCGTAGGCGAACTCGCCGAGCATCTTGGCCAGCAGCGCGCGCCCGGCCCGCTGCCAGTGCCCGGCGGTGAGCTGCGGGGGCAGGTACAGCGGGGGTTCAGCGGCCGGCGGTTGCGGCACGGGTCCACTCCTGGGGTCGCGGAACGGCGGGGACGTCCGCGGTGGCGGGGACGTCGCCCATGGCGGGGGCGGCAGGGCCGGTGGGGGCGGCGGGGGCGGCAGGGTCGGTGGGGGCGGCGGAGGCGAGGTCGTCGGGGGTGGCGGCCGCGCCGGGTGGTGCGAAGCCGGTCCACGCGGTGCGTTCGGGCAGCCGGTGGACGGTCCGGCCGGCGACGGCGTTGAGGATCACGGCGGCCCGGTGGGCCCCGAGCCCCAGATCGGGAGTGCCGACGCCATGAGTGTGCAGCTCGGCGTTCTGTACGTACAGCCCGCCGGCGAGGTCGGGGAGCGTCGCGACCCGGTGGTCCAGGTCGACCCGGTAGCGCCCGGCCTCGTCCCAGTCGATCAGGTGGGCGAGCGGCTCCAGCGCGGCCGGCCGGGCGGCGCGGTAGCCGGTGGCGAGCACCACGGCGTCGGTGCGCAGCACGCGCTCGGCGCCGGAGTCGGTGTGCCGGCAGCGGAGTTCGAGGCCGCCGCACGGGCCCGTCCGGGCGTCGGTGACGGCGGTGCCCGGGGTGATCTCGACGGGGGCGTCGTCGATCGGCCGGCCGATGGTCCGCTCGTACAGGTGGTCGTGGATCTCGGCGAGCGTCTCGGCGCTGGCGGCCTTGTGCAGCTGCCACTGGGCCTCGACCAGGGTGTCCCGGACCGGCCCGGGCAGACCGTGGAAGTAGCGGGTGTAGTCGGGCGTGAAGTGCTCCAGCCCGAGCTTGGAGTACTCCATCGGCGCCAGCGCCCTGGTCCGGGTCAGCCAGCGCAGCCGGACGCCCTCCCCCGCGCGCCGCAGCAGGTCGAGGAAGACCTCCGCGCCGGACTGCCCGCTGCCGATCACGGTGATGTCGCGGGCGCCGTCCAGGGCGTCCCGGCGGTCCAGGTAGTCGGCGGAGTGGAAGGCCCGGGGGTGGCCGTCGAGGGCGGTGAAGGCCCCGGGCAGGACCGGCCGGGTGCCGACGCCGAGCGCGAGGTTGCGGGCGTGCACCTCGGTGAGCCGGCCGGTGGCGGTGTCGCGCAGCTCGGCCCGGTAGAGCGTGCCGTCCCGGTGCAGCGCGGTCACCTCGGTGCCGAAGCGGCAGTTGGCGAGCCGCTCGGCGGCCCAGCGGCAGTAGTGGTCGTACTCGCGGCGGGGCAGGTGGAAGCGCTCGGCGAAGTAGAACGGGAAGAGCCGGTCCTGCTCGCGCAGGTAGTTGAGGAAGGACCAGCGGTTGGTCGGGTCGACCAGGGAGACCAGGTCGGCGAGGAACGGCACCTGCATCCGGGCCCCGTCGACCAGCATCCCGGGGTGCCAGCGGAACTCCGGGCGCTGGTCGCAGAAGAGCGTGCGCAGGCCCGGGACGGGCTCGGCGAGTGCGGCGAGCGAGAGGTTGAACGGGCCGATGCCGACGCCGAGCAGGTCGTACGGCGCGGGTGGGGCTGCTGGGGTGTCCATGGGGTCGGAGGTGTCCTCGGCGGGGTCGGTCGCGGGCGGGCGAGTCGGTCGCGGGCGGGTACGGGGCGGGGTCGGGCGGGCGGGGTACCGGTGGGCGGGGGCCCGGTCAGGTGGCGGGGCTCGGACCGGCGAGCCGGCGGTCGCGGCCGCGGTCAGGGCGGTCGCGGTCGCGGTCGCGGACCATCAGCGCCGCCCGCTTGTCGGGCAGGTCGAGTTCGGCGGCCCGGGTGAAGCCGGCCCGCTCGAAGGCGCGGACCGAGCGCACGTTCCGGACGTCGGGTTCGGCGACCACCCGCCCGCAGCGCGGCCGCACCCGCAGGATGCGGCCGGCCAGCGCGGCGAGCAGGGTGGCGCCCAGGCCCCGTCCCCGGCTGGCGGCGGGGCCGAGCAGCAGGTGGACCCCGGTGTCGTGGAGCCGGGCGGGGTAGTGCGCGGCGAGCGGGTCGAGGTCGGCGCGGTAGATCTCCCAGTAGCTCATCGGGGTGCCGTCGAGCAGCCCCAGGCAGGGCAGGCTGCGGCCGTCGCCGTCGAGTTGGGCGCGCACGTGCCGTTCGGTGACGGCCGGCGGCCCGGCGAGCTCCCAGAAGAGGGCGGTCTCCGGGTCGTTCATCCACCCGGCGAGCAGCTCCAGGTCGGCCGGCAGCCGGACGGGGCGGAGCCGGAACTCGCCGGCTCCGGTGGGCATCGCACCCCACGCGGACCCGCCGTCGGGCACGACCGCGGGTCCGGCTTCGGGTCCGACCGCCGGCACGACGTCGCGGCCGCTCGCGGGGGAGGTCACGCGCCGGCCACCGGGTTGGGGATGTCGACGTAGACGGACTGCGTGGCCACCGGCCCGACCAGCTCGTCCAGACCGTTGATCCGGGTGAGCAGATTGGCCTTGCAGGGCAGCGTGGCCGCGTCCAGCAGGAGCCCGGGCAGCGCGGAGCCGGTGGCCGCGGCGCGCGGTCCGGACAGGAAGCCGCGCAGGGCCGCCAGCAGGACCGATTCGTCGGCCAGCCGCTGCGAGCCGAAGGCACCGATCAGGCCGAGGACGTGGTTGATGCCGAGGTAGTAAGCGAAGTGGTGGTCGATCACCTCGTCGGCCAGGAAGGTGTCGCTGCGGGAGCCGAGCCCGGGCAGCCGGGCGGTGAGCCGCTCGGCGGCGCTCTGCCGGTAGTAGAAGCCCTGGTTGTCCCGGTAGCGGCCGCCCCGCGGCCAGCCGTCGGCGTCGAGCAGGACGAGGCTGTTCTGCTGGTGCGCCTCCAGCGCGATGCCCGCCTGTCCGTCCAGCCAGAGGACGGGCAGGACGACGGCGTCCAGATAGCGCAGGAACCATTCGGCGGCCACCGTGGGCAGCGGGCGGCCGCAGCGCGCGGCGAGCGCGCGCAGGGCGTCGCCGAGCCGCGAGGGCACGGTGTCGCCGGTGCCGAGCGGCTGTTCCGCGACCAGCCCGGCCACGCAGAGGGCGCGGTCGCCGGGGGCGAAGGGCTGGGTGCGCAGCACGGTGTCCAGGCCGCCGGGGTCGCCGAGCGCGGGGTGGTCGACCCCGATCCAGGCCGGGTCGCGGACGATGTCGAAGCCGGGGTGGGCGGCCCGCCACTCGGCGGCCAGGCCGCTCTCCAGCAGGCGGTGCATCTCCAGCCCGCGGTGGAGCTCCTTGCGGAGGTTCTCCCGGCGGGAGTTGGTGATCCGCAGGCCGAGCGAGAGCTTCAGCATCCAGGGTGTGCCGGGCCGGTAGACGGTGCGCACCGAGGACGTCGGGTACCAGGGTTCGCCGGCCGGGCCGAGGTCGCGCAGCCGCCCGTCGGCGAGCAGTTCGGCGACGGCCGGGCGCAGCGCGAGCTCGCGGGCCTGCCAGGGGTGCAGCGGCAGGGCCGCCGTCCCCGGCGGCAACAGGCTGTGATCGCCGAGGAGTTGGGCGGTGATCCGGTCGGCGCTCTCGGTCACGGCCGAGCCGGCCGCGAGCAGGTCGCGGTCGACGGCGTACCAGTGGAGCCGGAAGGAGCCCTGGAGTTCCGGGGAGTACGCGGCGCTCTGCGCGGGCCCGAGGCCGTCGCGGCTCTTCGGGGTGGGGTGCAGCGGGTGGCCGAGCAGCAGGGACTGTTCGGCGGCGAGGAAGTGCGAGCCCTCCGGCCCGCCGGGGGCGGCGGCGCTGCGGCGGTGGGCCAGGATGCCGGCGGTGCGGACCACCGAGTCGGCGACCCGGGCGGCGAGGTCGGCGACCTGGCCGGGGTCAGGGCGGACGGCGGCCGCGGCGGCGAGCAGCGCGGCGGCGGTGACGGCGTCCACCGGGGCGGCGGCACCGCCCTCGCCGACCGCGAGGGCGACCGGGCCGAAGCGGTGCCAGCCGGCCGGCGACCAGTACCGGACCGGGGCCAGCAGCCGGGCGGCGCCGCCGAGGACCGCGATCCGCAGCCGCCCGTCCGCCCCGGGCACGGCCCCCGTCTCCCGGGCCCAGCAGCGCAGCAGGGCCTCCAGGGCGGCCTGTTCGGCGGCGACGGCTGGGTCCGGGTGGAGCAGCGGGTCGGGCTGCGCCGGGCGGCCCGCGACCGGCCGGACCGGGGCGGGCTGAGCCGGGGCCGGTACGGGCTGGGCCGGGACGGGGCCCGGCTGGGCCGGATGGCGCATCGGGGCTTCGGGCGGGGCTCCGGTGAGGGCGGTGCTCAAGGCTGCTCCTTGGGGCGCGTGGGGTGCGGACGCGCGCTGGTGGTGGAGAGGGTGTGGCGGGCGCTCGCACCGTCGCGTCAGGTAAGGGTTACCTATCCCTGACGGGTGATCACAAGAGCCGCTCACTCGTCCGGGTGAAGAGCGGTGATAGTTCAACACTCAGGAGGGAGGACCTGCCGTGCCAACGAGACAGCCGGGCGTTCGTCACAGATCGGTGACCTCCGGCCGGGATCGCAACCCGGGGGTCGGCCGGGGCCGTCCTGATGGCCAGTGGGAGACTCCAAGGCGGCCGGCCGCCGCCGCACAGGACATCAGGGGGAAGCGAACACCATGCCATCGATCCACCGGTCAGCCGTGGCCGCGGCCCTTGCCGCCGGCACACTGCTCGCCGTGACCGCCTGCGGGCCGGACGGCCCCTCCGGCGGGGGCACCGCCGCGCCGCCGCCGGCCTCGGCGAGCGCCACCGCCACCGCCGGGGGCGGCGGCGTGATCGGCGGTCTCACCCTGCCCTCGGGCATCCCGACCAGCCTGCTGGAGGGTCTCCCGAAGAACTGGGACGACCTGAAGAAGTGGAAGTTCGAGGACTGGGACAAGTGGGCCTCCCAGCACGTCTTCAACAACCCCGTGGTGAAGGACTTCTGGAACCCGGACAAGATGGGCGACTCCAAGCCGGCCGACCCGGCCCCGCCCACCGCGAAGCCGACCGGCGACGCCGGGGTCACCGATCCCGAACCGGCGGCGGTCAAGGCCACACCGGTGGCCCGCCCGTACACCAAGCAGCCCTCCGGCAAGGTGTTCTTCAGCGCCGACGGCGGCCGCGGCAACTGCTCGGCCACCGTGATCGCCGACCCGGCGCACCCCGGCAAGAGCAACCTGGTCTGGACGGCCGGGCACTGCGTCCACCCGGGCAAGGGCGGCGAGTTCTACAAGGACCTCGTCTTCGTCCCCGCGTACAACAACTCCGGCGCCTCCAGCGGCGGCAAGAAGGCCCCGCTCGCCGAGCTGGCACCGCTGGGCACCTGGTGGGCCAAGGACGTGGTGACCTCGCCGCAGTGGACGGTCGAGGGCGGCGGCACCGGTGACGCCGCCAGCCAGTACGACTTCGCCGTCATGCGGGTGCAGAACCAGAACGACACCGGCAAGTCGCTGGAGGAGGCGATCGGCGGGGCCGTCCCGGTCTGGTTCGACGCCCCGCGCGACCAGATCTCCGCCTCGGCCTGGGGCTACCCGCTCTACAAGCCCTTCGACGGGCAGGAGTTGTACAAGTGCGACGGCGGCAGGCCCGCCCGGCTCTCCTTCGACCCCAAGCGCCCGGCGATGCTCACCATCGGCTGCACCATGACCCAGGGCTCCAGCGGCGGCGGCTGGTTCGCCCCGATGCCGGACGGCAGGCTCGCGCTGGTCAGCAACACCTCCATCGGCACCCAGGACCACACCTCGCTGAGCGGCCCCTACCTGGAGACGGTCGCCAAGCAGGCTCTGGACTACATCTCCAGGAAGCAGAAGTAGCCGACTCCGCGACGACGACCACACGGGGACCGATCACCATGCCGAAGACCAGGGGCCGCGCCGCGACGGCGACCGCCGCCGTACTCGCCGTGCTCGCGCTCGCCGCGACCGCCTGCGGACCGGACGACGCGGGCAGCACCGACGCCGCGTCCACCCCGGCCGTGACCGCCACGACCGCCGCCGCGTCCGGCAGGCCGGGCGCCGGGCTGCCCGGCAGCCTGCAGGACCTGGCCGGCTGGAAGCTCGACGACTGGGCGCGGTTCGTCAGCGAGAACGCCTTCACCAACGAGGTCGTCCAGGGCTTCTGGTCGATCGCCAAGATGGAGAACGCCAAGGGCCGGGCCACCCCGGAGTACTCGCACAAGACGGCGGCCGGCACCGTCCAGCGGGACGACCCGCCGGCGGCCATCGCGGCCAGGCCGCAGCCGCACCCGTACACCCCGGCGACGGCGGTGGTCGGCAAGATCTTCATGTCCACCCCGGAGGGCGACTCGATGTGCTCGGGCACCGTGGTCTCCGACCCGGTCAACCCGGGCCGGAGCAACCTCGTCTACACCGCCGCGCACTGCCTGCACGACGGCAAGGGCGGCTCCTGGCTGAAGAACATCGTCTTCGTCCCCGGCTACAACCGCGACGGCCAGGCCAGCCGGGGCAAGCAGTACACCGAGCAGCAGGTCTCCCCGTACGGGCGGTGGACGGCGGTGCGCGCCCTGGTCTCGCCGACCTGGGTGAAGGAGACCGGTGTCGGCCCCAACTCCCAGTTCGACTACGGGATCATCCGGGTCCGCAACGAGAACGGCTCCGGCAAGTCGCTGGAGGAGACGGTCGGCGGCGCCGTCCCGATCTGGTTCAACGCCCCGCGCGACCAGATCACCTCGGCCTTCTCCTACGGCTACCCGGCGGAGCGGCCGTTCGACGGCATGGAGCTCAACCACTGCGACTCCGCCGTCCGGCCGGTCAAGCTCTCCTTCGACCCGGCCCGCCCGCCGATGTACGTGATCGGCTGCACCATGACCGGCGGGTCCAGCGGTGGCGGCTGGTTCATCACCAAGGACGGCAAGCCGAACCTGATCAGCGTCAATTCGATCGGCAACCGCAACCCGTCCGAGTACATGGCCGGCCCCTCGCTCCAGGACCAGGCGAAGCAGGCCTTCGACTACTTCTCCAAGAACCCCAAGTAGCCGCTCACCGGGAGCCGCCGCAACGCCGACGGGCCCCGGCCTCCCGCGAGGGGAGGCCGGGGCCCGTCGTCCGTCGGTCTCAGCCCTGCGAGCTCAGCGCCACCGTGTAGCGCTCCAGCTCGGCGGCCAGCTCGGCCGGCACCTTGGCGTGCAGCAGGGTGCCCTCGCCGGTGTGCTCGGTGGAGAGCAGCTCGCCCTCGGCGTGCACCCGGGAGACCAGGCCGCCCTGGGTGTACGGGACCAGCACCTGCACCTCGATCGCCGGCCGCGGCAGCTCGTCGTCGATGAGCTTCAGCAGCTCCTCGATGCCCTGACCGCTGCGGGCCGACACCACGATGGCGTGCGGCTCGCGGCGCAGCAGGCGCTGCAGCACGAGCGGGTCGGCGGCGTCGGCCTTGTTGATCACCACGATCTCCGGCACGTTCTGTGCCTCGACCGAGACGATCACCTCGCGGACGGCGGCCAGCTGCGTCTCCGGCTCGGGGTGCGAGCCGTCCACCACGTGCAGGATGAGGTCCGCGTCGGCGACCTCCTCCATGGTCGAGCGGAACGCCTCGACCAGGTGGTGCGGCAGGTGCCGGACGAAGCCGACCGTGTCGGCCAGGGTGTAGAGCCGGCCGCTCGGGGTCTGCGCCCGGCGCACCGTCGGGTCCAGGGTGGCGAACAGCGAGTTCTCCACCAGCACGCCCGCACCGGTGAGCCGGTTGAGCAGCGAGGACTTGCCGGCGTTGGTGTAGCCGGCGATGGCCACGGACGGCACCTGGTGGCGCTTGCGCTCCTGGCGCTTGGTGTCGCGGCCCTTCTTCATGTCGGCGATCTCCCGGCGGAGCTTCGCCATCTTCTCGCGGATCCGGCGCCGGTCGGTCTCGATCTTCGTCTCACCGGGACCACGGGTGGCCATGCCGCCGCCGGAGGAGCCGGCGCCGCCACCACCCATCTGCCGGGAGAGCGACTGACCCCAGCCCCGCAGGCGCGGCAGCATGTACTGCATCTGCGCGAGCGAGACCTGCGCCTTGCCCTCGCGGGACTTGGCGTGCTGGGCGAAGATGTCCAGGATCAGGGCCGTCCGGTCGACGACCTTGACCTTGACCACGTCCTCCAGGTGGATCAGCTGGCCCGGGGTGAGCTCGCCGTCGCAGACCACGGTGTCGGCGCCGGTCGCCGCGACGATGTCGCGCAGCTCCTTGGCCTTGCCGGAGCCGATGTAGGTGGCCGCGTCGGGCTTGTCCCGGCGCTGGATGACGCCGTCCAGCACCTCGGAACCGGCGGTCTCGGCGAGGGCGGCGAGCTCGGCCAGCGAGTTCTCCGCCTCCTCGACGGTGCCGTCGGTCCAGACGCCGACGAGCACCACGCGCTCCAGACGGAGCTGGCGGTACTCGACCTCGGTGACGTCCTGGAGTTCGGTGGAGAGGCCGGCGACACGACGCAGGGCGGCTCGCTCGCTGCGGTCGTACTGGTCGCCGTCGTAGTGGCGGTCGAGGTCCTCGTCGATGGCCGCGAGGTCCTCGTCCATGAGGGCTTCCGCCCGCAGACCGTCGAAGCGGCGCGGGGCGTCGGCGTGGTCGCGGGTGTCTGACGTGGAGGTCATTCTGTCCTTTGGCTGCAGGAGTGGGACGGCCTGTGGGCGCGACCGCGCGAAGCGGTCCCACCCGGAGTCTGCCCAGCTGCCGCCCCGTCTACCGCTCGGGCGAGATGTGAGCTACCCCGCAGGGCCACGGAGCCCACTGGGACTCTTGTGTTCAGTGTCCAGTGAACGCCGCGGACCGGCCGTGAATTCCCCATGATGGTCGCACGCCGGGCGCGGACGGGTCATCCCCATTTCCCGGCGCGGGCGCCGGGTCGGGCGCCACCCCGGGCGGGCCGCCCGGCCCCGGGTCGGGCGCACCGGCGGGCTCCGCGTCCGCCGCCGGACCGGCCGCCGCGGCCGGGGTGCGAGCGCCGGCGCCCGCGGGGGCGTGCGGCCGGCTCACGTCGTACACCCCGGAGACCCGCAGCATCGCCCGCAGCACGGCGGGCAGCACGCCCGGCTCGGGCAGCTCGACGGTGTAGGTGTGCCGGACCCGCAGCTCCTGCGGCGGCTCCACCTCCGCCGAGACGATCCCGACGCCCTCCCCCGAGATAGCCGCGGTGAGGTCCGCCAGCAGCCGGGGCCGGTTGAGCGCCTCGGCCCGCAGGGTGGCCCGGTAGCCGGACGGCGGCGCGCCGCCGGGCTGCCAGTGGATCTCCGGGGTGCTCCGCCCGTCCGCCCGCATCCGCTCCCCCGCCGGGCAGCCGGTGCGGTGCACGGCGACCGCGCCGCCGCGGATCGCGAAGCCGCTGACCTCGTCCGGCGGCACCGGGGTGCAGCAGCGGGCCAGCCGGACCGGCGCCCCGGGGCGGCCAGCCACCGCGACCGGGGCGGCGCCGCGCTCGGCGGTCCGGTGCGCGGGCGGCGCTGGCTGGCCGGCCGAGGGCCCGGTGCGGACCACCGGGGCGCGCGGCGGCTGGTCGGCCAGCCAGCGCTCGATGGCCAGCCGGGCGGCCGGCGTACGGGCGTGCGCCAGCCACTCGGGCGCCGGGCCGGACGGGCGTGCGGCCGGATCGCCCTGCTCGGTGAGGACGGCCAGCCGGTCACCGTCCTGGAGAACGGTGGAGAGCGCGGTGAGCCGGCCGTTGACCCGGGCGCCGATACATCGGTGGCCGGTCTCCTCGCCGAGCAGGTAGGCCGCGTCGACGCAGCTGGCTCCGGCCCGCAGCTGAAGCGTTTCGCCACCCTCGGTGACGACGGTGATCTCGCGGTCCCCGGCGAGGTCGGCGGTCAGCGCGGACCAGAAGGCGTCCGGGTCGGGCGTCTCCTGCTGCCACTCCAGCAGCCGGCTGAGCCAGCCGGGCCGGGCCGGGTCGGTGCGGTCCAGCTCGTCCGCCCCCTGGTCGGTGCCGGGCTGGCGGGGATCGCCCAGGGCCACCACCCCGGTCTCGGCGACCTCGTGCATCCGCCGGGTGCGGACCAGCACCTCGACCACCTCGCCGCCCTCCAGCGCCACGGCGGTGTGCAGCGACTGGTAGAGGTTGAACTTGGGGGCGGCCACGAAGTCCTTGAACTCGCCCGGCAGCGGGGTCCAGCAGGTGTGCAGTTCGCCGAGCACGGCGTAGCAGTCCGCGTTCTCCTCGACCACCACCAGCAGCCGGCCGAAGTCGGCGGGCTGGGGCCCCTGCGGCCGCCCGTCCGGGCCCGCGGCGGCGTCCCGCTTGAGCAGGACCCGGTGCAGCGAGACGCAGTGCCGCGGCCGGACGGTGACCTCGGCGGCCACCCCGGCCTCGGCGAGCTGGCGGGCCAGCGACCGGGCGAACGGTGCGAGCAGGGCGTCCGGGTGGTCCTCACGGCCGGCCAGCAGGACCCTGGTCCGGGCGTACTCCTCCGGATGCAGGGTGGCGAAGACGATGTCCTCCAGCTCCGCCTTGAGCACCTGGATGCCCAGCCGCTCGGCCAGCGGGATCAGCACGTCCCGGGTGACCTTGGCGATCCGGATCCGGCTGGCCGGCCTCATGTGCCGGATGGTGCGCATGTTGTGCAGCCGGTCGGCGAGCTTGATGACCATCACCCGGACGTCGTCCCCGGTGGCGACCAGCATCTTGCGGAAGGTCTCCGCCTCGGCCGCCGCACCGAAGTCGACCTTCTCCAGCTTCGTCACCCCGTCGACCAGGTAGGCGACTTCGGGCCCGAAGCCGGCACTCACCTGATCCAGCGTCAGCTCCGTGTCCTCCACGGTGTCGTGCAGGAGCGAGGCGACCAGGGTGGTCGTCCCGGCGCCGAGTTGGGCCAGGATCATGGTGACGGCCAGCGGGTGGGTGATGTACGGCTCGCCGCTCTTGCGCTTCTGCCCGCGGTGGCTGGCCTCGGCGAGCCGGTAGGCCCGGCCGAGCAGGCCGAGGTCGGCCTGCGGATGGTGGCGGCGGTGCGCCTGCACCAGCGGTTCGAGCGCGTCGGGCACCGGCGTGCGGCCGGTGGCCAGCAGGGCGGCGCGGCCGGCCCGGCCGAGCGCGGCCCGGCCGAGGCCCCCCAGGGGCCGCTTGGGCCCGGCCTGCCGTGCGGACGTCGGCTGCCCCGCCAGGGGCTGCCCGGCTTCGATGGTCATCGGCACCTCCGGCAGCGGTCACCGGGAGCATTGGCCGACCCGGTGGTCCATGCTACCGAGCAGAGCACGTTCCGCGACGCCCTGCTCCCCGTCCGTCATCGGGATCACCCGAACGGGGGGATTCGCCGCCGTACGAAATGGGCAAACCGGCCGCGCCCGTTACCGCCCGGCGCTGGCGAGCCACTGCGGGTCGAGCTCCCCGCGGGCCACGATGACCGCCGGCCCGGTCTTCTCCACCCGGCCGTCCGGGTGCTCGGTGATCATCAGCCGGCCGCCCAGCACGTCCACGGTGTAGGTGACGGCCTCACCGGTGACGGCCGGGTCGATGCCGTCCCGGCGGGCGGTGGCCACGGCGACGGCGCAGGCGCCGGTGCCGCAGGAGCGGGTCTCGCCGGAGCCGCGCTCGTGCACCCGCATCGCGACGTGGCGCGGCCCGCGGTCCACCACGAACTCGACGTTGACGCCCTCCGGGTAGGCGCCCGCGGGGCTGGTGAGCGGCGCGCTCAGCAGGTCGCCGGCCTGGTCGAGACCGTCCACGAAGGCCACCGCGTGCGGGTTGCCCATGTTCACGTTGCGGGCCGGCCAGCGCCGCTCGCCGACCGCCACCTCGATCCCGTCCGGACCGGGCAGCACCGCGCGCCCCATGTCCACGGTCACCAGGCCGGGCGTGCCGTCCTCGGCGTCCTCGGCCACCCGCACCCGCCGCACCCCGGCCCGCGTCGCCACCGCGAGCTCCCCGCGCCCGGCGAGCCCGGCCTCGACCAGGTAGCGGGCGAAGACCCGGATGCCGTTGCCGCACATCTCACCGATCGAGCCGTCGGAGTTGCGGTAGTCCATGAACCACTCGGTCCGGTCCGCCTGGTCGGCCGCGACCGGGTCGGCGGCCGAGCGCACCACGCGCAGCAGCCCGTCGCCGCCGATGCCGGCCCGGCGGTCGCACAGCGCGGCGACGGCCTCGGGGCCGATCGTCAGCAGACCGTCCAGGTCGGGCACGATGACGAAGTCGTTCTGGGTGCCGTGCCCCTTCAGGAAGGGCAGGCCGGCGGGGGTCACGGAGGATTCGCTCACCCTGCCGATCATACTGAGCGGGCCCGCGCCGCAGCGCTGCGGACCAGCAGGCGGACGGCGCCCGTCGGCGGGGCGGACGGCGCCGCCGGGCCGCGGACGCCGGGCGGTCAGCGCAGGTGGACGACCCGCCACAGCGCGAGTGCGCAGGCGGCCAGCGCGACCAGGGTGTAGATCACGATCGCCTTCCAGCCGGCCCGTCGGCCGGAGCCGCGGCGCGGCAGGCCCGGCCACTTGTAGCCGGCGTGCCGGGCGGCCATCGCGCCCCAGCCGACCGAGGCGGCGGTGAGCAGCAGGCCGAGCATGCCGACCATCGCGGAGCCGGCCCCGGCCGAGCCGAAGGCGAGCGGGAAGGCGAACATCAGCGAGCCGGCGGTGGCCAGCAGCGCGATCGGCAGGGTCTGCCACCAGCGCAGCCGGCGGCGCGGCCGGATCTCCCGCTCGTGCACCGCGCCGGACGGGGCGCTGGTGTCCAGGGCCGGCAGCGCGAGCGCGTAGGAGGTGGGGCCGTCGAGGCCGGGCAGCACGGGCAGGTCCGGCAGGGCCGCGGCGTCGGGGCCGTCGGCCTGGGCGGTGGCCCCGCCACTCATCGGTCTGGCGCTCTGGCCGGTTTCGGGGCCGGTACCCGTCGACACGCGGCCTCCCCTGACAGTTCGACACGAGTGCGACTCGCGGCCGGGCACGGTCGGCCCGCCCGGGCCGACCCTTATGGCTTCGATGATGGCATGTTCAGGGAGGCGTTCCGGGCCTGACCGGGGCCGTCGGGTGATCCGTGGCCATCACGTGATCCGGCTGTAACCGCCGGTTCGTCCTGCACGCCCACCTGCGCGCGCAGGTGCACCGCCGGATTGGCCGGATACCGTCTACACCCCGTCCGATTCCTGACGGCCGATCAGCTCCAGCGAGCGGGAGAGCAGGTCGGCGGGGTCG
Organism: Kitasatospora sp. NPDC003701; assembly: GCF_053587085.1. Lineage (NCBI taxonomy): Bacteria > Bacillati > Actinomycetota > Actinomycetes > Kitasatosporales > Streptomycetaceae > Kitasatospora > Kitasatospora sp. NPDC003701. The sequence goes on from NZ_JBSFNM010000021.1 coordinate 97,445, forward strand.
GCGCCGGCCGGCCGGGAGAGCCAGTGGATCCGGTCGTCGCGACGGAACCAGGACTCCTGGCGGCGGGCGAACCGCTTGGTCGCCCGGACGGTCTCGGCGCGGGCCCCGTCCTCGGTGCACTCGCCGGCGAAGTGGTCCAGCACCTGCTGGTAGCCGAGCGCCCGGGAGGCCGTCCGGCCCTCGCGCAGGCCGAGCTTCTCCAGCTCCCGCACCTCGTCCAGGAGTCCGGCCCGCCACATCCGGTCGACCCGCAGGGTGATCCGCTCGTCCAGCTCGGGCCGGGGCACCGCGACGCCGATCTGGACGGCGTCGTAGACGGCGGTGTTGCTCGGCAGGTTGGCGGTGAACGGCTGCCCGGTGATCTCGATGACCTCCAGCGCCCGGACGATCCGCCGGCCGTTGCTGGTCAGGATCGCCTCGGCGGCGGCCGGGTCCAGCTCCGCCAGCCGCCGGTGCAGCGCGTACGGGCCGGACTCCTCCAGCTCGGCCTCCAGCCGGGCCCGGACCTCCGGGTCGGTGCCGGGGAACTCCATCTCGTCGATCGCCGCCCGGACGTACAGCCCGGAGCCCCCGACCAGGACCGGGGTGCGGCCGGCCGCGAGCAGCCGGTCGATCTCGGCCCGGGCGAGCCGCTGGTACTCGGCGACGCTGGCGGCCTCGGTGACGTCCCAGACGTCCAGCAGGTGGTGCGGGACGCCCTCGCGCTCCGGCAGGGTGAGCTTGGCGGTGCCGATGTCCATGCCCCGGTAGAGCTGCATCGAGTCGGTGTTGATCACTTCGCCGCCCAGGCTGCGGGCGATGGCGACGGCCAGGTCGGACTTGCCGGCGGCGGTCGCCCCCACCACCGAGACGACTCGGGGCGGGACGGCGTGGGGCTGGACGGTACGGGAGCTGCTCACCGGACCAGTCTCGCAAAACCGCCGCCGCGCCGGCGACCTCCCCGCCCGGCCGGTCCCACGGGGCGACGATATGAGCGATTCCGGCTGTTTGCGCCGGGCCGCGAACGGTTCGGCCACGACGGACGTTGAGCAGGAAACGGAGAGGAACGGTGACACCACCATGGGTCTGATGGACAACCTCAAGGGCAAGGCCGGGGAGCTCAAGGGGAAGGCGAGCGAACTGGCCGGCAAGCACAGCGAGCAGATCGAGCAGGTGGTGGACAAGGCCGGCGGCGCGATCGACAAGGCGACCAAGGGCAAGTACAGCGACAAGATCGAGCACGGCGCCAGCAAGGCCAAGGGAGCGGTGGACGACTTCGCCCACAAGCCCGGTGACCCCGGCACCGGCGGTACGCCCGGCCCGGGCCCCGGCCCGGGCGTCTGATCACAGCCGCCCGACCCCGATCGCTGCCGACCCCGCTCGCGGGCGCGGTGTGATCCCGGCCCCGGGCGTCAGCTCCAGGACGCGACGAAGTACCCGACCCCGTACGGCGCGTCCCGGTAGCCCAGCCGCGCGGTGAGGCCGGCGCCCTCGGCGGCGCCGGCCAGCACCTGCCAGGGCGCCCGGCCCTCGGCCAGCAGCTCGGCGGCCAGCCCCGCGTCCACGGCGGCCAGCGCCGCCGCGTCCGCCGAGCCCAGCGCGTCCGCGATCACCGCGTCGAAGCCCTCGGCCCGCTCGTCCAGATAGCCCGGCGCCTTCAGCGAGCGGCAGGCGCTGCCGTCGCCCATCACCAGCAGCCCGACCCGGTCGGCCAGCCCGGCCAGGCCCTGGCCCAGCCCGAGCATCCGGTCGGCGGGCGCGTCGGCGGGCACCGCGCAGGCGTGCGTCGGCAGGGTCGCCCCGGCCCGTTCCAGCAGCCAGGCGCCGACGGTCAGCGACGGGGAGAGCTCCGGCCCCTCGACCCGGCCGGACGGCAGCTTGGCCACCAGCGGCACCCCGTACCGGTGGAACGAGCCCGCCCCGCCCTCGGTCCACACCTCGGGCTCGGGCCCGGTGCCGACCACCACGACCAGCTCCGGCCCGGCCCCGAGCAGTGCGGCGAGCGCCGCGTCGCAGGCCGCGCGCAGCGGCTCCAGCTCGCCGGCGGCGCCGGCGGCGACCTCCGGGACGAGCAGCGGCGGGCAGGGGCAGACGGCGGCGGCAACCAGCATGTGGATCACTCTAACCAAGAAGGACAGGGGTGCGGCGGCGGACGAAAGCGGCCCGGCGGGATCCGAGATCCCGCCGGGCCGCCGCACGGTCAACGGTCAGTCGCCGCAGCAGCCGCCCGCCGCGGGGGCGGCCAGCGGCGCCGGAGCACCGATGGTGGGCAGGCCGAGCATCACGCCGGCCGGCTTGGCCGCCGGGGCCGCCTGGCGCTTCTCCCAGGCGTCGCCGGCCCGGGTGCGGCGCACCGCGAGGGTCGGGCCCTCGGCCAGCAGGTGGTGCGGGGCGGCGTAGGTGATCTCGACGGTCACCATGTCACCCGGACGCACCGGCTCGGCGGGCCGGGTGAAGTGCACCAGCCGGTTGTCGGGGGCGCGGCCGGAGAGCCGGTCGGTCCGGTCGTCCTTCTTGCCCTCGCCCTCCGCGACCAGGATCTCCAGGGTGCGGCCGACCTGCTTCTTGTTCTCGTCCCAGGAGATCTCCTCCTGGAGCGCGATCAGCCGGTCGTAGCGGGCCTGCACGACGGCCTTCGGCACCTGGTCCGCCATCTCGGCGGCCGGGGTGCCGGGGCGCTTGGAGTACTGGAAGGTGAAGGCGTTGGTGAAGCGGGCCTCGCGCACCGTGTGCATGGTCTGCTCGAAGTCCTCCTCGGTCTCGCCGGGGAAGCCCACGATGATGTCGGTGGAGATGGCCGCGTCCGGCATCGCCTCGCGCACCTTGCGGATGATGCCGAGGAAGCGCTCCTGCCGGTACGAGCGGCGCATCGCCTTGAGCACGGTGTCCGAGCCGGACTGCAGCGGCATGTGCAGCTGGTGCATCACGTTCGGGGTCTCGGCCATCGCGGCGATCACGTCGTCGGTGAAGTCGCGCGGGTGCGGCGAGGTGAAGCGGATCCGCTCCAGGCCCTCGACCTGCCCGGCGGCGCGCAGCAGCTTGGAGAAGGCCTCGCGGTCGCCCAGGTCGGAGCCGTAGGCGTTGACGTTCTGGCCCAGCAGGGTGACCTCGATGACGCCCTCGTCGACCAGCGCCTCGATCTCGGCGAGGACGTCGCCGGGGCGGCGGTCCTCCTCCTTGCCGCGCAGCGCGGGCACGATGCAGAAGGTGCAGGTGTTGTTGCAGCCGACCGAGATGGCCACCCACGCGGCGTACGCGGACTCGCGGCGGGTGGGCAGGGTGGACGGGAAGGTCTCCAGCGACTCCAGGATCTCCACCTGGGCCTTGCGCTCGACCGCGGCCCGCTCCAGCAGCGCGGGCAGGTGCCCGATGTTGTGGGTGCCGAACACCACGTCGACCCAGGGGGCCTTGCGGACGATGGTGTCGCGGTCCTTCTGGGCCAGGCAGCCGCCGACGGCGATCTGCATGCCCCGGTGGCGGGTCTTCACCGGCGCCAGCTGCCCGAGGTTGCCGTACAGCTTGTTGTCGGCGTTCTCGCGCACCGCGCAGGTGTTGAACACGACCAGGTCCGGGTCGCCGTCCTGCCCCGCCTTCACGTACCCCGCGTCCTCCAGCAGCCCCGACAGGCGCTCGGAGTCGTGGACGTTCATCTGGCAGCCGTACGTGACGACCTTGTAGCTCTTCAATCCGCTCTCACCGCTCACCCGACCAGGGTACGGGCACCCGCGAAAGGCTTTTCCCGCCCGGCCGACCGTCCGCCCCTCCCGTTCGCCGCGCGAGCCTGGCACTATCCCTGCATGGCCCCCTCCCCCACCACCCGACCCGGCAGCGCCCTCCGCGCGGCCGCCCGCAGCCCGCTGTGGCGGACGCTGCTGGCCCTGGTGCTGGTGCTGGCCGGTTTCGGCGGCTGGTGGCTCTCGGCGGGCCGCACACCCGGCTACCCGCGCGGCGAGACGGGTTTCGCCACCGGGGTGCAGCGCGGTGTGTACGACCGGTACGGGCAGCTGCTGGAGACCCACGTCGCCAAGGCGATGCCGGGGGTGCGCCTGCGGCTGGACAACTCGCAGGGCTCGATCGACAACCTGGCCCGGGTCACCGGCGGGCAGGACGACTTCGCGATCGCGACCGCCGACTCCGTCGCCGAGTACTCGGGCCCCGGCAAGGACCGGCTGCGGGCGATCGCCCGGCTCTACGACGACTACCTCCAGCTGATCGTCCCGGCCTCCTCGCCGGTGCGCCGGGCCGCCGACCTCAAGGGCAAGCGGGTCGGCGTCGGGCAGTCGCTGTCCGGGGTCAACCTGGTGACCAGGCGGCTGCTCTCCTCGGCCGGCCTCGACCCGGACCACGACATCACGCCGGTCATGCTGGGCGTCGGCGACGCGGCCGACCAGCTGCGGGCCGGCAAGCTGGACGCCTTCTTCTGGTCCGGCGGGCTGCCGACCAACGCGCTGACCGACCTGTCGGACCACGTCGCGATCAGGATCGTGCCGCTCGGCGACCTCGCCGAGGCCGTGCACAAGGTCGAGGGCGGCGGCACCGACGCCTACCGGGCGGCCACCATGCCGAAGGGCACCTACCCCAACGCCGAGCCCAAGGACGCCGTCGCCACCGTGGCCGTGCCCAACCTGCTGATCACCCGGGAGGACGTGGACACCGACCTCGTCCAGGGCATGACCCGGGCGGTGATAGACAGCCGCGACCAGATCGGCTCCCAGGTGCACGCCGCCCAGCTGGTCGACCTGCGCACCGCGGTCTACACCGACCCGCTCCCGCTGCACGAGGGCGCGATGCGCTACTACCGCTCGGTGAAGCCGTGAGGTCGTGAAGCCGTGGTGCCGCGGTGCTGTGAGGCCGCGCTGCCGTGAGGCCCTGACGCGGTAGGACCGTGCGGCCCCGGTCTCAGGGCTTCTTCCCCGCCCGCGGCACCGCCAGCGTCACCGCGAGGCCGGTCGGCCGCACCGGGGCGAAGGTGAGCGAGCCCCCGGCGGCCAGCAGCAGCGTCCGGGCGATCGAGAGCCCGAGGCCCGAGCCGTCCACGTTCTGGTGGCGCGGACTGCGCCAGAAGCGGTCACCGGCCCGGGCCAGCTCCTCCTCGGTGAGGCCGGGCCCGGCGTCCGAGACGGTCACCGCGACCTCCTCGCGCCGCACCGCGACCAGCAGCCGCACCCGGCTGCCGGCCGGACCGAACTTGAGCGCGTTGTCGACCACCGCGTCCAGCGCGCTGCCGAAGCCGATCGCGTCGGCCATCCCGAGCGCGAGCGCCGGGCCCTCCCAGCCGAGCTCGATCCCGCGCTGCTGGGCCACCGGCCGCCAGGCGTCCGCCCGGGCCAGGGTGAGCGCCACCAGGTCGGTCGGCTCGGGCTCGGGGCGGGCGTGCTCGGCGGTCGCCAGGCCGAGCAGGTCGTCCAGCACCCGGGCCAGCCGCACGCCCTCCTCCCGGACGCCGCCGAGCTCCTCGTCGTGGCCCTCGGGCAGCTCCAGGCCGAGCAACTCGACCCGCAGCAGCAGCGCCGCCAGCGGGTTGCGCAGCTGGTGCGAGGCGTCCGCGACGAAGGCCTTCTGCTGGTCCAGGGCGAGCACCACGTGGTCGGCCATGTCGTTGAACGAGCGGGCCAGGCGCTGCAGCTCGGGCGGCCCGCCGCCGGGCGCCACCCGGGCGTTCATCCGGCCGGTGGCGATGTCGTGGGTGGCCCGGTCCAGGGTCCGGACGGGGCGCAGCACCCACTCGGTGAGCCGGGCGGCCAGCAGCACCGCGACGATCATCGCGGCGGCCTCGCCGGCCCCGATCACCAGCCAGCGGTGCAGGACCCGGGTGCGCATCGCGCCGGTCGGGGACTCGCTCAGCACCACCGCGACCACGTCGCCGTCCCGGACCACCGGGGTCGCGACGGTGAGGGTCCGGTCGGGGGTCCACGGCCAGACCTGCGGCGGGTTGTGGCTGCGCCGCCCGTCCAGCGCCTCCTGGAAGGCCTGCTCGCCCCAGCCGCCGACGGGTACCCGCCAGTTCTCGGGGGCGGTGGCGATCGGCAGGCCGTCGCGCTGGAAGATGCCGAGCCGCACGCCGTAGAGGTCGTGGTAGCGCGCCACCTCGGCGCCCAGCGCGTGCCGGCGGCTGAGGTCGCCGGGGGCGGGCTGCGGATCGCCCTTGAGGGCGGACTCCAGCCCGGAGACGCCGGAGGTGGGCAGGTCCTGGGCGAACCGGGCCGCGTCGTCGAGCCGGTCGACCACCACCCGGCTCTGCTCGGCGGCCGCGACCGCCGCGGCGAGCGGCAGCCCGAGCGCGGCCAGGACGCAGAGCATCAGGGCAAGCAGAATGCCGAGCAGGCGGGTGCGCACGTGCGGTCAGTGCTCCGCGCTGGCCTGAGGGGCTTCCGCGGCGGCTGGGGCGGCGGGCGACGCGACGGCCGGGCACTCGGGGATCAGCCGGTAGCCGACGCCCCGGACGGCCTCGACCAGGCCGGGCAGGGCGAGCTTGGTGCGCAGCGAGCCGATGTGCACCTCCAGGGTGCGGCCGTTGCCCTCCCAGCCGCTGCGCCAGACCTCGCTGAAGATCTGCTCGCGGCGGTAGACCACGCCGGGGCTCTGCGCGAGCAGCGCCAGCAGGTCGAACTCCTTGCGGGTGAGCGGCACGTCGCGGCCGTCCACGCTGACCCGGCGGCGCTCGCGGTCGATCAGGATGCCGCGGGACTCCAGCGGCCCGCGCTGCTGCGGTACGACGTCCGGCGCGGGTGCCGCGACGGCGGCGGGCGCCGCGCCGCGCCGGGCCACGGCGTGGATCCGGGCGAGCAGCTCACCCATGTCGTAGGGCTTGGTGACGTAGTCGTCGGCGCCGAGGTTGAGGCCGTGGATCCGGGAGCGGATGTCGGCGCGCGCGGTCACCATGATCACGGGCACGCCGCTGCCGGCCCGGATCCGGCTGCAGACCTCGAAACCGTCGCGGTCGGGCAGGCCGAGGTCGAGCAGGACCACCCGGTACGGGTCGTTGCCGTCCGGCACCAGCGCGTCGAGCGCCTCGTGCCCGCTGCGGGCGTGCCGGACCTGGAAGCCGTGCCGGCCCAGCACCGCGACCAGCGCGGCGGCCACACGTTCGTCGTCCTCGACGAGCAGCAGTCGCATCGTTCCTCCTCCCCCCGACGTTCCCCGGGGTGTCGCGTGATGTTCACGGGCCCCACCGGGCAGGTCCCGGTTCTGCGCAGTATGGGCCAGCCGAGCGCCGGACGCCAGGCTCGGCCACGCCCCGGGACCCCCGGGGACGGCGCGCGGCGGGCCGGCTGCCCGCTGTCACCGTGCCCCCGATTTCCCGGTGTGAACGACGCTTGGGCGGCGTGTGGCCGGATCGTGATCCTCAAGTTCCGCTCAGATCGGCTGACGTGACATCGTCATGGCTCCTATGGTCACCCCACCGGGGGCCGAGGCTCCGCCGGCCGAGGCCCCCGGTTCCTACCATCACTGCCGCCCAAGGGAGTTCGACTCCCGGGCTGACACGAGGAGCAGGCGCGATGACCGAGAGCCTGATCAAGGACTCCAGCGCCGCGACCGCTCCGCTGGTGGCGCTGAGCGGAGTGAACAAGCACTTCGGCGCACTGCACGTCCTCCAGGACATCGACCTGGAGATCGCCCAGGGCGAGGTGGTGGTGCTGATCGGCCCCTCCGGCTCGGGCAAGTCCACGCTCTGCCGGACGATCAACCGGCTGGAGACCATCGACTCCGGCACGATCACCATCGACGGCCGCCCGCTGCCCGCCGAGGGCCGGGAGCTGGCCAGGCTCCGGGCCGAGGTCGGCATGGTGTTCCAGAGCTTCAACCTCTTCGCGCACAAGACCGTGCTGGAGAACGTGGTGCTCGGCCAGGTCAAGGTGCGCGGGATCGCCCGCGAGCAGGCCGTGCGCACCGCCCGGGAACTGCTGGAGCGGGTGGGCGTCGGCGCGCAGGCGGCGAAGTTCCCGGCCCAGCTCTCCGGCGGCCAGCAGCAGCGCGTCGCGATCGCCCGGGCGCTGGCGATGAACCCGAAGGTGATGCTCTTCGACGAGCCCACCTCGGCGCTCGACCCGGAGATGATCAACGAGGTGCTGGAGGTCATGCGCCAACTGGCCGCCGACGGCATGACGATGGTCGTCGTCACCCACGAGATGGGCTTCGCCCGCTCCGCCGCCAACCGCGTGCTCTTCATGGCGGACGGCCGAATCGTCGAGCAGAACACCCCCGAGGCCTTCTTCACCGCGCCGCGCAGCGACCGCGCGAAGGACTTCCTCTCGAAGATCCTGCACCACTGACCTTCCCCGGGCCGGACCTCCGGTCGGCGACGGCGACCGCGCCGCCGCCGATCCCGTCCGCCCGCCACCTTCCTGCCGCCAGAGCCCGGTTGAACCGTGGCCCAGCCCCGAGGAGAACCACCCTCATGAGGACTCGTCGCACCTTCGCCGTCGCGCTCTGTGCCATCGCGCTCACCGCCACCGCCGCCTGCGGCAAGGACGGCACGCCCGGCGACGCCACCGCCGCCAGCGGCAGCAGCGCCCCCAAGCTGCCCACCTACACCGTCAAGTCCGACGTGAAGGTGGACTCCGCGATCTTCACCGAGGCCAAGAAGCGCGGCCAGCTGATCATCGGCGCCAAGTCCGACCAGCCGTTCCTCGGCTTCGAGGACCTCGCCAGCGGCGACCGCAGCGGCTTCGACATCGAGATCGCCAAGATGATCGCCGCGGACCTCGGCTTCACCCCGCAGCAGATCAAGTGGCAGACCCTGGTCTCCTCGCAGCGCGAGCCCGCGATCTCCAAGGGCCAGATCGACTTCTACGTCGGCACCTACAGCATCAACGACGAGCGCAAGAAGACGGTCTCCTTCGCGGGCCCGTACTTCATCGCCGGCCAGGACTTCCTGGTGAAGGCGGACAACACCTCGATCACCGGCCCGGAGTCGGTCAACGGCAAGAACATCTGCACCGCCACCGGCTCCACCTCGATCAAGAACATCCAGCAGTACTCGCCGAAGATCACCCAGTTCGACACCTACTCGGCCTGCGTCGAGAAGCTGATGTCGGGCGAGGTCGACGCCGTCACCACCGACGACGCCATCCTCAAGGGCTACGCCTCCAAGTACGCCGGCAAGCTCAAGGTGGTCGGCAAGCCGTTCACCAAGGAGAACTACGGCGTCGGCCTGAACAAGGACGACGCCGCGCTGCGCGGCGCCATCAGCGACGCCCTCAAGGCCCACCAGGACAACGGCGACTGGAAGAAGGCGTACGACGCCACCCTCGGCCTCTCCGGCGCCCCGGCCCCGCAGCCGCCGGCCCTGGAGCGGTACTGATCCCCCGACCGACCGCTGCTGACCAACTCTGAGAGGAGGGCCGCCGGATGGGTTTCCTGTTCGAGGACGGCAACTTCGCGCTGTTCCGCGACGGCTTCCTGCAGACGATCGAGCTGAGCGCGCTCAGCGCACTGCTCGCCCTGCTGCTGGGCACCCTGCTGGCGGCCTTCCGGGTCTCCCCCATACCCGCGCTGCGCGGCTTCGGCACCGCCTGGGTCACGATCTTCCGCAACACCCCGCTGACCGTGCTGTTCTTCGCCGTGACGTTCGGGCTCCCGCCGCTCGGCGTGCACTTCAGCCACCTCACCTTCGCGGTGCTGGCGCTCGGCAGCTACACCGCGTCGTTCGTCTGCGAGGTGCTGCGCTCGGGCATCAACACCGTGCCGCTCGGCCAGGCCGAGGCCGCCCGCAGCCTGGGCATGACCTTCGCCCAGACCCTCACCACGGTCGTCCTGCCGCAGGCGGCCCGGACGGTGCTGGCACCGATGAGCAGCGTCTTCATCGCCCTGCCGAGGAACTCGGCGATCGCCGGCGCGTTCAGCGTCGGCGAGCTGTACAGCGTCCAGCAGGGCTTCTCCGAGGACGGCTACTCGATCTTCGCGATCTTCTTCTGGGTGGCCTGCGCCTACCTGGTGATCAGCGCCGTCGTCGCCCTGCTGTTCCGCTTCCTGGAAGACCGACTGGCGGTGGCCCGATGAGAGAGCGAAGCGAACGAATCATGGAAAGGCGCGCGTTGGCGAAGGCCTCCGCCGAGCGAAGCGGAGTGGGCGCATGAGTTCCCTCTTCACCCGCTCCTCCACGGCCAGCGTCCTCTACGACGCCCCCGGCCCGCGCGCCCGCGCACGCTACCGGCTGTTCGGGGTGCTGTCGCTGCTCGCGATCGCCGGCCTGCTCTGGTACGCCGTCGCCAGCCTGGCCTCCAACGGCCAGTTCGACGCCGACCTCTGGGACGCCTTCCAGTACACCAACATCCAGCAGCGGATCGTCGACGGCCTGCTGGCCACCCTGGAGGCCTTCGGGCTGGCCGCGGTCTTCTCGCTGGCCCTGGGCGCGCTGCTGGCGGCCGGGCAGCTCTCCGACCACAAGCCGGTGCGCTGGGCGGCCGTCTCCTTCGTCCAGTTCTTCCGGGCGATGCCGCTGCTCATCCTGATCGTCGCGCTCTACTACGCCTTCTTCGCCAAGAACCCGATGTGGGCGCTGGTGCTCGGGCTCACCCTGTACAACGGGTCCGTGCAGGCGGAGATCATCCGCAGCGGCGTCAACGCGGTGCCGCGCGGTCAGGGCGAGGCCGCGTTCGCGCTCGGCCTGCGCAAGACCCAGGTGATGACGACCATCCTGGTGCCGCAGGCGGTCCGCTCGATGCTGCCCTCGATGATCGGCCAGCTGGTCGTCACCCTCAAGGACACCTCGCTCGGCTTCATCATCACCTACCATGAGCTGCTGTTCGTCGGTAAGGCGATCGCCAGTCAGCCGATCAACGCCGCGGGGTTCCCCTACATCCCCGTGGTCCTGGTGATCGGGCCCATCTACATCCTGATGTGCCTGCTGCTCACCGCGCTCGCCCGGTGGATCGAGGCACGCGGCCGCCGCGGCGCGAACCGGCGCACATCAGCTGCTGCTTGACGGACACGCAGGCGAACTGTTGCATTGCTCTTCGTGACACCATCCGGGACCATCCTCGCGGCATATGACGCCCCCTCGTCGGCCTGCCCGGCCCCGGAGGTCTGCGGCTCCACCCGGCCGGCCGGCCGCTGCCCGGAGGGTCCGGCATGGACCCGGTGATCGTGGTCGGGGCCGGGCCGGTCGGTCTGGCCCTGGCCCTCGCCCTCGCCCGGCACGAGGTGCCGACCGTCGTCCTGGACGAGGGCTCCGGACTCTGCCCCGAGGGCCCCCGCAGCGTGGTGCTCGGCGCCGACACCGCCGCCTTCCTGACCCGGATCGGCTACCCCCGGGCCGTCTCGGACGCCGCCCAGTGGGACGCCTTCACCATCTGGCGCCGCCGCCAGGAGGTGCTGCGGATCGACCTGGCCGGCGCACCCGTCCTCCACCTGCCCCAGCACCGCCTCCAGCGCGGCCTGCGCGACGCCCTGACCGGCACCCCGCTGGTGCGACTCGTACCGCTGAGCCGCGTCACCGAGCTCGCCCAGGACCGCGACGGCGTCAGCGTCCGCACCCGCAATCCGCAGGACGGCACCGAGACCTGGTGGCGCGGCAGCCACCTGGTCGGCTGCGACGGCGCCCGCTCCGCCGTCCGGAAGCTGCTGAAGATCCGCTTCCCCGGCCGGCCGGCCGTCGACCGCAACGCCATCGCCACCGTCCGGGTCGACCTGCCCTTCACCGAGGCCCGGCTGCACCGCGAGCCCCCGTGGCGCGGCGACCGCGAGGCCTCCGCCCGCCCGCTGCCGGACGGCGTCTGGCGCCTCGACTGGCGGCTGCCCCCGGGCCGGCCCGCCCCCACCGAACCGGTCGACCCGCACGCCACCTGGCCCGGCATCGTCACCGGCGACACCCTGCTCACCCGGGTCACCGCGACCCTGACCGGCTGGTGCGGCGAGCTCCCCCGGTACGAGCTGCTGGCCGCCGCGGACCACACCGCCCAGCAGCGCCTCGCCGCCCGCTTCCGCAGCGGCCGCTGCTTCCTCGCCGGCGACGCCGCCCACCTGCACGGCGCCCTCGGCATGCAGAACCTCGCCGACGGCCTGCGCGACGCCGACAACCTCGCCTGGCGGCTCGCCCTCGCCTGGCACCTCCACACCGGGGGCCCCCAGCCCGGCGGCTCGCTGCTCGACGGGTACGAGGCCGAGCGGCGCGGCGCGGTCGGCGCCCGGCTGCGCGCCGTCGACCAGGCCATGCCGCTGCTGCGCCCGCTGCGCGGGTGGCAGGCCACCCGGCGCTCGCTGCTCTCCGGCTCGTTCCGCAAGCACGCGCCGCTGCTCGCCGACGGCCAGCTCGGCACCGGCCGCTTCGGCGGTGCCCCCGCCTATCCGGCGGCACCCAGCGGCGTCCCCGGGCGGGTCCCGGTGCAGCGCGGCCAGCGCGGCGCGACCTCGCTCAGCGAGCTGCTGCCGGCCACCTCGCCCGGCGTGCTCGTGCCGGACCTGCCGGTGCTCACCACCGACGGCACGCCGGACCAGCTGCACGCCCGGCTCGGCGCCACCTTCCTGCTGCTGCTGGTCGCCCCCGGTACCGCCGTCTGGTCCGCCGAGCACTGGCTAGGCGCCGGGCTGATGCCCCGGCTGGCCGAGGTCGCCGGGGCCCTGCCGGTGCCGGCCGAGGTGCTGGTCACCGAGGAGTACCCGGGAGCCGGGCCGCACACCGTGCTGCTGATCCGGCCGGACGGCCACCTGGTCGGGGTCACCCAGGGCGCCGCGGCCGAGGACCTCCAGGCGCTGGCCGACCGGGCCCGGGGCGGGCCGCCGCCGCTGGCCGGCGCCGCCGAGTCCGACCCGGAACCCGGCCCCGGTCCCGCTTCCGGCGCCGGTTCCGCCTCCGGTTCAGGGGCGGGAAGCGCGCCCAGACCGGTCTCCGGCGCGACGCCGCACCCGGCGGACTCGCCTAGCGGGCCACCTCGGTGACCCGGCTCTCCCGCACCACCGTGACCCGGATCTGGCCCGGATAGGTCAGCTCCTCCGCCACCTGCTTGGCGACCTCACGGGCGATCACCTGCGCCCCGAGGTCGTCCACCACCTCCGGCCGCACCATCACCCGCACCTCGCGGCCGGCCTGCATCGCGTACACCTTGGCCACCCCGTCGTGGGACCGGGCGATCTCCTCCAGCCGCTCCAGCCGGCGGACGTAGAGCTCCAACGACTCCTTGCGCGCCCCCGGACGGCCGCCCGAACAGGCATCGGCGGCCTGGGTCAGCACCGCCTCGACCGTCCTCGGCTCCACCTCGCCGTGGTGCGCCGCGATCGCGTGCACCACCTCCGCCGACTCGCCGTGACGGCGGGCGAAGTCCGCCCCGATCGCCGCGTGGCTGCCCTCGACCTCGTGCGTCATCGCCTTGCCGATGTCGTGCAGCAGGGCCGAACGGCGCACCGGTTCCGGGTCCAGTCCGAGCTCGGCCGCCATCATCCCGGCCAGGTGCGCCGACTCCACCAGGTGCCCGAGCACGTTCTGCCCGTACGAGGCCCGGTAGCGCAGGGTGCCCAGGGTGCGCACCAGCTCCGGATGCATCGCGGCGACCCTGGCCGACAGCAGCGCGTCCTCACCCGCCCGGACGCAGCGCCGCTCGACCTCCTCGCGGCTGCGCTCGTGGACGTCCTCGATCCGCATCGGGTGGATCCGGCCGTCCTCGACCAGTTGCTCCAGGGTGAGCCGGGCGGTCTCCCGGCGGACGGGGTCGAAGCAGGACAGCTGCACCGAGGCCGGGGTGTCATCGATGATCAGATTGACCCCGGTGACCGCCTCGAAGGTGCGGATGTTGCGGCCCTCCCGGCCGATGATCCGCCCCTTCATCTCCTCGTTCGGCAGCCGGAAGAGCGACACCGCCGTCTCGGCCGTCTGCTCGCTCGCCAGCCGCTGGATCGCCCCGGCGACGATCTCCCGGGCCCGCTGCTCGCCCTCCTCCTTGGCCGCCCGCTCGATCTCCCGGACGGCGACGGCCGACTCCCGCCGTGCCTCGGCCTCCGCCTCCCGGACGAGTTGGGCACGGGCCTCGGCGGCCGAGAGCCCGGCGGCCCGCTCCAGCTCCGCCGCCCGGCGCCGCATCAGCTCCTCGGCCTCGACCCGGGACCGCTCCAACGCGGTCGACCGGTCGTCGAGTTCACCCTCCCGGACCCGGAGTCTGCGCAGTTCCTCGGTCAACCGCTCCTCACGCCGGTCGAGTTCGGCCCGCAACCGGGCGGACTGCTCCTCGGCCCGGCGCCGGGCCCGCTCGGTCTCGGCCGTGGCCCGCCGCTGCGCGGTCCGCAGGCGCCCGACCACCAGCCAGGCCGTCGCCACGACGGCGATCAGCACCGCCGCCGACAGCAGGGGGACGACCGGTCCGGCGCTCAGCGCGATCCTCATCCTGCCCACTCCCCGTCCTGCGCGGCACGCCGCCCGGGACCAACCGCGACCGGGCCCGGGCATGCCTGCCCGAGGCGTGGCCGGGGAGTGATCGACGCGCTCCCGCACTGAGTGCGAGGCTAAGCGCAGGTTACGAAACGGTCAAGACTGGCCTGGGAGTTGGCCAACTCCCACACACGAGGGCCGTCATTCCCACCCGGAAGCGGATCCTCCGTCCACGTCCTCTTCACCCGGGCCGGCACCGGCCGCCTCCGCGTCCAGGGCCTCCCGGACCACCCGGAAGGCCAGGCCCTCGGAGTAGCCGCGCCGGGCCAGCACGCCGACCAGCCGGCGCGTCCGGGCCTGCCGCTCCAGCCCCGCGGTCGCCCGCAGCTTGCGTTCGACCAGGGCGCGGGCCGCCTCGGTCTCGTCGTCGTAGTCCAGCTGCGCGACGGCCTGCTCGACCAGCTCGCCGGCCACTCCCTTGGTCCGCAACTCCTGGGCCAGTGCCCGCCGGGAGAGGCCGCGAACGGCGTGCCGGGACTCCACCCAGGCCTGCGCGAAGGCCGCGTCGTCGATCAGCCCGACCTCCTCCAGCCGGGTCAGCACCCCGTCGGCGACCTCGTCGGGGATCTCCCGCCTGCGCAGGGCGTCGGCCAGCTGCTTGCGGGTCTTGGCGGCGCCGGTGAGCAGCCGCAGGCAGATGTCCCGCGCCCGGGCCTCCGGGTCGGCCGACTCCTCCGCCTGCGCCCCCCGGGCCGCCCGGGCCTCCGTGCGCCCTTCGCCCTCGGCGCGCTCCCGCGCGCGGGCCCGGGTGCGACGGGTGCTCGCGCCCCGCCCGACGCGCCCGCCGTCCTCGGCCGCGTCGATCGCATCGGCCACGTCCGGCGGTGCGGTGGCCGCGGCGGCGCCCGCCGGATCGGCGAAGGAGGCGGGGGCGGCCGCACCCCCGTGACCGGCCGCCCCGCCCCCGGCCCGGAGACCAGGAGTCGCCTCCTCCACCAGCGCCGAACGGCGTCGGCGCCGACCTGTGGGCAGCTCGGACGCGGACACCAGCCCGAGCCCGCCGCCCAGCCCCTCCGGACCGCTCGCGCGGTCGGAGCCGCCCCGAGCGCCGGCCCGGCGCGGCACCGCGCCCCGGCCGGAATCCTGCTCCGGGCCGGGCTCCGGCTCGGGCTTCGGCTCGGGCTCAGGCTCCTCCGCGACTGCGGCGAACCAGTCCGGCGGGCCGTGGTCCTCGTCCTCCGGGCCCGCCGGGCCGCCGCCCACCGCGCTGCTGTGCTGCATCAATGGCTCAGGCCTTGGCCGCCGCCGCCGTCTTCTTCGCCGCGGCCGTCTTGGCGGCGGTCGCGGTGATCGGCTTGACCCCGCCCTCGGCGGTGGCGGCGGCCGCGGGCGCCTCGCCCTCGGCCGGCTCCTCCGTCTTCGGGCCGATGCCGAGCTTGGTCTTGATCTTCCGCTCGATCTCGTCGGCGAGCTGCGGGTTGTCCCGCAGGAAGTTGCGGGCGTTCTCCTTGCCCTGGCCGAGCTGGTCGCCCTCGTAGGTGTACCAGGCACCCGACTTGCGGATGAACCCGTGCTCGACGCCCATGTCGATCAGGCCGCCCTCACGGCTGATGCCCACGCCGTAGAGGATGTCGAACTCGGCCTGCTTGAACGGCGCGGCCACCTTGTTCTTGACGACCTTCACCCGGGTGCGGTTGCCGACCGCCTCGGTGCCGTCCTTCAGGGTCTCGATCCGGCGGATGTCGAGCCGGACGGAGGCGTAGAACTTCAGCGCGCGGCCACCGGTCGTGGTCTCCGGCGAGCCGAACATCACGCCGATCTTCTCGCGCAGCTGGTTGATGAACACCGCGGTGGTGTTCGACTGGTTCAGCGCACCGGCGATCTTGCGCAGCGCCTGGCTCATCAGACGGGCCTGCAGACCGACGTGCGAGTCACCCATCTCACCCTCGATCTCCGCACGCGGGACGAGCGCCGCGACGGAGTCGATGATCACCAGGTCGACCGCGCCGGAGCGGATCAGCATGTCGGTGATCTCCAGCGCCTGCTCACCCGTGTCCGGCTGGCTGACCAGCAGGGCGTCGGTGTCCACGCCGAGCTTCTTCGCGTACTCCGGGTCGAGCGCGTGCTCCGCGTCGACGAACGCGACCGTGCCGCCGGCCCGCTGGGCGTTGGCCGCCAGGTGCAGGGTCAGCGTGGTCTTGCCCGAGGACTCGGGGCCGTAGATCTCGACCACCCGGCCGCGCGGGATTCCGCCGACGCCGAGGGCGACGTCCAGGGCCGTGGACCCGGTGGGGATCACCTCGATCGGCTCATTGGCCTTCTCGCCCAGGCGCATCACCGAGCCCTTGCCGAACTGCCGCTCGATCTGGGCGAGTGCGTTCTCAAGGGCCTTCTCGCGGTCCGTACCTGCCATGGCTTCCACCCTCGGGTTCTGTGCTGTGCGCTTCATCGTCCTCGACGCTAGCGCGTCCCACTGACAATCGGCCCCGACCGGGCTCGGCCTGTGGAGAACTCTTGGCCGGAGAGTACAAAGAACATCTGTTCGATTCAAGCTCCGGCCGTTCGCACGGCCCGGCCGACACCGTTCGCACGCCGGCGGCGGCCGGCCCCACCGGCCCGGCCGCCGCCCCCGCGCTACTCCTTGCCGCCCCCGTCGTCCCCGCCCCGGCCCTGCTCCCCACCCCGACCGGAGGTGCCGCTCCCGCCCGGGCCCTGCTCCCCGCCCCGACCGGTGGTGCCGCTCTCGTCCGGGCCCGTACCGCCGACCATCCGCCGCAGCCGGCGCGCCGCCTTCCGGCGCAGCTCCCGCCGGGCCCGCCGCTGGGCGCCCCGGTCGATCCGCGGGTCGGTGGCCACCTCGTACCGGCGCACATAGGTGCCGACGAAGCCCTGCAGGGTGGCGGCCGCCGGGATCGCGATCAGCGCGCCCACCGCACCGAGCAGCGCCGCGCCCGCGATCACCGAGCCGAAGGCCACCGCCGGGTGCACGTCCACCGTCTTCGCGGTGATCCGCGGGTGCAGCAGGTAGTTCTCGATCTGCTGGTAGACGACCACGAACGCCAGCACCCAGAGCGCGTCCACCGGCTCCACGGTGAGCGCGACCAGGACCGGCAGCGCGCCGGCCAGGTACGTCCCGATGGTGGGCACGAACTGCGACATGACGCCGACCCAGACCGCCAGCGCCGCCGCGTACGGCAGGTCCAGCAGCGCGAACATCACCCAGTGCGCGAGCGCGGAGGCGACGGCGAGCAGCGCCCGCGAGTAGAGGTAGCCGCCGGTCTTGGCCAGCGCGATCTCCCAGGCCCGCAGCACCTCGCCCTGCTTGGCGGGCGGCAGCAGCGAGCAGACGGTGCGGCGCACCCGGGGGCCGTCCGCGGTGAAGTAGAAGGTGAAGAGGCCGACCGTGAAGGCCTGGAAGAGCCCGCCGATCAGGGTCGAGGAGACGCCCCACACGTTGTCGGCCGCCTGCTGGGCGTAGTTCTCGATCGCCCCGGAGTCCTTGAGCAGCTTCTTCTGCAGCTCGTCCAGCGAGAGGTCCTGATGGAAGGTCCGGTTGATCCAGTTGATCAGGTTGTCGAGCAGGTGCGGCAGGTCCCCCGCGATCTTCGCCACCTGGTCGACCAGCAGGGTGCCGAGCGCCGTCAGGAAGCCGGCCACCGCGACCGCCACCGCGACGAAGACCAGGAAGGTGCCGACGCCCCGGCGCACCCCGCGGGCCGCCATCCGGTCGACGGCCGGCTCCAGCGCGAGCGAGAGGAAGAAGGAGACCAGCAGCATCACGAAGAGATCGATCAGCTGGTGGAAGGCCCAGTCGGCGAGCTGGAACAGGCCGACCATGACCAGCGCCAGCACCATGGCCCGGGGCAGCCAGCGCGGCATGCCGGCCCCCCAGAGCCCCTCGGCCGGCGCCGGGGCGGCCTCGCGGGCGGGCGCCGGGTCGGAGTCGTTCCGGTGTTCGGGCTGCGAGCCCGCGGCCTCGTCGGCGGCCTGCGCCGACCTGTCCGAATTCTGCGGTTCTGCGCTGCTTGTCACTCGGACAGTCTGTCCCATGCCCGACACCCCTCCGAGCACGGGGCGCCGGTTCAGCGGAGCAGTGCCGACACGCCCTGACTCTCGCAGACCACCCGCCAGACGTCCTTGGCCTCCCAGCCCGCGTCCAGTGCCTGCCGCACCGTCCGCCCGCCCAGTTCGCTCATCACGTGATCGGTGGCGAAGGACTCCGCGTACACCTCTCCGAAGTGCGCGTACATCCGTCGCCAGAAGTCGGTCAGCCTCATGCCCACCAGTATCCCGGACCGGGCCGGGAGGGCCCTAGGGTTTCCAGTCGGACGCCGACAGCGCGTACTCGACCTCGCCCAGCTCGCTGCCGGGGATCGGCTCGGGGTGGTCCTCGTGGAAGGTCCGGACGTAGCGGAGGCCGGCCTTCTCCATCACCCGCCGCGAGCCGCTGTTGACCGCCATCGTGTACGCCACCACCCGGCGCACGCCGAGCTCGGTGAAGCCCCGGTGGATCAGCGCCCGCGCGCCCTCGGTGGCGTAGCCGTGGCCCCAGGCCGGCCGGCGCAGCCGGTAGCCGAGCTCGACCTCGCCGCGGTCCCGCCGGTCCGTCGGGCGGAACTCGAACCAGCCCAGGAAGGCCCCGCCGGCCCGTTCCTCGGCGGCCCACCAGCCGAGGTCGCCGTACCGCCGGTAGTGGTCGAAGTAGAGCGGCAGCAGGTCCCTCTCGACCACCTCGCGCGCGGTGGGCCGGCCGCCGGTGAGGTGGCGCATCACCTCGGGATCGCCGTCCAGCTCCACCAGGCGGTCCGTGTCGGCGGCGGTGAAGCGGCGCAGCACCAGCCGCTCGGTGGTGAGGTGGACGGTCATCCCTCGATCCTCGCCCACCGGGCGCCCTCCGTCACCGGGTTTTCCGGCGCCCCGGCGCCGCCCGCTCAGTGCGGCAGCGCCAGCGTCCCCGCGCCGTAGTACTGGCGGTCGCCGCAGGCGTACGGGCCGGGCGGGCAGGCGGCGGCCGCGGTGGTGGCCAGCAGGGCGGCGAGCCGGTCCGAGTCCCAGTCCGGGTGGAGCGCGGCGGCCACCGCGACCGCGCCCGTCACGTGGGCGGCGGCCATCGAGGTGCCGGCCAGCGCGGCGTACTGGCCGCCGGGCCAGTCGGAGACGACGGCGCCCTGCGGGCCGCCGTCCGGGTCCCCGCCGGGGGCGGCCAGCGAGACCTTTCCGCGCCCGTAGTTGGAGTAGGCGGAGGGGTGGCCGTCCCGGTTGACGGCGGTCACCGTGACCACCCCGGGCAGCTCGCCGGGCAGCCGGACGCACTCGGTGCCCACGTTGCGCGTCCGGGCCGGACCGGAGGTGCGGTCGTTGGGGCTGCGGTCGTCGGTGCGGGCGGCCCCGAGGTCCTGCCCGTCGTTGCCGGCCGAGGCCACCACCACCGCGCCCTTGCGCCGGGCGTAGTCGACGGCCCGGGTCACGGCGGCGGTCAGTGCCGCCTGGTCGCCGTCCTCCGGGCAGTTGTACTTCCAGGGGTCGGCGAAGTAGCTGTTGTTGATCGCCTTGGCGCCGTGGTCGGCGGCCCAGAGCATGCCGCAGACGATGTTCTCCGCGTAGTACTGCCCCAGCGGGCCGAGCAGCCGGACGGCGGCGATCCGGGTCCCGGGGGCTACCCCGCTGACGCCGCGGCCGTCCCGGGCGGCGCCGACGATCCCGGCGACGTGCGTACCGTGGCCGCTCTCGCCGACCCCGGGGTCGGGCCGCCAGGCACCGGTCCGGGCGTCCGGGCGTCCGTCCGCGCAGGAGGCGGAGCTCTTCGGGTCCACGGCGGCGCGCAGGTCCGGATGGGTGTCGTCGACGCCCGAGTCGAGCACCGCGACCAGCACCCGGCGCAGCGAGTCGGCGGAGGGCGTGCCCGGGCCGGCGCCGGGACCGCGCAGCAGGGTGGGCGCGGTGTCGCCGGACGGTCCGCCGCCCGCGCCGAGCATCGCGAGGTTCCAGGCGTCGCGCTCGCCGGGGTCGGCCACGGTGGCGGTGGCGTCGTCCGCGCCGTCGGCACCCGCCCGGTCGCCGCCGGCCCCCGCGCCGAAGTTCCCGGCGCCGTCCAGCGGGCGGGGCGGGCTCGGTACCGGCGCGGTCCGGGTGGCGCCCACGGCGGCGACCCCGGGCCGGGCCCGGACCCTCTCGGCGAAGCCGCCGGCGGCGTACGCGAGGACGGCTCCGATCTGCGGGTACTCCTGGACGACCTGCCCGCCGGCGGCGCGCGCCTCGGCCCCGGCCCGGGCGGCGCCGGCCGCGTCCTGCTGCTCGGCCAGCACCAGGTAGCTGAGGTACTCCCGCCCCGGCCCGGCCACGTAGGGGACGGCGCCGCCGACCACCAGTGCGGTGAGCAGCATCGCGAGCAGGGCCCGGACGGGGCCCCTGGTCCGACGGGCGGAGACCAGCGCGGGACCGCTGCCGGCCGGGTGCGCCTGCGCCATCGCACGGTCTCCGATCGTCGGTCCCGGTGGCCGCGGGAGGTCCGGCGATCACCGGAGGTCCGGTGGCCACGGGAGGATCAGGTGTCTGGATTATCACCATATGAGCGGATTATCCTTTCTGCCTTTCCAGTGACCCGCCCGACGTTCCCCCCTCCCGTTCCGCCGCCCGCCCGGCGTGGCGACGGACCGGCCGACCGGGGCCGGCGCCGCCCGTCCGTCCCTTGTCAGTGCCACCCGGCACCATGGGGGCATGGCGCCGCAGACCCAGCCCCAGCCGCCCGCCGACCCGCTGGCCGGATTCGCCCCGGCCACCCGGGCCTGGTTCACGGGCGCCTTCCGCGCGCCCACCACCGCCCAGGCCGAGGCCTGGCACGCCATCGCCCGGGGGACGGACGTCCTGGTGGTCGCCCCCACCGGCTCCGGCAAGACGCTCGCCGCCTTCCTCTCCGCGCTGGACCACCTCAGCAGCACGCCGCCCCCCGCCGAGCCGAAGCGCCGCTGCCGGGTCCTCTACATCTCGCCGCTCAAGGCCCTCGCCGTCGACGTCGAGCGGAACCTGCGCGCCCCGCTGGCCGGCCTGCGCCAGGCCGCCGTCCGGCTCGGCCTGCCCGAGCCCGAGGTCCAGGTCGGCATCCGCTCCGGCGACACCCCCGCCGCCGACCGGCGCCGCTTCACCACCCACCCGCCGGACATCCTGATCACCACCCCCGAGTCGCTCTTCCTGCTGCTCACCTCCGCCGCCCGGGAGGCGCTGCGCGGCATCGACACGGTGATCCTCGACGAGGTGCACGCCGTGGCCGGCACCAAGCGCGGCGCCCACCTCGCGCTCTCCCTGGAGCGGCTGGACGAGCTGCTGGAGCGCCCGGCCCGCCGGATCGGCCTCTCCGCCACCGTCCGGCCGGTCGAGGAGGTGGCCCGCTACCTCAGCCCGCAGCGCGGCGCCGCCGTCGTCCAGCCCGCCACGGACAAGGAGTTCGACCTCTCGGTGGTCGTCCCCGTGCCCGACCTGGACGATCTGCCGCCCGCCCCCTCCGGCGGCGGCGACAGCGAGCGCCAGGCCGGCGGCGCCTCGATCTGGCCGCACGTCGAGGAGCGGATCGTCGACCTCGTCCAGGCCCACCGCTCGACCATCGTCTTCGCCAACTCCCGCCGGCTCGCCGAGCGGCTCTGCAACCGGCTCAACGAGATCGCCTACGAGCGAGCCGCCGGCGAGCCGCTGCCCGAGGCGCACTCGCCCGCCCAGCTGATGGCCGAGTCCGGTGTCGCCAAGGGCGCTCCGCCGGTCATCGCCCGGGCCCACCACGGCTCGGTCTCCAAGGAGCAGCGCGCGCTGGTCGAGGAGGAGCTGAAGGCCGGCCGGCTGCCCGCCGTGGTCGCCACCTCCAGCCTGGAGCTCGGCATCGACATGGGCGCCGTCGAGCTGGTCGTCCAGGTCGAGTCACCGCCCTCGGTCGCCTCCGGCCTCCAGCGGGTCGGCCGGGCCGGCCACCAGGTCGGCGCCGTCTCCACCGGCGTCTTCTTCCCCAAGTACCGGGGGGACTTGGTCCAGTCCGCCGTCGTCACCGAGCGGATGCGGGCCGGCCGGATCGAGGCGCTGCGCATCCCGCGCAACCCGCTGGACGTGCTCGCCCAGCAGCTCGTCGCCATGACGGCGCTGGACACCTGGCCGGTGGACGACCTGCTCGCCCTGGTCCGCCGGGCCGCGCCGTTCGCCACCCTGCCGCAGTCCGCCTTCGACGCCGTGCTCGACATGCTGGCCGGCCGCTACCCCTCGGACGCCTTCGCCGAGCTCCGCCCCCGTCTGGTCTGGGACCGCGTGGCCGGCACCGTCACCGGCCGCCCCGGCGCCCAGCGGCTCGCCGTCACCTCCGGCGGCACGATCCCCGACCGCGGCCTGTTCGGCGTCTTCATCGCGGGCTCCGAGGCGGCCGACTCCAAGGCCGGCCGGAAGGGTGGCGGCGGGCGACGGGTGGGAGAGCTCGACGAGGAGATGGTCTACGAGTCCCGCGTCGGCGACGTCTTCACCCTCGGCACCACCTCGTGGCGGATCGAGGAGATCACCCACGACAAGGTGCTGGTCACCCCCGCCCCGGGGGTGCCCGGCCGACTCCCGTTCTGGAAGGGCGACACCCTCGGCCGCCCGCTCGAACTCGGCCGCGCGCTCGGCGCGTTCACCCGCGAGCTCGGCGCCCTGGAGCCCGCGGCCGCCACCGCGCGGCTCCGGCAGGCCGGTCTGGACGACTGGGCCGCCGGGAACCTGCTCGGCTACCTCGCCGAGCAGCGTGCCGCCTGCGGCCACCTCCCGGACGACCGCACCATCGTGGTCGAGCGCTTCCGCGACGAGCTCGGCGACTGGCGGATCGTCATCCACTCCCCCTTCGGTGCCCAGGTGCACGCCCCCTGGGCCCTCGCGATCGGCGCCCGGCTGCGGGAGAAGCACGGCCTGGACCCACAGGTCATGCACGCCGACGACGGCATCGTGCTCCGCCTCCCCGACGCCGACCTGCTCGACTTCCCGGTGGAGCAGGCGGTGCCGGACGACGCCCCGGTCGGCGCGGACGCCGCCCTGTTCGACTCCGGCGAGATCGAGCAGCTCGTCACCGACCAGGTCGGCGGCTCGGCCCTGTTCGCCTCCCGCTTCCGGGAGTGCGCCGGCCGCGCCCTGCTGCTCCCCCGGCGCAGCCCCGGCCGGCGCACCCCGCTCTGGCAGCAGCGCCAGCGCTCCGCGCAGCTCCTGGAGGTCGCCGCCGAGTACGGCTCCTTCCCGATCGTCCTGGAAGCCGTCCGGGAGTGCCTCCAGGACGTCTTCGACGTCCCCGGGCTGGTCGAGCTGATGCGGGACCTCGAATCCCGCGCCGTCCGCCTGGTCGAGGTCACCACACCCGAGCCCTCCCCGTTCGCCCGCTCACTGCTCTTCGGCTACGTCGCCCAGTTCCTCTACGAGGGCGACTCCCCGCTCGCCGAGCGCCGGGCCGCCGCCCTCTCGCTCGACTCCCGGCTGCTCTCCGAGCTCCTCGGCCAGGCCGAGCTGCGCGAACTGCTCGACCCGCAGGTCCTCGCCGAGCTGGAGGCGGAGCTCCAGCGCCTCACCCCGGAGCGCCGGATCAAGGACGCCGAGGGGGTCGCCGACGCCCTGCGGCTGCTCGGCCCGCTCACCGAGGCCGAGCTGACCGCCCGCGGCGCCGAACCGCTCTGGGCCCTGGAGCTCGAAGCCGCCCGCCGGGTGATCGCGGTCCGGATCGCCGGCGAGCAGCGCTGGGCCGCCGTCGAGGACGCCGGGCGGCTGCGCGACGCCCTGGGCACCCCCCTGCCGGTCGGCGTCCCCGAGGCCTTCACCGAGCCGGTCAAGGACCCTCTGGGCGATCTCCTCGCCCGGTACGCCCGCACCCACGGCCCGTTCACCGCCGTCGAGGCCGCCGCCCGCTTCGGCCTCGGCAGCGCGGTGGTCGCCGGCACCCTCCAGCGGCTCACCGCCGCCGGCCGCCTGGTCCAGGGCGAGTTCCGCCCGCCCGACGCCCGCCACCCCGCGTCGCAGGAGCCCGGCACCGCCTCCCCCGACGGCCACCTCGCCACCGTCGAGTGGTGCGACGCCGAGGTGCTGCGCCGGCTGCGCCGCCGCTCGCTGGCCGCCCTGCGCCAGGAGGTCGAGGCCGTCCCGCCGCGCGCCCTGGCCGCCTTCCTCCCGCAGTGGCAGCACCTGGCCGGCCACCGGCTGCGCGGCCCCGACGGCCTGCTCCGCGTGGTCGAGCAGCTCCAGGGCACCGCCCTGCCCGCCTCCGCCCTGGAGAAGCTGGTCCTCCCGGCCCGGCTCGCGGACTACTCCCCCGGCCTGCTGGACGAGCTGATGGCGGCCGGCGAGATCGGCTGGTCCGGCGCCGGCGCGCTGCCCGGCAAGGACGGCTGGATCAGCCTGCACCTCGCCGAGAACGCCCACCTGCTGCGCCCCGAGCCCGTCCCGCCCGCCGTCACGCCGGTGCACACCGCGTTGATGGAGGCACTGGCCGGCGGCTACGGGCTCTTCTTCCGCCAGCTCGTCGCGCAGCTCCCCGACACCCCCGAGGCCGAGCTCGTCGAGGCCCTCTGGGACTTGGTCTGGGCCGGGTACGCCAGCAACGACACCCTCGCCCCGCTGCGGGCCCTGCTCGGCTCCGGCCGGACGGCCGGAGCCACCGCCCACCGGGCCCCCCGGGCCACCCCGCGCGGGCGCTACGGCGGGGCGGGCCGCGCCTTCGGCCGGGCCGGCGGCGCCCTGCGCAGCGGGCCGCCGACGGTGGCCGGGCGCTGGTCGCTGCTGCCCGCCTTCGACGCCGACCCGACGGTCCGGGCCACCACGCAGGCCCAGAGCCTGCTGGACCGGCACGGCCTGCTCACCCGGGGCGCGGTGGCGGCCGAGCGGGTCCCGGGCGGCTTCGCCGGGGTGTACCGGGTGCTCGCCGCGATGGAGGAGCGCGGCCGGGCCCGCCGGGGGTACTTCGTGGAGGGTCTGGGTGGCGCGCAGTTCGCCATGGACGGCGCCGCCGACCGGCTGAGGTCGGTGAGCGGGCGGCTGGAGCGGGCCCGGGCCGCCGAGTGGCCTGCCGGGCCGGCGGCCGAGCCGCCGCAGGTGCTGGTGCTGGCCGCCGCCGACCCGGCGAACGCCTACGGCGCGGCACTGCCCTGGCCCGATCCGCCGACGGCCAAGGAGGCCAAGGAGGCCGGGGAAGGCGGCGGGCCCAAGGAGGGCAAGGAAGCCAGGGAGGCCCGGGCGCACCGGCCCGGGCGCAAGGCCGGCGCCCTGGTGGTCCTGGTCGACGGCGCGCTGAGCCTCTACATCGAGCGGGGCGGCAAGTCCCTGCTGGCCTGGCCGGAGGACGAGGCCGTCCTCGCCGCGGCGACGGCCGCACTGGCCTCGGCGGTCCGCGCGGGGGCGCTCGGCAGCGTCACCGTCGAGCGGGCCAACGGCGTGCCCGCCCTCGGCTCCGCACTCGGCGCCGCCCTGGAGGAGGCCGGCTTCCACGCCACCCCGCGGGGCCTGCGGCTGCGGCCCTGACGCCCCGGCCACAGCCCCGGCCGGCCCGGGAACCCACACCCCACCGACACCGGCCCCGCGGAGACCCGGCCCGATCGGTGCGGGCACGCGCCGGGCACGACGAAGGCCGCGAGGCGGGAACCCACCTCGCGGCCTTCGCACCGCATCACTCGTGTCACCCGATCGGA
Source organism: Kitasatospora sp. NPDC003701 (assembly GCF_053587085.1). Classification (NCBI taxonomy): domain Bacteria; kingdom Bacillati; phylum Actinomycetota; class Actinomycetes; order Kitasatosporales; family Streptomycetaceae; genus Kitasatospora; species Kitasatospora sp. NPDC003701. The sequence goes on from NZ_JBSFNM010000021.1 coordinate 123,386, forward strand.
GGCTCCGCCTCCACCCGGGCCCTCGCCTCACCCGTTCGGCGTCGCACCGGCCCGGTGGACCACCGGTCGGCGTGGACCGGGATCATGCCGAGCCCCCACCCGCCGGCCGCGAGCAGCCCCAGCACGGCACCGTCCGCGGGCTGCCCCCGGAGCATCAGCCAGCCGGCGAGCCCGGCCGCCGGCACCGGCAGGAGCCGGCGCAAGGATCGGGCCGCCGGCTGTATTCGGGCTTCGGTGAACGCCGTTGCTGCCTTCCGCACGACCGGCCTCCTTCGCTCGCCCCGGGCACCAGGCGCCCGGGCGTCGAGGCCGGGTCAGGCGGCGACCACGTCCATCGCGGCGGCCTTGGGCGAGAGGTTCGCCCGGTCGGTGCCGGGGGCGGGCAGCGGTACCGGTTCGAGCACCGGCCTCAGCAGTTCACCTTCGGAGAGGCTGGACATCGCCGCAAGTTCGGCGAGCGAGAGTTCGTCACTGACCTCGCGCATGACCTCGGACATTCGAACGTCGAGTGCGTCGCAGATCGCGGAGAGCAGCTCCGAGGAGGCCTCCTTCTGTCCCCGCTCGACCTCGGAGAGGTAACCGAGCGAAACCCTGGCTGCTGCCGACACCTCGCGAAGTGTGCGGCCCTGGCGCTGGCGCTGCCGACGCAGTACATCGCCCAGTAGGCGACGGAGCAGGATCATCGGTGCCTCCCTCCTCGGACTGCGGATCGAGATGTCACGCCCCCACCGTACCGCCTTGCCCGCTTCGCGTGCGGGGACCATGGTCGTGTTCACTCTGGGCTGCAAGGCTGTCCCCTCCCCTGTTTCGGTGTCGCACCCGGGCCTGCGGGCACCTCGTCGTACCCTCCGTGCGGCACCGGGCCACCGCCACGCCACTCGTTCGCCACCTGGTTTCTGCCCAACCAGGACCTTCGATGTAACACGATCCTCCAGCCGGCTCATCCCCGTACGCCAGTTCGGCAGATCTCGGTTCGGTGGAGATCTGCCCGGACGTGCCCGGTCGGACGCCTGAACGGAGCCGGGACGACGCCGTCGACGCTGAGCGATGTGCGGCGAGCACGGTGGGTGAGCGGCAGGTCAGTGCGTGGACGCACCGGACGGAAGCCGCCCGACGAGCAGCTCCAGAGCGGCGGTCACCGCTCCGTGACGGATTGTGGCACGCTCCCCCGACAAGCGCGGCGAACTGACCAGAGTTCCCCCCGGACCGGCCACCGCGAGGTGTACCGTGCCCACCGGCTGTCCGTCCTGGGGCTCCGGCCCGGCCACCCCGGTGGTCGCGAGCCCGTACGTGGCCCCCAGCAGCCGCCGCACGCCCTCGGCCATCTGCCGGGCCACCAGCGGGTGGACCGGCCCGTGCACGGCCAGCAGGCCCTCGTCGACGCCGAGCACCGAGGCCTTCAGCCCGGTGGCGTACGCGGTGACCGACCCGCGGAAGGTCGCGGACGCCCCCGGGACGTCGACCAGCGCGGCCGCCAGCAGCCCGCCGGTGAGCGACTCGGCGACCGCCACCGTGCTGCCCTCCCCGCGCAGCGCGGCGTGCGCCTTCAGCGCCAGCTCGTAGTCCACCCCGGCTCCCACCCCGTTCGCCCCCTTCACCGGCCCGCGCGCTCCTCGGCGAGCCCCTCACGGCGCAGGCGCAGCGCCTGCCCGACGTAGTCCAGCGCGGTCCCGACGGTCAGCAGCACCGCCAGCGCCATCAGCACGGCCCGCGCGGTGGCCAGCCAGCCGGTCAGCTCCAGCACGTACATGCCGACCGCGATGCCCTGGGTGAGGGTCTTCAGCTTGCCGCCCCGGCTGGCCGGGATGACCCCGTACCGGATCACCCAGAACCGCATCAGGGTGATGCCCAGCTCGCGGGCCAGGATGACGACCGTGACCCACCAGGGGAGGTCGCCCAGCACCGAGAGGCCGATCAGCGCCGAGCCCATGATCGCCTTGTCGGCGATCGGGTCGGCGATCTTCCCGAAGTCGGTGACCAGGCCCTTGCGGCGGGCGATCTCGCCGTCGAACAGGTCGGTGATCATCGCGACGGCGAACGAGGCCCAGGCCACCGCGCGCCACTTGGGGTCGTGGCCGCCGCCGGCGAAGAGCAGCGCCACGAAGACCGGCACCAGCAGCAGCCGGAGCATCGTGAGCATGTTCGCGATGTTCCAGATCCCGGGTGCCGGCGGCACCGCGGCCGCCGGTGTGCCCGGGTGAGCCGCGGCCGGGGCGCCGGGCCCCTTGGTCATTCCCCGGCTCCCGGGGCCTGGCGGACCCGGACCTGCTCCAGCGCCTCGGCGACCAGGTCGACGCCCTCGCTGGCGACCACGCGGGCCCGGTAGAACCGGCCGACCTCCGGGTCCTCCACGCCGGTGAGCGTGGTGAGGCCGTCCGTCTCGGGGGCCTGGTGGGCGGCGCGGCCCTCGACCAGGTCACCGTCGACCGACTCGATCAGCACCTCGACCTCGGTGCCGATCCGCTGCTCGGCCCGCTGGGCGGTCATCTCCTCGGCGAGCCTGGAGAGCCGGTTCAGCCGGTCCGCCACCACGTCCTCGGGCAGCTTGCCCTCGTAGGTCGCGGCCTCGGTGCCGTCCTCGTCGGAGTAGCCGAAGACGCCGATCGCGTCCAGGCCGGCGTTGGTGACGAACCGCTCCAGCTCGGCGAAGTCCTCCTCGGTCTCGCCCGGGAAGCCGACGATGAAGTTGGAGCGGGCGCCGGCCTGCGGGGCCTTGTCGCGGATGGTCCCGAGCAGCTGCAGGAACTGGTCGGTGGAGCCGAACCGCCGCATCCGGCGCAGCACCGCGGGCGCCGAGTGCTGGAAGGAGAGGTCGAAGTAGGGCACCACGTCGGCGGTGCCGGTCATCGCGTCGATCAGCCCCGGCCGCATCTCGGCCGGCTGCAGGTAGGAGACCCGCACCCGCTCGACGCCCTCGATCGCGGAGATCTCACCGAGCAGCGTCTCCAGCAGCCGGATGTCGCCGAGGTCCTTGCCGTACGAGGTGTTGTTCTCGCTGACCAGCACCACCTCGCGGACGCCCTGCCCGGCCAGCCACTGGGCCTCCTGCAGCACGTCGGAGGGGCGGCGCGAGATGAACGAGCCGCGGAAGGCCGGGATGGCGCAGAAGGAGCACCGGCGGTCGCAGCCCGAGGCGAGCTTCACCGAGGCGACCGGGTTGTCGTCCAGCCGCTTGCGCAGGGTGCGCGGCCCGGAGGCCGGGGCGACGCCCTCGGGCAGGTCCTCGGGGGCTCCGTGGCCCGGGAGGGCGACCTCGGCGGCGGCGGCCTGGCGCTCGACCGGGCTCAGCGGCAGCAGCTTGCGGCGGTCGCGCGGGAGGTGCGGGGCGTGGTGGCCGCCGGAGAGGATGGTCTGCAGGCGGTCGGAGATGTCGGAGTAGTCGTCGAAGCCGAGCACGCCGTCCGCCTCGGGCAGCGCGTCGGCCAGCTCCTTGCCGTACCGCTCGGCCATGCAGCCGACCGCGACGACGGCCTGGGTGCGGCCGTGCCCCTTGAGGTCGTTGGCCTCCAGCAGGGCGTCGACGGAGTCCTTCTTGGCGGCCTCGACGAAGCCACAGGTGTTGACGACGGCGACGTCGGCTTCGGCGGCGTCGTCGACCAGCAACCAGCCATCGGCCTCCAGTCGCCCGGCGAGTTCCTCGGAGTCCACCTCGTTGCGGGCGCATCCGAGCGTGACAAGGGCGACAGTACGGCGTTCAGGCATAGGGCCAAGATTAACGCGCGGCCTCCGGTGCCGTTCGCCCCGGAGGCCGCGCGCCTCGGATTACCAGATCTTCGCCGGGCCGCACGACCCCTGCGATCAGCCCGCCTGCGGGTCGCCGGGGGTGTACGTGACGTGCACCACCTGGCCGTTCTTCCCCGCCGGACCGAGATCCTTGCCGTTGACGTACACGTGCACGGCACCCGCGTTGCCGATCACCAACTTGATCTGCTTGGGGTCGGTGAAGGTCTGGTCCTGGCCTTCCTCGATGTTGTTCTGGAACAGCGACTTCCCGCTGCCGTCCAGCGCCGAGACCCAGCTGGTGTCCTTCTCGGCGACCAGCTTCACGGTGACCTTGTCGGCCGGCGCGGCCGCGATCGCCGCGGCGCTGGGCGCCGGGGCGGGCGGCTGGACGCTGGGCGAGGCGGCGGGGGCGACCGAGCCGGTGCCGGAGCCGCTGGGCAGCGGCGCACTGGCGGAGCCGGTGGTCGAGCCGCCCGGCTTGCCGCTCACCAGGTTGAAGCCGATCAGGGCGACCACCGCGAAGATCGCGGCCACCATCGCGGCCGTCCAGTTCGGCCGGCCGCGGCCGGGCACCTTGATCGGCCCGCTGTCGATCAGCTGGGTGGGCCGCTTGCCCGCGGGGGCGCCGCCGTGCGCGGCGTCGTACCGCGCCACCAGCGCCTCGCCGTCCACGCCGACCGCCCGGGCGATGGCGCGGATGTGGCCACGGGCGTAGAAATCGCCGCCGCAGCGGTCGAAGTCGTCCTCCTCGATGGCATGCACGATCGGCACCCGGACCCGGGTGGCGGTACTCACCTGATCGACCGTGAGTCCGGCGTCGATCCGGGCGACGGACAGCACCCGGCCGATGCTCGGGGCATCGGCCGCGTGCTCCGCAGCGCCGGACAGCTCGGCGGACGACGGGGCGTTCTCGCGGTCGGGGGACTTGCCGATGGTCACGGGGCACGCCTTTCGAGCGGATGGCCACCTGCTGGAGAACAGTCTAGGGGCGGGGGAGGATCGTTTCTCAAGCGGAACAGGACCGAATGCGCACGGCCGCCCGAATCGGGTTCCGATCGTCCACTGACCGGCCGTCAGGGCGGGGGCCGCCGTTCACGGAGGCCGTTCCTCCCGCCCTGTGACGCGGTACACGTCCGATCGGTTCCGCACACCGCGCCTACCCTCCTCCGAACGAGTGAACACCCCGCGGGGGCCTGCTTCGCCCGGTGCGGCCGGTCAGCCGCGGATGCCGACGATGACCCCGTCCAGCTCGTCCGGTTTCACCAGGACGTCGCGGGCCTTGGAGCCCTCGCTCGGACCGACGATCCCGCGCGACTCCATCAGGTCCATCAGCCGGCCGGCCTTGGCGAAGCCGACCCGCAGCTTGCGCTGGAGCATCGAGGTGGAGCCGAACTGGGTGGAGACGACCAGCTCGGCGGCCTGGATCAGCAGGTCCAGATCGTCACCGATCTCCTCGTCGATCTCCTTCTTCGGCCCGCCGCCGACCGTGACGTCGTCGCGGTAGACCGCCGTCAGCTGATCCTTGCAGTGCTGGACGATGGCGGCGATCTCCGCCTCGGTGACGAAAGCGCCCTGCATCCGGATCGGCTTGCTGGCACCCATCGGGAGGAAGAGCGCGTCGCCCTTGCCGATCAGCTTCTCCGCGCCGGGCTGGTCGAGGATGACCCGGGAGTCGGCCATCGCCGAGGTGGCGAACGCCAGCCGGGACGGCACATTGGCCTTGATCAGTCCGGTGACCACGTCCACCGAGGGCCGCTGGGTGGCCAGCACCAGGTGGATGCCGGCCGCCCGGGCCAGCTGGGTGATCCGGACCACCGAGTCCTCGACGTCGCGCGGGGCGACCATCATCAGGTCGGCCAGCTCGTCGACGATCACCAGCAGGTACGGGTACGGGGTCAGCTCGCGCTCGCTGCCCAGCGGCGCGGTCACCTTGCCGGCCTTCACGGCCGCGTTGAAGTCGTCCACGTGCCGGAACCCGAACGCGGCGAGGTCGTCGTAGCGCAGGTCCATCTCGCGCACCACCCACTGGAGGGCCTCGGCGGCCTTCTTGGGGTTGGTGATGATCGGTGTGATCAGGTGCGGGATGCCCTCGTAGGCGGTCAGCTCGACCCGCTTGGGGTCGACCAGCACCATCCGCACCTCGTCCGGGGTGGCCCGGGCCAGCACGGAGGTGATCAGGCAGTTGATGCACGACGACTTGCCCGCGCCGGTCGCGCCGGCCACCAGGATGTGCGGCATCTTGGCGAGGTTGGCCATCACGGTGTGGCCCTCGACGTCCTTGCCCATGCCGACCACCATCGGGTGGGTGTCCTCGGCGGCCGTGCGCGAGCGCAGCAGGTCCCCGAGGTTGACCATCTCGCGGTCCCGGTTGGGGATCTCGATGCCGACCGCGGACTTCCCCGGGATCGGGCTGATGATCCGCACGTCCGGGCTGGCCACCGCGTACGCGATGTTCTTGCCGAGCGCGGTGATCCGCTCCACCTTGACGGCCGGGCCCAGCTCGACCTCGTACCGGGTGACCGTCGGCCCGCGGGTGAAGCCGGTGACCTTGGCGTCCACCTTGAACTCGGAGAAGGTGCCGGTGAGCTGGGCCACCACCTCGTCGTTGAGGGCGCTGCGGGCCTTCGCCGGGCCGCCGCGCTCCAGCAGGTCGAGCGGCGGGAGCGCGTAGGTGATGTCACCGGAGAGCTGGAGCTGCTCCATCCGCACCGGCGCCGGGCCGTGCTCCTCGGGGGCCGGCTGGCCGCCGCTGCGGGCGGGGGGCACGGCGGCCTCCTCCGGCGGGGCGGTGCGGTCCTGCACCTGGTGCATCATGTCCGCCACGGCCGAGGAGGCGGGCACCCCGTAGACCAGCGCGCCGTCCAGGTCGGCGGCGGCGCCGGCGGCGAGGTCCCGGGTGGCGTACGGATCCTCCGGCTCCTTGCCGAACGGGTCCTTCGTGAGCATGTCGGGGACGTTGGAGGCCAGCTCCGGGTCGTCCAGCTGCTTGCGCCGGCGACGGCGCCGGCGGGCGGCGATCTCGTCCTGCGGGGTCTCACCGTCGGTGTCCACGGTGAACGGCAGCGCCGAGGGGTCCGCGTCCTCCGGCGGCTCGGTGGAGAGCTCGCGCTCCGGCGCACGCCCCTCGGCGAACGCGTCCTGCGGGCCGGGTTCGACCACGCCGAGCCGCACTCCGGCGGCGCGCAGCCGCTCGGGGATCCGGTTGACCGGGGTGGCGGTGGTCACCAGCAGGCCGAAGAAGGCCAGCAGCAGGAGCAGCGGCACCGCGAGCGGCGGTCCGGCGGCGGCCATCATCGGGGTGGAGACCGCCCAGCCGACGATCCCGCCGGCCGCCCTTATCCGGGTCGCGCCGCTGCCCATCATGGGCGCGCCGCACCCGATGTGGACCAGCCCGAGCACGCCGACCACCAGCGCGCTCAGACCGATCATGATCCGCCCGTTGGCCTCCGGCAGCTCCGGGTGGCGCATCAGCCGGATCGCGACCGCCGCCAGCAGGAACGGCACCAGCACGTCCAGGCGGCCGAAGAGCCCGGAGACCACGTTGGTGGCCGCCTCGCCGAGCCAGCCCTGCGGGCTGAACCAGGTACCGGCGGCGGTGACCAGCGCGAGCGCGAACAGCAGCAGGCCGATGCCGTCCTTGCGGTGCGCCGGGTCCAGGTTCTTGGCGCCGTCGCCGAAGCCGCGGAAGACCGCGCCGACCCCGTGCGCCAGGCCGAGCCAGACGGCCCGGACGGCCCGGAAGAGTATCGGCCGCGGTGCCGGCGGGGCGGGCGGCGCGGGCTTGGCCGCCGCCTTCTTCGCCGGGGCGGCCTTCTTGGCGGCCGTCTTCTTCGCGGCCGGCTTGGCCGGAGCCTTCGCCGGGGCCTTCTTGGACGGTCCCGGACTCGAGTTGCGTGCCGCGCTTCCGGGCGTACGTGTGGCCATGGCTCAGCAGCCTACCGGGGCCGACCAGCTGTGCCCATGCGCCGAGCCGGGGTGCCCCGACGTGTCGCAGACACACCGTCACGCCGGTCCGGTTTCACCCGGACGGGCGACCCGGGCCGCTGCTACTCGACCCCTGGGCGCAGCGCGTCCAGCGCCCGCCGCAGACCCGCCAGCTTGCGCTCCAGGTGCACCGCGGTGGCCGCCACCCCGCCGTCCTCGGTGCCGTCCAGCTGCTTGACGAGCGCCTCGGCCTGCTCCTCCACCGACGCCAGCCGCGCCGACAGCTCGCCGAGCAGCGCACCGCCGATCGCCGGCTGCTCGCCGCCCGCCTCCAGTTGCAGCCGCAGCAGCGCGGCCTGCTCCTTGAGCTGGCAGTTCTTCATGTAGAGGTCGACGAAGACGGAGACCTTGGCGCGCAGCACCCACGGGTCGAAGGGCTTGGAGATGTAGTCCACCGCGCCCGCCGCGTAACCGCGGAAGGTGTGGTGCGGCCCGTGGTTGATCGCGGTCAGGAAGATGATCGGGATGTCCCGGGTGCGCTCGCGCCGCTTGATGTGGGCGGCCGTCTCGAAGCCGTCCATCCCGGGCATCTGGACGTCCAGCAGGATCACCGCGAAGTCGTCGGTGAGCAGCGCCTTGAGCGCCTCCTCGCCGGAGGCCGCGCGCACCAGCGTCTGGTCCAGCGCCGAGAGGATCGCCTCCAGCGCCAGCAGGTTCTCCGGCCGGTCGTCGACCAGGAGGATCTTCGCCTTCTGCATTACGACCCGCCCTCCTGTCGCCTGCCTGCCTGGGGAAGGCACTCGCACACTGCCCACCACTACCCCGGTCATGCTAGCCGCACCCCCTCGCCCGGCACATCGCCCCGTCGCAACCTGATCCGGGACAACGCGCACCCAGTGCCCCGGCGCACGCTCACCAGCGAGTTGCCATCCGGTCACTGTTCGCAACGATCGGTGACCCTACCGGGTTCCCGGCCCTCCCCGCCAGCAAACCGCGCCCCGAAAGGCGCGAACCCCGGAGCGGGCTCCGGGGTTCGCGCCCCCGCGGCCCGGTGGAGCACCGTGCCGGGAGCGCCCTGGCTCGTCGGGGAGGGGCGCTAGGACTTCCGCGCCGTCAGCCACTCGTGCATCACGGTCAGCAGGTGGTCGGTCTCCACCGGCTTGGTGATGTGGTCGGTGGCCCCGGCCTCCAGCGACTTCTCCCGGTCGCCCTTCATCGCCTTGGCCGTCAGCGCGATGATCGGCAGCCCGGCGAACTGCGGCATCCGGCGGATCGCCTCGGTCGTCGCGTACCCGTCCATCTCCGGCATCATGATGTCCATCAGGACCAGCGCGACGTTCTCGTGCTGCTCCAGCATCTCGATGCCCTCGCGGCCGTTCTCGGCGTACAGCACGGTCAGGCCGTGCTGCTCCAGGACGCTGGTGAGCGCGAAGACGTTGCGGACGTCGTCGTCCACGATCAGCACCTGCTCGCCGCCGAAGCGGGTGTCCACCCGGGACGGCTGGCGGGCCGCCTGGCCGCCGACCGGCAGCCTGCCCTCGGCCGGCGCCTCCAGGGCGGCGCGGCGGCGCTCGACGGCACCCCGGCGGCGCTCCTCGGCGAGTTCACGGACCTCCTGGGCCCAGTGGTCGGCCGGGTTCTCGCCGACCGGGACGGGCGTGCCGGCCGGGGTGACCCCGACCGCGGCCCGGATCGTCGGGACGTTCGGCGCGGACTGCGGCGCGACGTCCCCGCTCTCGGTGCGCAGCGGCAGGTAGAGGGTGAACGTGGAGCCCTTGCCCAGCTCGCTCTCGGCGTGGATCTCGCCTCCGAGCAGCCGGGCGATCTCCCGGCTGATCGAGAGCCCGAGACCGGTGCCGCCGTACTTGCGGCTGGTGGTGCCGTCGGCCTGCTTGAAGGCCTCGAAGATCTCCCGCAGCTTGTTCCCCGGGATGCCGATGCCCGTGTCGGAGACCGAGAAGGCGATCAGCGGGTCGTCCGGGCCCTGGATCGCGCCGGCCTCCAGCAGCCGCTCCCGGACGTGCTGCGGGACGTCGGGGCCGGCCGGGCTGATCGAGAAGTCCACCGCGCCGGAGTCCGTGAACTTGACCGCGTTGGAGATCAGGTTGCGCAGCACCTGCTGGAGCCGCTGCTCGTCGGTGTGCAGGGTGACCGGCAGCGCCGACGAGACCCGGACGGAGAAGTCCAGGTTCTTGTCCAGCGCGACCGGCTGGAAGGTGGCCTCGACGTAGTCGACCAGCTGGACCAGGGCGATCCGGGCCGGGCGGACGTCCATCTTGCCGGCCTCGACCTTGGAGAGGTCCAGGATGTCGTTGATCAGCTGGAGCAGGTCGGACCCGGCGCCGTGGATGGTGTCGGCGAACTCGACCTGCTTGGGCGAGAGGTTGCCCTCGTTGTTGTCGGAGAGCAGCTTGGCCAGGATCAGCAGCGAGTTGAGCGGGGTGCGCAGCTCGTGCGACATGTTGGCGAGGAACTCGCTCTTGTAGCGGGAGGCCAGGGCGAGCTGCTCGGCGCGCTCCTCCAGGACCTGCCGGGCCTCCTCGATCTCACTGTTCTTGATCTCGATGTCGCGGTTCTGCTGGGCGAGTTGCTCGGCCTTCTCCTGCAACTCCTCGTTGGTCCGCTCCAGTTCCTCCTGGCGCGCCTCCAACTCGGCCGATCGCATCGAGAGTTCCGCGGTGAGCCGCTGGGACTCCAGCAGCAGGCCCTCGGTCTTGGTGTTGACGCTGATGGTGTTGACCGTGACGCCGATCAGATCGGCGATCTGGTTGAGGAAGTCCAGTGCGACGGTGGTGAAGGAGCTGAAGGTGGCCAGCTCGATCACGCCGAGCAGCCGGCCCTCGAACAGCACCGGCAGCACCACGATGTGGGCCGGCGAGGCCTCCCCGAGCCCCGAAGCGATCTTCAGGTACCCGGGCGGGGCCTCCTTGAGGATGATCGAGCGCTTCTCCACCGCCGCCTGGCCGATCAGCGACTCACCGGGCCGGAAGGTGGTCGGCATCGCCCGCCGCTGGTAGCCGTAGCTGCCGATCAGCCGCAGCACGGTGTCGTTCTCGTCGTCGTCCTCGGTGATCAGCTCGGCGGTCCGCCCGGCCGGCTGGGCCAGGAAGAACGCGCCGTGCTGGGCCGAGACCACCGGGGTCAGCTCGGTCATGATCAGCGAGGCGACCGCCTCCAGGTCCCGGCGGCCCTGCAGCAGACCGGAGATCCGGGCCAGGTTGGTCTTCAGCCAGTCCTGCTCCTGGTTGGTCCGGGTGGTCTCGCGCAGGTTGGCGATCATCTGGTTGATGTTGTCCTTGAGCTCGTCGAGCTCGCCGGACGCGTCCACGTCGATCCGCAGCGAGAGGTCGCCCCTGGTCACCGCGGTGGCGACCTGCGCGATCGCGCGCACCTGCCGGGTCAGGTTGTTGGCCAGCTCGTTCACCGACTCGGTGAGGTCCTGCCAGGTGCCGTCCACCCCGGGCACCCGGGCCTGTCCGCCGAGCCGCCCGTCGGTGCCCACCTCGCGGGCCACCCGGGTCACCTCGTCGGCGAACGACCCCAGCTGGTCGACCATGATGTTGATGCTGGTCTTGAGCTCCAGGATCTCGCCGCGGGCGTCCACGTCGATCTTCTGCGAGAGGTCGCCGCGGGCCACCGCCGTGATCACCAGCGCGATGTTGCGCACCTGGCCGGTCAGGTTGTTCGCCATCAGGTTGACGTTGTCGGTCAGGTCCTTCCAGATGCCGGCCACGCCCGGCACCCCGGCCTGGCCGCCCAGGATGCCGTCGGTGCCCACCTCGCGGGCCACCCGGGTCACCTCCACCGCGAAGGCGGAGAGCTGGTCGACCATCGTGTTCAGGGTGCCGGCCAGCGCCGCCACCTCGCCCTGCGCCTCGATGGTGATCTTCTTGGAGAGGTCGCCGCTGGCCACCGCGGTGGCGACCTCGGCGATGTTGCGCACCTGACTGGTCAGGTTGGAGGCCATGAAGTTGACGTTGTCGGTCAGGTCCTTCCAGATGCCCGACACCCCGCGCACCCGGGCCTGACCGCCCAGGATCCCCTCGGTGCCCACCTCGCGCGCCACCCGGGTCACCTCGTCGGCGAACGCCGAGAGCTGGTCGACCATGGTGTTGACGGTGGTGACCAGCTCCAGGATCTCGCCGCGGGCGTCGACGGTGATCTTCTTGGAGACGTCCCCGCGCGCGACCGCCGTGGTCACCTCCGCGATGTTGCGGACCTGGCTGGTCAGGTTGTTGGCCATCAGGTTGACGCTGTTGGTCAGGTCCTTCCAGGTGCCGGAGACCCCCGGCACGCTCGCCTGGCCGCCGAGGATGCCCTCGGTGCCGACGTCCCGGGCGACTCTGGTCACCTCGTCCGCGAAGGCGCCCAGCTGGTCCACCATCGTGTTGATGGTGTTCTTCAGCTCCAGGATCTCGCCCCGCGCGTCCACCTGGATCTTCTGCGACAGGTCGCCCTTGGCCACCGCCGTCGTCACCTGCGCGATGTTGCGCACCTGATCGGTGAGGTTGTTCGCCATGAAGTTGACGTTGTCGGTGAGGTCCCGCCAGACCCCGGCCGCCCCCGGCACCTGCGCCTGACCGCCGAGGCGGCCCTCGGTACCGACCTGGCGGGCCACCCTGGTCACCTGCTCGGCGAAGCCGGAGAGCTGGTCGACCATCGTGTTGATGGTGTTCTTCAGCTCCAGGATCTCGCCCCGCGCGTCGACCTCGATCTTCTGCGAGAGGTCTCCGCGCGCCACCGCCGTCGTCACCTGCGCGATGTTGCGCACCTGGCCGGTGAGGTTGTCGGCCATGAAGTTCACCGAGTCGGTGAGGTCCCGCCACACCCCCGCGACGCCCGGGACCTGCGCCTGACCGCCGAGGCGGCCCTCCGTGCCCACGTCCCGGGCGACCCGGGTGACCTGCGCGGCGAACCCGTTGAGCTGGTCCACCATGGTGTTCACGGTGTTCTTCAGTTCCAGCATCTCGCCGGCCACCTCGACCGTGACCTTGCGCGACAGGTCGCCCTTGGCCACCGCCGTCGTCACCTGCGCGATGTTGCGCACCTGCGCGGTCAGCCGGCCGGCCATCGTGTTGACCGAGTCCGCGAGGTCCTTCCAACTGCCCGAGACGCTGCGCACCTTGGCCTGGCCGCCCAGCTTGCCCTCGGTACCGACCTCCCGTGCCACCCGGGTCACCTCGTCGGTGAACTCCGACAGCTGGTCCACCAGCCCGTTGACCGTCCGGCCGATCTTCAGGTACTCGCCGCGCAACGGGTGGCTCACCCCGTTGCTGTGCAGCGAGCGCAGCTCCATCTTCTGGTCCAGGTCGCCCTCGGCGATCGAGGCCAGCACCCGGCCCACCTCGGCCATCGGCCGGGCCAGGTCGTCGATCAGCGCGTTGCAGTTGTCGACGGCGGCCATCCAGGCGCCCTCGCCGGCACCGGTCTCCAGCCGCTCGTTCAGCCGGCCCTCGCGGCCCACCGCACGCCGGACCCTGGCCAGTTCGCCGGTCAGGTGCTGGTTCCGCTCGGCGACCTCGTTGAACACCGCGGCGATCTCGGCCAGCGGACCGTCGCCCGGCACGGTCAGCCGGCGCCGGAAGTTGCCGTCGCGCATCGCGGTCAGGGCGGCCAGCAGCTTGCGCAGCTCGGCCGGCTCCGCCCCCCGGCTGTGATTCGCTCGCCGGCCGGCCGCGCTCCGCGGCGCGGCCCCGGACCGCACACCACGCTGGGCGGGCGGCGTCGTACCGGTTGCGTCCTTGGTGGCCGAACTCAACGGGCCCCTCCCAGATCGTGAACTGTCCGGTGACCCTCCATGCCCCGTTTTCGGGGCGCGAAGCCGCACCGGCCCGGCGCAACAGCATCCCGGTGACCTCGGCGGTCCACCGGAACCCGCATCGACCGTACTGCTCCCACGGGCGTCACGGACCCCCCAGTCTGGCAGCACTGGCGCCGGGTATACGGCCGGTTGCGCTCGGTTGGTACCGCCCCGACCGAAACAGGTGGGCAGAATCACCCTCAGGTGCCTGTTTCGGCGCCCCGCCCCCACGGGGAACCAACCGGAAAGTAGGGTGGAGCGCTGCACCGGGCCACGACCCGACCCAGCGCCGCCGCTCACCCCGCCGGCGCGCACGGGGAAGTCGGCACCGCACCCGGACAGCCAGGGCCAGAGCAGAGGAGAAGTGGCAACGTGGTCACCGCGCGCGCAGCCGCCACCTTCGAACCGGTCGGCCGGTCGGCCTCGGCCGCCCGCTCCTTCGTCCGGGACGCACTGCTGGGCTGGGGCCTGCCCGAAATCGTCGACGACGCCGTGGTCCTGGTCAGCGAACTCGTCACCAACGCCGTCGTGCACGCCGGCACCGCCGCCGAGGTCTGCTGCCTGCGCGAGGAGGAGACCGTCCGGATCGAGGTCACCGACCACCACCCCGAGCGCGGACTGCCGTCCTTCGCCGACGTCCCCGTCACCGCCTCCGAGCGCTACGCCGACCCCGACGGCGAAGGCGGCCGCGGCCTGCTGATGTGCTCCGCCCTCGCCGAGCGCTGGGGCGTCGAGTACTCCGCCGGCCGCAAGACCGTCTGGTTCCGCCTCGCCCTGCCCGCCCACGTCACCGGCACCCGCTACGCCGTCCCCGCCACCCCCGGCAGCGAACTGCCCAGCAGCGCCGGCCCGGTCCACGTCGCCGTGGTCCAGCTCGACGACGACGGCCGCGTACTCGCCTGGAACCCGGACGCCGAGGCGCTCTTCCAGCACCCCGCCGACACCGTGCTCGGCCGCCCCTGGGCCGACCTGGCGGTCTGGCCGCAGGGCCCCGGCACCGGGCTCGGCCTGGCCGCGACGCTCCGGCTGGCCCGCTGGGAGGGCAGCTACGGCCTGCGCCACGCCGACGGCCGGACCGTCGAGGTCTACGGCCTGCAGGTCCGCATCCGCGACACCGAGGGCATCCCCTCCACGCTCTGCCTGCTCGTCCTCGAACCCGACCGCGCGGTGCTCCGCTCCCCCGCCCGGGCCCTGCCCGGCGACAAGCCCGACCCGACCGGCTCCCGGCTCGACCTGCTCGCCGGCCCCACCGCCGGCGACGACCTGGACACCCTGCTCCAGCGCACCGTCGAGCGCGCCCGCGACCTGCTCGACGGCGACGCCGCGTACCTGCTGCTCACCACCGACGACGAGACCGAGTTCGAGGTCCGCGCCGCCACCGGCCTCACCCCCGGCCACCGCCGCCACACCCGCTTCCCCGTCGGCACCGGCAACCGCTACGACTCCGCCCGCCTGCCGTCCGTCCACGAGGACCTCGCCACCCGGCCCACCGGCCTGCCGGTGCTCGGCGGCAGCGGCATGCGCTCGCTGCTCACCGTCCCGCTCAAGGTCGAGGGCCGGCTGATCGGCTCGCTGGGCATCGCCGCCGCCGCACCCGGCCGCTACGACAACGAGGACGCGCTGCGCCTGCAGTTCGCCGCCGACCGGGTCGCCCTGGCCATCGAGAGCACCCGGCTCACCGAGCTCGAACGGCTGCGCCGCGGCTCGCTCTCCTTCCTGGTCGAGGCCTCCGACCTGCTGGCCGGCACCCTGGAGCACGAGCAGACGCTCGCCCTGATGGCCCAGATGGCCGTCCCCACCCTCGCCTCCTGGTGCGCCGTCTACACCAACGGCGACCACGGCGCCCCGGCCTCGCTCGCCTTCGTGCTGCACGAGGACGAGGACCGCATCGACCCGCTGCGCGACCTGCTCGACAAGACCGCCGCCCCGGACTCGGGCCCGACCCACGGCGCCCGCTTCTGGGCCGCCCCGGCCGAGACCGCCCGGGCCAGCGGGCTGACCGAGAACCCCGAACTCTCCGGGCTGCTGGGCGAGACGGTGGTCCTGCCGCTGGCCGCCCGCAACCGGGTCATCGGCCTGCTCGCCCTCGGCGTCCCGGCCGGCGTGCGGTTCCGCCAGGAGATCCTGGAACTCGCCGAGGACCTCTCCCGCCGCGCCGCCCTCGCACTCGACAACTCCCGCCTCTACTCCGAGCGCACCGCCACCAGCCAGGCGCTGCAACGCAGCCTGCTCCCGCCGGACCTGCCCGAGATCCCGGGCGTCGAGGTGGACGTCTACTACCAGGCCGCCGGTGAGGGCAACGAGGTCGGCGGCGACTTCTACGACCTCTTCACCATCCGCGAGGGCACCTACGGCTTCGCCATCGGCGACGTCTGCGGCACCGGCCCCGAGGCCGCCTCCGTCACCGGCCTGGCCCGGCACTCGCTGCGCCTGCTCGCCCGCGAGGGCCTGGACGCCCCACAGGTCCTCAGCCGGCTCAACGCGGCCATCCTGGACGAGGGTTCGCGCAGCCGCTTCCTCACCCTGCTCTACGGCGAGCTCACGCCCCGGCCGGACGGCAGCACCGAACTGTCGATGGTCTGCGCCGGCCACCCGCTGCCGCTGCGGCTGCGCACCGACGGCCAGGTCGACCGGGCCGCCACCCCGCAGCCGCTGCTCGGCGTGATGGAGGAACTCGACCTGACCGCCGAGCACTTGGTCCTCTCCCCGGGCGAGGTCCTGCTCTGCGTCACCGACGGCGTGACCGAACGCCGGGAGGGGCGCCGGATGCTGGGCGACGACGGCCTGGCCGAGGTGCTGACCGGCTGTACCGGGCTGACCGCCGGCGCGGTCGCCCTGCGGGTGCAGCGGGCGGTCGAACGCTTCGCCCCGGAGCCGCCGTCCGACGACATGGCGATCCTCACGCTGCGCGTGCCCACCCAGCGCCCGGGCTGATCGGGCCCCCCTTCCGGCGGACCTCCCTCGGGCGGCCCGGGGCGGTGACCGCCGTTGCGCGACTCCGTCCGACCGGGTCCCACCGCTGCCCGACCGTGAGCGTTCCACAGCTGGCGGCGTCACAAATTGTGTGATTCACAAGGGTACAAGCTGGTTCGGCCGGGTACACCGATCTCACCGGGGAATCCCCCGGCGGGGACACGACCAGCAGTTCTTCCGCTGGCCCATCATTCTGACCGCAGCCGTCGCACGCTCCTGCCGTGCGCCCTCGGCGCGGTCGCGCGCATCCACCTCATCGAACATCCTCAGCGGTTCACAGCGCCCTGCGCGCGCCCAGAGTGAAAGGAGCCTCCGGTGAGCAACGACGCTACCGGGGCACAGAACGCCCGCTCCACCGGAGCCGACGCGGGGAACCTCGGTTACCTCGCCCTCGGCCTGACTCTCCTCGCCTACGGCCTCCTCTCCACTGGCATCTTCAGTGGCACCGGGGTCGGGGACTCCGCCCATCTCGCCCACCTCCTCGGCGGCCTCACCCTGTTCATCGCCGGCATCTGGCAGCTCCGCAACGGCGAGGGCTTCACCGGAACGGCCTTCACCAGCCTCGGCGCCTTCTGGGCCACCTGGTCGGCCGCCGGCGGGGCCGGCAAGAACGCGGCGGGCCTGTTCCTGCTCGTCTGGGCCCTGCTCGCGCTCACCCTCACCGCCGCCAGCTGGAACGCCGGCCTGTTCAGCCGCGCGGTGTACGGCCTGCTGACCGTCTCCCTGGTGCTCTCCGCCATCGCGACCTTCAGCACCACGGGGGGCCTCGCAAAGTTCGCCGGCTGGGTCGCCGCGGCCTCCGGGCTGGTCGCCTGGTACTGGGCCACCGCGGCGCTGACCAACAGCGCGTGGGGCCGGACCGCCCTGCCGGTCAAGTAACGCCCGACGCCGGAACGCCGGTGGGCCGGACCTCCCGAACCGGGGAGGTCCGGCCCACCGGCCGTC
Organism: Kitasatospora sp. NPDC003701; assembly: GCF_053587085.1. Classification (NCBI taxonomy): domain Bacteria; kingdom Bacillati; phylum Actinomycetota; class Actinomycetes; order Kitasatosporales; family Streptomycetaceae; genus Kitasatospora; species Kitasatospora sp. NPDC003701. Next base: position 140,751 of record NZ_JBSFNM010000021.1, read on the forward strand.
GTACGCTCGGGCGGCTCGCACCGCGCCCGCGCTCACCCGCCGGTGGGGACGTGCTCCTCCGCCCGGGCCTCGGCGGCCGCGGCATCCGGGCGCTCGGCCACCCGACGGGCACGGCGGCGGCCGTAGCCGGCCTGGACGGCGTACGCGAGGAGCAGGATCACCACAGCCACCAGACCGTCCGCCCAGAAGTGGTTGGCCGTGACCACCACGACCGCGACGGTCAGGACCGGGTGCACCACCATCAACCAGCGCAGCGGGCTCGACGACACCTTGATGACCGCAACCGCCGCCAGGACGCACCAGGCCACGTGCACCGAGGGCATCGCCGACAGCTGGGCGACCTTGACCATCCCGCCGACCGTGCCGCCGTACACCGACTGCCCGTACTCGGCCGCGACGTCGACGAACCCCTCCTGCGGCAGCATCCGGGGCGGCGCCACCGGGATGAACTGCACCGCCAGGCAGATCGCCGTCGTGATCACGACCGTGTTCCGCACCCACGCGTAGCGCGCGCGGTGGCGCACGAAGACCCAGAGCAGGACCGCGATCATCACCGTGAAGTGCATGGCGGCGTAGTAGTAGTTCGCCGCCTTCACCACTGCCGGGCAGGACGTCACGGCGGCCTGCCACGAAGCCTCGTCCGGCAGGCCGATCGCCAGCTCCGTCCGGTGGATCCAGCTCGCCCGGTCCAGCGCGTGCTCGGCGCTCATCAGGGAGAGGTGCCCGACCAGCTGCCAGAGCGCGAACAGCGCCAGCAGGGTGCCGGCCTCCCGCAGCAGCGCCGACAGCGGCGCCCGCCGCACCCGGGAGGCCGCGTACGCGCCCCCGTAGAGAGCGACCGCGGCGCCCCCGGCGGACTGCCAGGTAAGGGTCAGGTTCTGCAACGGTTCGCGCCTCTCCACCGAGCGGGGTGTGCTGGCAGAGACGTTAACGCAAAAAGACCCCCTCCCGAACGGGAGGGGGTCTTTTTGGAATGATTGTTCGGCGGCGTCCTACTCTCCCACAGGGTCCCCCCTGCAGTACCATCGGCGCTGTGAGGCTTAGCTTCCGGGTTCGGAATGTAACCG
>NZ_JBSFNM010000022.1:0-141699 GCF_053587085.1 Kitasatospora sp. NPDC003701
CCCCGCGGGCCGCCCCCCTCATCTGACCGGAGAACCCCCCGCAACACCACCGGGGGGGCCGGGGGGGGGGGGCCCGGGCCCCCCCCCCCCCCCGCCGCGGTAGGTCGATCAGGCGGGGACCTCCTCCGCCGCCAGGTACTCCTCCCGGACCTCGCGCGGGCCGAACGGCCAGGTCCGTTCGGCGCGGGCCCAGAGGAGGAAGGCGCCGCAGCCCGCGACGACCCAGGCCAGTGACCACTCGATGGGGTGGAAGCCGGGCGCGTTGCGGTCCGCGTAGCCGTAGATGACCAGCCAGCCGACGGCCGCGATGATCCCCGGCGCCGGGTAGAGCCACATCCGGTACGGCCGGGCGAGCCCCGGCTGGCGGCGGCGCAGCACGGTGACCGCGACGATCTGGGCGAGTGCCTGGACGATCACCATCACGGTGGTGAGCAGGTTGATCAGCAGGGTGAGCGGCGGGTGGGCGGTGCTCGCGCCGAGGTGGCGGCCGAGCAGGAACCCGGCCGCGGTGAGCACGCCCATGGCGGCCAGCCCGAGGACGGGGAAGCCGTGCCGGGGGTGCAGCCGGCCGAAGGCCCGGAAGAAGACGCCGTCGCGCGCGGCGTCGTACGGCACCCGGGAGCCGCCGAGCAGGCCGGCGAGCACCGAGGCGAAGGCGGTGATCAGGATCAGCACGGTGACGACCTGGGCGGCGCCCTTGCCCCAGGTGCTCTCCAGGACCGCCGAGGCCACCGACTTGGAGGCGACCGAGTCCGGGTCGAGCATCGCGTGCCAGTCCATCGCGCCCAGGACGCCGATCTGCAGCAGCAGGTAGATGGCCATGATGCCGACGATGGACAGCACGATGGCGCGCGGCAGCACCCGGCCGGGTTGCCGCACCTCCGCGCCGAGGTAGGCGGCGGTGTTGTAGCCGAGGTAGTCGTAGATGCCGATGGTGAGGCCGGCGGCGAAGCCGATCCAGAACTGGCCGTGGGTGAGTTCGACGGCGTGTGCGGGCCAGTCGAAGGCGCGACTCGGGGTGAAGTGCGTGTAGCAGGCGACGATCACGGCGAGCACCGAGAGGATCATCACGCCCCACATCACGGTGGTGAGCCGGGCGATGTTCTCCACCCGCCGCCAGAGCAGGACCACCACCAGCGCGCAGAACGCGAGTCCGACCAGGTCGCCCTGACCGCTCGTCATGCCCGGCCAGAGGTAGCCGAGGTACTGGACGAAGCCGACCACGCCGGTGGACATGATCAGCGGGATGAAGAGCATCGCCGTCCAGACGAAGAGGAACGGCATCAGCCGCCCCGTCCGGTACTGGAAGGCCTCGCGCAGGTACACGTAGGTGCCGCCGGCCCCGGGGAGCGAGGCGCCGAGTTCGGCCCAGACCAGACCGTCGGCGAGGGCGAGGACGGCGCCGGCGATCCAGCCGATCACGGCCTGCGGGCCGCCGAAGGCGGCGACCATCAGCGGGATCGTGACGAAGGGTCCGATGCCGCACATCTGGCTCATGTTGAGGGCGGTGGCCTGGAACAGGCCGATTCTTCGGGACAGGCCAGGGGACACCGGGGCCTCCGGACGTGGGGGAGCGGGCGCCGGGCGGAGTGCCGGGGAGGATCAAGTTAGGGAGCATTACTTATTTCGTCAAGATGTCGGTGGGGGGCGAGGGTTGCGGGAGCGACCATTGGGAAACTTTCCTAACGAAAGTCATTGACCCGGCGGCCCGGCGCCCCGATCCTGGTGGCGCCCGCCACGGCCGCCGTCGTCCGTCCGCGAGTGCTCGCCCGTCCTCCCCCCGGCCCGTCGCCGCCGTGCGGCGGGTTGACGAAAGTGAGTTGGCATGCGCATATCCACCGGAGTCCGTTGTACCGCCCCGCTGCTGGCCGCCGCGCTCGGCTCGGCCGCCCTGCTGCTGGCCCCGGCGGCCACCGCGTCGGCCGCCCCGACCGCGAGCGCGGCCCCCGGCGCGAGCGCGGCCGTGCCCGCGATGGCCGCCGCGCCGTACGAGTACCTGGGCTGGGGCAGCCCGCAGAAGCCCACCGACGTGATGAAGGCCGCCGGGGTGAAGTGGTTCACCCTCGCGTTCATCCTCTCCGACGGCGGCTGCAACCCGAAGTGGGACGGCAGCCGGGCGCTCACCGGCGGGTCCGACGAGGCCGCGATCAAGTCGATCCGGGCGGCCGGCGGCGACGTCGTGGTCTCCGTCGGCGGCTGGAGCGGCAACAAGCTGGGCGAGAAGTGCTCCAGCGCGAGCGCGCTGGCCGGTGCGTACCAGAAGGTGATCGACGCCTACAGGCTCAAGGCGCTGGACATCGACATCGAGGACACCGAGTTCTCCAACGCGACGGTCCGGCAGCGCGTCGTCGACGCCCTGAAGATCGTCAAGACGAAGAACCCGGGCATCGTCACCTACGTGACCATGGGCACCACCCCGAGCGGCCCGGACGCCACCGGCAAGGACCTCATCAAGCGCGGTGCGGCGGCCGGCCTCGCCAACGACGGCTGGGTGATCATGCCGTTCGACTTCGGCGGCCACAGCGGCACCATGGGCCAGGCCTCGGTCAGCGCGCTGGAGGGCCTGAAGGCCGCGGTCAAGAGCGCCTACGGCTACAGCGACGACGCCGCCTACCGGCACATCGGCGTCTCCTCGATGAACGGGAAGACCGACGAGGCGGGCGAGACCGTCACCACCGCCGACTTCCGGACCATCCTCGGTTACGCGCAGCAGCACCACCTCGCCCGGTACGCCTTCTGGTCGGTCAACCGCGACCGCGCCTGCGGCTCCGGCACGGACGCCGACGCCTGCAGCGGCGTCGCGCAGTCCCCGTACGAGTTCACCAAGATCGTCGTCCAGTACCAGGGGTGAGGAGCATGTCGATGGCACAGCTGATCACCGGGCATCGCGCCCGTGCCGGCGCCCTGCTCGCGGGCGCCGGCCTGGCGGCGGGCCTGCTCGGGGCCCCGCCGGCCTCGGCCGCGCCCGTCCGCTACGAGGCGGAGGGCGCGGGCCTCTCGCAGGGCGTGGTGGAGGCCAACCACACCGGCTACTCCGGCACCGGCTTCGTCAACGGCGACAACGTCGCCGGCAGCTGGGTGGAGTTCACCGTCAACGCGGCGGGCGCGGGCAGCGCCACGCTCTCGCTGCGCTACTCCAACGGGACCACCGTCAACCGGCCGGCCGACGTCGCGGTCAACGGGGCCGTCGTCTCGGCGGCCCGCTCCTTCACCTCCACCGGGACGTGGGACAGCTGGGCGGACTCGGCGCTCACCGTCCGGCTCGCCGCCGGGGCCAACCGGATCCGGCTCACCTCCACCACCACCGGCGGCCTGCCCAACCTGGACTACCTGGACGCCGAGCTCGGCGGCGGCCCGCCCGCCGGCGGGCCCGCGGTACCGTTCGGCAGCCACCAGTTCCCGTACGCGGCGGGCACCCTGAAGCCCACCGGCGCGCAGTCCGCGATCGACCAGCAGGTGATCGACAAGTACAACGCCTGGAAGGCCGCCTTCGTCAAGCAGAACTGCGGCAACGGCTGGTACGAGACCATCTCGCCGGACGCGGACCACCCGTACGTCGCCGAGGGCCAGGGCTACGGCATGGTGATCACCGCGCTGATGGCCGGGGCGGACGCCAAGGCCAGGACGACCTTCGACGGCATGGTGAAGTTCGTGCTCGCGCACCCGTCGGTGAACAACCCCGACCTCCTCGCCGCCGAACAGGACTCCTCCTGCCGCAGCGTCAACGGGTCCGACTCGGCGACCGACGGCGACCTGGACGTCGCGTACGGGCTGCTGCTCGCCGACAAGCAGTGGGGCAGCGGCGGGACGTACAACTACAAGGACCTGGCCGTGAAGCACATCAACGCGATCAAGGCCGGTGAGGTCAACCCGAGCACCCACCTGATGCGCCTCGGTGACTGGTCCACCTCGGGCGACTCGACCTACTACATCACCCGCTCCTCGGACTGGATGATCGACCACTTCCGCGCCTTCCGGACCGCCACCGGCGACGCCGCGTGGGACACCATCCGCACCGCGCACCAGAACCTGATCACCTCCCAGCAGTCCAGGTACGCCTCCGGCACCGGGCTGCTCGCCGACTTCGTGGTGAACACCAACGGCACGGCCAAGCCGGCCGCCGGCGAGGTCCTGGAGAGCCCCAACGACGGGGACTACTCCTGGAACGCCTGCCGCGACCCGTGGCGGATCGGCACCGACGCGGTCACCAGCGGCGACGCCGCCTCGCTCGCCTCGGCGCGCCGGCTCAACACCTGGATCAAGGGCAAGGCGGGCGGCAACCCGGCGAACATCGCCACCGGCTACAAGCTGAACGGCACGGTCTTCGAGAACGGGCGCGACATGGCGTTCACCGCGCCGTTCGTCGTCACCGCGATGACCGACCCGGGCTCGCAGGCCTGGCTGGACGCGCTCTGGACCAAGCTGGCCGCCACCGCGATCGACGGCTCGCTGTACTACGGGAGCAGTGTGCAGCTCCAGTCGATGATCGTGGCCTCCGGCAACTACTGGGTGCCGTGATGGCGGCCGGAGCAGGGCCGCGCCACGCGCGGACGGCGGCCGCCAGGGCCGGCGGTGCGGTACTCGCCGCCGCGGGCCTGATCCTCGGGGCGGTGGCGGCGCCGCCCCCGGCGAGCGCCGCGACCGGAGCTGCGCCGAGTACCGCGACCGGAGCCGCGCCGAGTGCGGCGGCCGGGGGTACGCCGAGTGCCGCGAGCACCGACTACCAGGCCGAGGACGCCGTGCTCGCGCAGGCGAAGACGGCCACCAACCACACCGGCTACACCGGGACCGGCTTCGTCGACTACACCAACACCACCGGCTCCGCCGTCGAGTTCACGGTGAGCGCCACGGCGGCCGGCAGCGCCTCGCTGGCCTTCCGGTACGCCAACGCCGGGACGGCGAACCGCCCGATGGACATCGCGGTCAACGGGAAGGTCGTCGCCGCCGGTGTCGCCTTCCCGCCCACCGCCGACTGGGACACCTGGGCGGAGAAGACCGTCGGCGTCGTCCTCGCCGCCGGCACCAACCGGATCCGGGCCACCGCCACCACCGCCGACGGCGGCCCCAACCTCGACCGCCTCCGGGTGGGCGCGGCGGCCGACACCACCGCGCCGAGCCGGCCCGGCACGCCGAGCTGCTCCGCGATCGGGCCGAACGGCCTCACCCTCGGCTGGGGAGCCGCCACCGACGACGTCGGCGTCACCGCCTACGACCTGTACGAGCACGGCAACAAGCTCGCCGAGGCGCCGGGCACCGTGACGTCCTGGCAGCTCACCGGGCTGACCCCGGGCACCACCTACAACCTCACCGTGATCGCCCGGGACGCGGCCGGCAACGCCTCGCCGGCCAGCGTCGCGGTCGACTGCACCACCACGGCGACCACCGACCCGCCGCCGAGCGCGCCGGGCACCCCGACCGTCTCGGCGGTCACGGCCACCGGCGCCACCCTGACGTGGGGCGCCGCCACCGACGACAAGGGCGTGGTGGCGTACGAGGTCCGCAGCGGCTCCGCCGTGGTGACGACCGTCACCGGCACCCCGCCGGCCACCACGGCGGCGGTCACCGGGCTCGCCTGCGACGCCCCGTTCACCCTGTCCGTGGTCGCCCGGGACACCGCGGGCAGCTACTCGGCGCCGTCCGGCACGGTCTCCTTCACCACCGGCGCCTGCCCGGCCGACGGCGGCGTCCCGGGCTCCCCGAGCCCCTTCTCCACCGGGTGGACGATCCCCTGGGGCATCGCCTGGCTGCCCGACGGCAAGAGCGCGCTGGTGACCGAGCGGGACAGCTTCAAGGTCTTCCGGCTCACCACGGCGGGCGCCAAGGCGGCGGTCGGCACCGTGCCCAACGCCGTCACCACCGACGGCGAGGGCGGCCTGCTCGGCATCGTCGTCGACCCCAACTGGTCGGGCAACCACTACGTGTACCTCATGCACACCGCCGCCGAGGGCAACCGCATCGTGCGGATGACGTACGACGGCAGCACGTTGAGCGGCTACAAGGTCCTGCTCCAGGGCATCAGGAAGAACCGGTACCACAACGGCGGACGCCTCGCGTTCGGCCCCGACGGGTACCTGTACGCGTCGACCGGCGACGCCCAGACGTCCTCGCTGGCCCAGGACAGGAACTCCCTCAACGGGAAGATCCTGCGGCTGACCACCGACGGCAAGGCGGCCCCCGGCAACCCGTTCGGCAACTACGTCTACAGCTACGGCCACCGCAACCCGCAGGGCCTGGCCTTCGACCGCAACGGACGGCTCTGGGAGGCGGAGTTCGGCGACTCCAAGCGGGACGAGCTCAACCTGATCAAGCCCGGGGCCAACTACGGCTGGCCGACCTGCGAGGGCACCTGCAGCGTGGCGGGGATGACGAACCCCAAGGCGAGCTGGCCGGTCAACGAGGCCTCGCCGAGCGGCATCGCGATCGTCCGCAACGTCGTCTACATGGCCGCGCTGCGCGGTGAGCGGATGTGGCGCATCCCGATCGACGGGAACACCGAGAACGTCGGCACGCCGACCTCCTACTACGTCGGCGCCTACGGCCGGCTGCGGACGGTGTCCAAGGTGCCCGGGGCCGACCGGCTCTGGCTCACCACCACCAACGCCGACAACAACGGCGGGGCGGCCGACGGCGCCGACAAGATCTTCACGATCTCGATCGGCTAGCGGGACCCGGGAGCGGCCTTCGGGACCCGGGAGCGGCCTTCGGGACCGGGGCCCGGTAGTGGGACTCGGAAGCGGCCTTCGGGACCGGGACCCGGTGGCGGGACCCGGGAGCGGCCTTCGGGACCGGGGCCCGGTGGCGGGTCCGTTCCGTCCGCCCGGGCCCGGAGGCACTCTCCGGGCCCGGGCGGGTCGGGCCCCCGACCCGCCCGGGTCAGGCCGTGTCGCGGTCGATCTCGCTCTCCCGGACCAGCCAGAGCGCGAGCGCCGCGCCGACCAGACTGACCACACCGCCCAGCAGCAGCACGGCGTTCAGACCGTCCAGGAACCCCGCACGGGCGGCGTCCGCGACGGCCTGGCGGCCCGCCTCGGGGACGGCGGCGAGGACCTCCGGCAGGCTGCCGGAGGAGGCGGCCTCGATCAGCTCGCGCGGTCGGGCACCCTCCCCGGTCGGCGTGCCCGCCGCCAGTTCGCGGACCTTGTCGGCCCCTCGGCCGACGAAGACCGCCCCCCAGACGGCGATGCCCACCGCGATGCCGACCTGCCGGAAGGTGTCGTTGATACCGGCCGCCATCCCGCTGTTCTCCTTCGGCACCACGCTGACCGCCACGTCGGCGATCACCGGGTTGATCAGGCCGACGCCCACGCCGCCGACCAGGAAGCCGGCCAGCAGACCGGTCCAGTCGTCCCCGGGCTGGACGTCGCCCATCAGGAGCAGGCCCGCGCCGATCGCGACGAGGCCGGCGCAGAGCATCAGCCGGGCCGGCACCCGGGAGAGCATCAGGCCGGAGAGCGGGGCCACGACGAAGCTGAGCGCCGTGATGGGCAGGTAGCGCACACCCGCCGCGAACGGCGAGAGCCCGAGGTAGTTCTGCAGGTACAGCGTCAGGTAGAGGAACAGGGCGAACAGCGAGCTGGACACCGCGAACGCGGCCAGCTGCACGCCGGTGAACGCGTGCCGGCGGAAGAGGCCGAGCGGCAGCATCGGCTCGGGGACGCGGCGCTCGATCACCACGAACGCGGCCAGCAGGACGGCCGAGCCGGCGAACAGCGAGACGATCAGCGTGCTGCCCCAGCCCTCGGCGTTGCCCCGCACCAGCGCCAGGACGAGCAGGAAGAGGCCGCTGCTGAACGCCGCGACCCCGGCCCAGTCGACCCGGGTGGCGTTCGGATCGCGGCTCTCGGCCAGCTTCAGATAGGTGACGACCAGTGCGGCCGCTCCGATCGGCACATTGAGGTAGAAGATCCACTCCCAGCCGAGCGAGTCGGTGAGCGCCCCGCCGATCAGCGGGCCGACCGCGACCGCGACCCCGATGGTCGCCCCGTACAGGCCCATCGCGGTGCCCCGCTCGCGGCCGGGCGGGAACTCCTGGGCGACCAGGGCCAGCGACACCGCGAACATCGCCGCGCCGCCGATGCCCTGGATCGCGCGGGACACGTTGAGGAAGGCCGGGTTGGGCGCCAGGGCGCAGAGCAGCGAGGCGGCGGAGAAGATCACCAGGCCGGCGGCGAAGGTCCGGCGCCGCCCGAGGCGGTCGGCGAGCGAGCCGGCCGTCAGCACCAGCGCGGCCAGGGAGAGCGCATAGGCGTCGAACACCCACTGCAGATCGGTGAAGTCGGCGCCGAGGTCCTTGCGGATCGACGGCAGGGCGACGTTCACCACCGTGATGTCGAGCAGCAGCATGAACGTCGCGACCGAGACGGCGATGAGGGTCCACCACTTGCGTTGCACGGCAGCCGGTCTCCTTGACCCGCCGACCGGGGTTCGGTCGGGAAGGCACCGACCGTATGCAACGCCGTGGTTGGAATCCGGGCAAACGCGGCCGGTCCGGTGCATTTAGGCCCTGTCCGGCCGACGCGGCGGCCCCGTCGTTCGGTGGCCCGGCGGTGAGGTGGCGTGCTCGGGCGAGCGGTGGGTGATCGGCGACGGGGGTCGGTGACGTTCCGTGTCCGTCAGATCTCGATCTGCCAACGAAGTGTGAGAGATGTGCGTACGGCGTGTTGCCAGCCTGATTGAATCACGAACATCTTTTCATCGGAACGGAGCGTTCTCCTCTCATGTCTTCACGGATGCGCGGCGGCCGTCGCGGCCTGGCCGCCGTTGCCGGACTCGTCTTCACCGTCGGTCTCGCCCTGACCGGGTGCGACCCGTCGGCGGCCGACAGCGCCACCGCCGCCGCCACCCCGCCCGCCGTCACGGCCCCGGCCGCACCCGTCGCCACGGCCGCGCCGAGCACGCCTGCGCCGACCACCCCCTCTCCGGTGGTGACCGCCCCGCCGGTGACCACACCGCCGCCGCCGGTGGACCCGGCGCCCGCGCCGACCGCGGCCAAGCCCCAGTCGCCCGCGCCCAAGACCCAGCCGCCCGCCACCAAGGCGGCGCCCGAGCCCAAGGCCACCACCGCGAAGCCGCCGGCGGAGCCGGAGCCGGCGCCGACCAAGGCGACCACCGGCGACTGCGAGATCCGCTCCAACGCCGGCAACTGCTACAAGGCGGGCCAGTTCTGCCGCGACGACGACCTCGGCAAGAGCACCCACGAGGCCGGCGGCCGGGTGATCTACTGCCGGATGGTCAGCGGCAAGCCGCACTGGCAGGCCTGATCCGAGGGCGTGCACCGACGGAGGCGCCCGGCGGCCCGCGCCGCCGGGCGCCTCCGTCGTCCCGAACCGGCCTGGTGCTCCGGCCAGCGCCTCGGCCAGAACGGCGCAGTAGCCGCCCCAGGCCGCGAAGTCGGAGTGTGGGGCCGTGGCGAGCAAGCTGACCCGCTACGACACGACCCGCGAGTCCTACCAGGCCGCCGTCACCGTCGCCTCAATCCTCCTCCGGATTTCAAGACGGGCCCTGGCGTCGCGGTGTGACGAAGACGTCGTTCACGACGTACCCGTCCAGTCCGTGCAGCTCGCCGTAGGCGATCAGGTCGCTGCTCCGGTTGATGAACCCGCGTCCCGAATAGTTGAGCGACGTGTTGCAGAGGACGCTGAATCCGGTGAGTTCGCCGAAGGCGGTCAGCAGTGCACCCATGGCCGGGTTCGCGGTCGGGTCGACGGTCTGGGTGCGGGCCGTTCCGTCGACGTGGGTCACCGCGCGCAGGTCGGCGGACTCGACCCGGCTGAAGTACAGCATGTAGGGGTCGGGGAGGCCGCCGCCGAACCAGCGGCCCGCTTCCTGCTCCAGGCAGATCGGGGCGATGGGGCGGTAGCTCTCGCGCTGTTTGATCCTGTTGAGCCTGGCCGTGGTCTCCTCGGTGAAGGGAGCGGCCAGGATCGACCGGTTCCCGAGGGCGCGGGGGCCGATCTCCCAGCGGCCCCGCGCCCAGCCGATGATCCTCCCGTCGCGGAGGTGGCGGGCGACCTCGCGGTGGTCCAGCGGGCGGATCTCGTAGTGTTGCGGGTCGAACTCGATGTCCTCCACGAATTCGCCGCCCGCGTAGACGTCCCACTCCAGGTCGGCCGACCCGGTGTAGTAGTGCTGGGCGTCGATGGCGGTGCCGATCGCGGAGCCGCTGTCGTTGGGACACGGCGGAACGAAGACCGCGGGGAAGAGCCCGCACTCGCGCCAGCGCCGGTTCCACTCGCAGTTGAGCCCGCAGCCCCCGGAGACGAGCAGCGGGAATCCCTCGGTCAGGTGCTCCCGGGCGTACGCGTGGAAGCGCTCGAAGATGGCGTCCGAGAGCCGGGCCGCCAGGTTCTTGTACGCGCTCGACTCCACACCGACGTTGTGGAAGGGGGAGTCGGTCATCCGGTCCTTCAGGCTTCCGGTGATGACCTCCTTCTGGCCGAGGACGAAGTCGATGACGTCCTGTTCCGCCCGGGTCGCCGGCCGGTCCTCGGCGAATCCGGCCAGGGCCATCTGCTTCCCCGCGTCCTGGAACCGGACGAACTCCTGGTGCGGACTGAACTTCGGGTCGGCGAGCGCGAAGCCGTAGGAGTACTTGTTGCCGGGGTAGTTGAGCACCTCCTTGAGATGGGTCACCTTCCCGTGCTCGTCGATCCGGTAGAACGAGCCGATGTTCCCCTCCCACACCAGGCTGTAGAAGGGCTGGTCCCGGCGGAGTGCCGACATGCCGTAGGACGTCATGATGTGGGAGCGCTCATGGGTGGACGAGAAGACGCGCACGGCCTTGCCGAAGAACCGGCCGGCCTCGTCCGTGATCGCGGCTGCGCCCACACCGAAGTACCCGGCGCGCGAGGGCTGGTCGGTGCACTGGGTGCCCTTGATCCAGCCGCTCACGGCGACGACGTCGGGCTGCCGGTCCAGCCGGTCCGCCGCCGTCGCGAACAGTTCGGCCGTCGGATTGCTGTAGCGGAGGAACGAGTCCTTCTCGGCTTCCAGGGAGAAGAGCAGCCTGCCGTCGTCGACGGCCGCGATCGCCCCGTCATGGCCTTCCTTGAGGGAAAGAATCAGCATGATGGTCCGTTTCTCGGTGGGTTCCGCGTCCGACGGTTCGGGGCGGGCTCAGGGTCCGGGCGGCCCGGGTGCCGCGGGCGGCGCCGAGAGGGCCTGCACGGCGAGCCGGTGCAACCGCGGGTTGGCGGACAGGGCGCCGGTGCCGTTCCGGGGCGAGGCGCCCAGGAGGTCGGTGCAGAGGCCGCCGGCCTCCTCCACGAGAACCTGTACCGCGGCGATGTCCCAGGGGTTGACGACCGGTTCGGCCGCGATGTCGAGCGTTCCCTCGGCGACCATGCAGTGCTGGAGGAAGTCGCCGAAGGCACGGTCCTCCCAGCAGGCTTCGGCCAGGCGCAGATAGGCCGCACGGGAGTGGAAGACGTCCCAGGTCCGGGTGCTGGTGGTGGAGAGGTACGCCTGGTCGAGGCGGGTGCGGCCGGAGACCCCCAGGCGCACGGGGGTGGTGCCGGCCGGTCCCCGGCGCAGCCAGGCGCCCCGGTCCGTCGCCGCCCACCAGCGGCTGTGCAGGGCGGGGGCGCTGATCACGCCGACGGTGGGGCGGTCGTCCTCCAGCAGGGCGATCAACGTGGCCCACACCGGTACGCCGCGCAGGAAGTTCTTGGTGCCGTCGATGGGGTCGACCAGCCAGGTGCGCCCGGAGGTGACGGAGCCGCCGGTCTCCTCCCCGGCGAACGCGTCATCGGGGCGGGCGGACCGCAGTTCTTCGCGGACGGCCGTCTCGACGGCGGTGTCCGCGTCGGTCACGGGTGTACGGTCCGGCTTCTCCCGGACCCGCAGGTCGAGGGCGTGGAAGCGGCGTACGGTGAGCCCGTCGGCGAGGTCGCCCAGCCGGAGGGCCAGTTCGAGGTCGTCCTCCGGTGACGGGGGCGGCGTCACCGGATCACCTCGTCCGCAGTTCGAGCAGGTGGTACTCCATGACGCCCACTTCCTCGATCCGGCGGACCTTGCGCAGCATGTCGATCCGCAGGCCGGCCTCACCGGCGAGCACGTCGAGCCGTTCACGGTCCCCGAGGTGGGCGGTGCCCAGCAGCAGCCGGCCGCCGTCGGTCAGGTGCTCGTGCGCCCCGGCGAGGTAGCGGGCCTGGCCCCGGTAGCCCGGGTCGAAGACGGCGGTGTGGATGTCGCTGGAGAGGGCGAAGCCGTCCTCCACGTAGGTCCAGGGCACGTTCCAGAAGATCGTGTCGAAGCGGCTCAGGGGATCGAGCGCCGAGTACATGTCGCTGTGGAGGACGCGGACCCGGTCGCCCACACCGTGCCGCTCGGCGTTGGCGACGGTATTGGCCACGGCCTTCTCGTTGATGTCCAGCGCGGTGACGGAGGCACAGCCACTGAGTGCGGCGGTGACGGCGATGACGCCCGTACCGCAGCCGACCTCCAGGAACGAGCCGTCCCGGGGATAGGGCACCATCGAGGCCATCACCTCGGTGGCCGCGCTCAGTGTGCTGGGCCAGACACCCCGGTGCAGGCTCCACTCCCGGCCCAGCAGGGTGAAGGTGTCCGGCAGGTCGTCACCGGCGAGAGCGTGCTGCAGGGCCCTCGCCACGTCCTCCGGCGACTCTTCGACAGTCATGCCCACTCCCTCTTCGGCGGTGCGGTTCCGGTCATCGGGTCAGCTCGGCGGCGTACCGGACCAGCGCTTCGCGGTGCCGGCCGATCTTGCGGAACGCCTCGGCGTACTGGTCGATGAGCACCGTGTCGTCGGGCCAGGCGGTGAAGGTCGGCAAGGAGAGCGCGTGCTGCTCGACGTGCTCGGCCTGCGAGTCGGCCCCCGGCGTGGTGGCCTTCTTCGGGACTCCGGGGAAGAGGGGGTTCTCGGTGCGGGCGTAGAGCGGCAGGGTGGACAGCCGGGGGCCGGAGGGGGCGCCGACCTCCATGCCCTCGGCGCGCAGCGCCCGGATGAGCACCGAACGCGGAACGCCACCCAGCGCCTCGGGCCGGTAGAGCGGCTTGTAGCCGTACCAGGCGCCCATGTCGACGTGGTCGGCGACATGGACCTGCTGCAGGTACTCCACGTCGGCGAGCTGCTCGCCGAGGTGCCGCAGGCACCGGTGCCGGGCCTCCTTGCGTGCGGGGAAGGCGGCGAGGGCGTGCCGGGCGACGATGGCGTTGAACGGCGACATGCGCAGCTTGAGTCCGAAGCCCGTGACCCAGTGGGCCCGCAGGTCCTCGTCGAGGACGGAGTCCCGGGAGCGGTCCCGGTAGTGCCCGAGGAGGGTGGCGCGGTCCTGGACCCCGGGGTCGCTGGTGACGAGGATGCCGCCCTCTCCGGCGTAGACGGCCTTGTTGGCCTGGAGGGAGAAGACGGCGGCGTCGCCGAAGGTGCCGACCGGCCGGCCCTTGTAGCGGCTGCCGTGGGCGTGGGAGCAGTCCTCCAGGACGCGCAGCCCGTGCCGTTCGGCGATCGCCAGGATCGCGTCCATGTCGCAGGGGTGGCCCCACTGGTGGACGACGGTGACGACCTTGGTGTGCTCGGTCAGCGCGGACTGGAGTGCCTTGGGGTCCAGGCCGCGGGTGTCGGGGTCGATGTCGGCGAGGACCACGTCACCGCGCAGCGCGAAGACGGGGCTCAGCGCGGCGTGGTAGGTGAGCGCCGGTCCCACGACGTCCACCCCCTCGCGCACGCCGAGGGCGAAGTAGGCGGCGAGGAGCGCGCTGGTGCCGGAGTTGAAGGTGACCGCGTAGCGGGCGCCGCCGTCCAGGAAGGCGAGGAAGTCGGCTTCGAGCCGGCCGATGGGGCCGCTGTTGCCCTTGATGGAGATGTCGGTGTTCCGCTGCGCGGCCAGCTCGGACAGCTCCGCCTCGTCCGCGGGGGGCGGCCACACCTCGTGGGGCAGCGGCCGCGAGATGGCGGGTGCGCCCCCGAGGAGGGCGAGCCGTTCGTCGGTGCTCATGTGCTCTCTTCCTGTCCTTGCGGGGTGGGTCAGGCGCATCGGTTGGTGAGGCCGCTCGTTCCGCCCGGTCGGGCCCGGTAGATTCCGTCGATCGTGCGGACGGTGGCGAGTTGACGCAGGAGGTGGTCCCGGCGGTAGTCGCGGTCCTCCAGGCGGTCCAGGTAGTGGATGAACATGGAGCGCGTGATGTCGGTCCTGGATCCTTCCGGGGCGTAGCGTTCCAACGGGGCCCCTCCGACGGCGTGCAGGATGGCCGCCCCGGGGGAGACGGTCAACGCGCCTTCCGAACCGAGCACGCAGAGCTGTTCGGTCTTCGCGAGGCTGTGGCGCGAGATGCGCAGCGAGCCCGCCAGCCCCCTCGACGGGTAGCTGCACAGGAGGGCGACCAGGTCCTCCAGCCGGCGGTCCCGGGTCTCCTGGTACTGGTGCACGAAGGCCGAGTGCACCCGGGGGGCTTCGGGGAACATCCCGTTGAGCACGTCGACGAGGTGGTAGCCCATGTCGAGGAGCACACCGCCCCTCGCCTGCTCCCGGGACGCGCGCCAACCCGTGGTCGGACGGGCCAGGTTGAAGTGGTAGTCGTAGGAGAACCAGTAGGGCCTCCCGATCCGCGCGAGGTTGTCCCGGGCGAACCGGAACACCGGGTCGAAGTTCCGTTGCAGCAGTGTGAAGACGCTGCGGTCGGCCTGCTGCGCGAGATGGATCAGTTGGCGCGCTTCGGGTTCGGTGACCGCGAACGGCTTCTCCTTGATGACGTGCCTGCCGTGCGCCAGCAGCCGCGTACAGACCGGGAAATGCTCGCCGTGCGGCACGGTGACCACTGCGGCGTCGAAGTCGACGGCTTTCAGTGCCTCGTCGAGGCTCCCGTAGTACGGGAATCCCCATTCGTCGGCGAGTGGCACGGCGGGCGGGGCGGAGTCGACGCCGCCGACGATATCGGCACTCTCCTGGACGATCGGCAGGTACTCCTTTCCTTGATGCCCGGCAAATCCGATCATCAGGACTCGTGGTCGCGGACGGATGTTCTTCAGCCTGTCGCCGGGCATGCAGAATATTCCCCTCGCAGAACACCGCTCGACGATGACGTGGGAAGTCGGGAAAGAGTTGTGCGGCCCGGATCGGACTTGTGTGTCCGCAGACGGTTCAGAGAGCCGTGCGGCTCCCCGAAGGGTCGGGGCGCCAAGCGTGTGCCGCGGTCACGACGTCCTTGATGAAGGTGCTGCCGCTGCGCAGGGTGTTCTCGTCGAGCAGCGTGACGTCCTCGGCGGCCAGCCAGGCGAACTCGGTGTGCTTGTCCGGTTCGAGTGCGGGCGAGGAGAGGTCCCCGTCCACCTCGACGAGGTAGTCCGACTCGATGTGCCGGATGCCGTCCCCCGTCCACTCCGTGTGTGCGACCCGGGCGAGAACGCGGCGCAACCGCCACCCCGTCTCTTCCGAGATCTCCCTGCGGAGCGCTTCCAGGAGGGATTCCCCCGGTTCGACGGCGCCACCGACCACGTCCCAGCAGCCGGGGAAGAGGGAGCGGTCGGCGGAGCGGCGTTGGACGAAGATCCGGCCGGCCGGATCACGGATCAGCGCGCCCACCACCGGTCGGGTCCGGGCTGCCCCGGTCATGAGGGTCCCCCGTCGCGCTCGGACGGGCACGGGGGTACGGAATCAGTATTCCCGTACGAATGGTCGAACGGGCGGGGGGTCGGGTATTCCGAACGGCGGGGTCGAGGCGGGACGAAGCGGCCTGGATTCGAACTGGAGAATGAACGACCTGAAGCTTGCATCTCCACTCCGCGAGGTTAGCCGAATCCCGGAGAACAGGTGCGAGGACGAACTATTTCGGGGCGCCCCGAGTTCGACTTGACACGGCGAACGGTCGCGTGCTGAGGGATTGCCTCCCGGTGTGTGCCGCGGATCCGCCCCGGCGGAATCGCCGGGGCGGCGCCTTGTCCGCGCACGGTCCGGTATCGGCCCGGTCCACCTGCTCCATGGCGACGGGGCTCCGGCAGCGGATTCTTGAGCGATTCTTTCCTGCCACCGCTGACGGATCGTGAGGGAACTCTATTGGCCGGATCGGCTACGCCTTCGCGTCCCGGCGATGCCGTCCTCCGGCCCCGCCGACCCGGCCGGCGCCTCCGTTCACCGGCGGCGCGCGACCACGAAGGCGTAGCCGATCTCCGCGAGGGCACCGAACCGGGGGAGGGAACGGGCGAAGTCGAAGAACTCGTAGTGCGGGGCGTCCGCGGAGGGGGTGACATCCGCGAAGGCATCGGCGAACGCCTGGTAGGTGGGCCGGACGTGCTCCCCGATGTCCTGGAACTCCAGGACCTCCAGACCGGCGCGGTCGAGGGCCGTGCGGAGCTCCGCCGGCTCGGGGAGCGCGGGGGACCCGAACGCCCGGCAGGTCCGGCGGACCGTCTCCGCGGCCTCACCGGTCACCGGCGACCGGAGCAGCACGTCGGTGACGACCAGCGTGCTGCCGGGCCGCAGGGTCCGGGCGATCTCGGTGAGGGCGGCGGTCCGGTCGGGAATGTGCATCATGGACTCGATCGCCCAGGCACCGTCGAAGGACGCGGACTCGAAAGGCAGTGCGCAGGCGTCCGCGTACCGGAAATCCACCCGGTCGGCGAGCCCGGCGGCATCCGCCCTGGTCCGTGCGAGGGCGATGTCCTCGGCGCTGACCGAGACTCCCGACACCTGGCCACCGGTGGCCCGGGCGATGCGCAGCGCGGGCCGGCCCGTTCCGCAGCCGACATCCAGCAGACTGCGGCCGGGTGCGGCGGCCAGCCGCCCCGCCACGAGGTCGGTGAGCCGGTCGGTGGCCTGGTCGAGCGACCGTCCGTCCGCCGGGTTGTCCCAGTAGCCGACATGGATGTTCCCGTCGACGGACGCGCCGTCCACGGTCTCGGTGTGCTCGTCACGGAGCGGGTCAGGGTCGAGTGAGGACGGGACGCCGTGCTGCACGGACGGGTTGTCGGTCATCGCGATCTCCCGGGTACGAGGGGTGAGTCGGCGGGTGACGAGGGGCGTCGGCGTTCGCCGGGGAACGGGCACAGGTGTTCCCGGACGAACGCGACGCCGTTCCGCATCTCCTGAAGGACTTCCCGTGCGACCGGTGGTGGGAACCGCAGCTCCGTGACCGGTTACCGCAGGACGGTGATGGAGGTGGCGAGGTGGCCGTCGTGGACGTGCCAGTGGCCGTCCAGGGCGGGGAGCGGGGAGGGGACGAGGAGGACGGCGGTGAAGGTGCCGTCCGGGCGGAGGGTGAGGTCGGCCTCGGAGAAGTCGACGAAGGTGCGGGTGAGCGGGAACCAGGTGTTGCCGCCCGTGCGGACGAAGCCGAGCGGGCGGCCCCGGCCGTTGCAGGCCAGGTGGAGCTTGGTGCTCAGTCCTCCGCGGGATCGACCGAGGGCGTGATCACCCGCTTCGTCCCGATCGGTTGCCCCCTTTTGCCGCCGGTGGCGTGCTGGTGGGCCCGCACGATCGTCGAGTCGACCGACACCAGCCGGTCGATGTCCCCGGCCGAGTCCTTCTCCGCCTGGATCGCCCGCAGCATCCGCGAGAACGTCCCGTCCAGCGCCCACCTGCGGAAACGGGTGTAGGCGGTTTCTAGCGGTCGTTGCAACACGTGGTCGGTTGTCTGGGCCGCGAGGAGTTCAGCCAGACGCTCGGCTGGGGTTTCCCGGCCGAGCGTTTTGCGTGGGCGGCGGTTGAGCTGGTCGGCGACGGCGACCAGGCGCTCGGGCGTGTGGGCGGACAGGTCGGTGCCCTTGGGGAAGTACTGGCGCCCGGGCCCGGTCGGAGGGGCCTGAGTGAGGTCCGTCGGCACCGCCGATCGGGCGACCGGCCGTGCCGTCCAGGGTGTTCGGGGCGCCGGGAGGCGGTGCACGCCAAGCGTGCTGCGGCCTCGCCGTGCGGCCGGGGGCCGCCGCCCCCGGCTAGGCCGCGGTGCGCCGGGCGATCAGGTTGCCGATCGCGGTGTAGACGACCGCCGGGATGCCGTAGTCGAGCAGCACCTGGACGGTGTGGTCGGAGACGTTGAAGAGTCCGCGCGACCAGCCGGCCAGCCAGTCGGCGGCCGTGTGGAACCAGTCGACGACGGTGTTCGCCCGGTTGGCGTCGAGCAGATCGAGGAAGATCCAGACGACCAGCACGCCTGCGACGACGTGGGCCAGTGCTCTGATGGCCGAGTTTGCGCTTCTCATGCTCTCCGCATTGCCCGTGGAGCCCCGGGCAAACCGGCGTCATTGATCTCAATTCCCTTGGTCTGAAAGGGCTTTGTCAGAAGGAAGAGGCTGCCGCGGTCGACGGTGCACCGTGCGGGCCAGCCGCCGGCCGACCAGCAGGTAGCCGAGCAGCGCGCCCGTGGTGTTGAGGACGACGTCGTCGATGTCAAAGGCCCGGCCGGTGACGAGGGCGCCCTGGACCAGCTCGACCAGCAGCATGACCGCCGCCGTCCGGATCAGCACCCGGAACAGGCCCCGGGCCCGGGGCCACAACACCGGGAGCAGCAGCCCGAACGGCGCACCGAGCAGCACGTTCCCGCCGACCTGGCGGATCGCGTCCACGGTGGTGGCGTGCAGCAGGTAGTGGCGCAGCGAGTCGCCGGGCCGCACATTGCTGTGCACCCGGCCCACGGCTCCGGGGACGGCGACGAGCGTCACGCGGGCCAGTACCACCGCGAAGGCGACCATCATGAGGAAGGCCACGAGCAGCGCGAGCCACCGGCCCAGCGTCGCGGCCCAGGAGCGGCGCTCGCGGAGCGGTGCGCCCTGCCCGGGCGGATCGCCCGCCGGCGGTTCCCCCGTCAGCGGCTCCCCGGTCAGCCGCTCCCCGATCAACGGCTCCCTGGCCAGCTGCTCCCGGGCGTCGGCGGCCTGCGGCGTCCGACCGCGCCGCAGCCTTGCCGTAAGGGGCCGCCGGTGGCCCGCCCGCGTTCCGTCCCCCGCACCCGCTCCGACGGCCTGCTCCGCCATGATTCCTCCTCGGCTCCCGCACCGCGCCTGCCGCCGTCTACCCGCGCGACGCCCACCCACGCCGCGAGTCGCGGTCGCCTCGTCGGAACGTACGCTCGGCGGTGTTCGTATCGTTGACGAGAAGGTCGCGGTCGCCCGGTCGTGCGCACGGTCTGCCGAAAACGGGGCAGGTTCCCGGGGAGGCACCGAGCGGAAGGTGGTTCGGATGGATGGCACGAGCGTGCTCTGGTGGGTGGCCGGGGGCCTGGTGGCGGTCACCCTGGTGGTGGCGGTCGTCCTGGTGGTGAAGCTGGTCCGGGCCCGGCGGCTGCTGGGGGCGTCGGGCATCCCGATGTCGAAGAAGGTCCTGTTCTGGGCGTCGATCGTCTACCTGGTGAGCCCCGTCGACCTGCTGCCCGACCCCATCCTGCTGGACGACATCGGCTTCCTGCTCCTGGCGCTGCGATCGCTGAGCAAGGCCGGACTCCGGGTGGGGGATGCCGGCGAGGTCGCCCGGCTGAGGAGATGACGGGCGGCCTCCGCCGACCGGTCTCACCGACCTCGCGCGGGGGCGCCGTCGCGGGGCCCGGCCGGTGCGCCGGGCCCCGCGACCGCGCGGGTCAGGCCGGTACGGTGACCGCCCGGCCGAGGTGCCGGGCGAGGAACCGGACCGCACTGTCGGCCTCGAACCGGGGCAGGTCGATGTGCTTGCCCGCGTTGGCGTGCAAGGTCTTCTCCGTCGAGGCGAAGGCGTCGAACAGCGCGAGGCCGGCCTCGCGCGGGATGCGCTCGTCGTCCCACTGCACGGCGAACTCGATCGGCACGGTGATCTGCCGCGCCTTCTCGATCAGGGCGTCGGGCCACATCAGGCCGAGGACCGCCGCCGTGATCCGGGGCTCGGCCGCCACCAGCGGCAGCCCGATCGCGGTGCCCATGGCGATGCCGAAGTAGCCGACCGGCCCGTCGGCGCCGATCTCCGGGAGCGCCTGAAGGGCGTCCAGGACCGCCTGCCACTCGGGCACGGCGAGCTCCGCCAGGCGGGCGTTGTAGCGGACGACGATCGGCCCTTCCGGCTCGCCCACCGCCTGCGCCTCGCGCAGCGCGGCGATCTCCTGCTCGTCGTACGCGGTACGCGGCCGGTCGCCGTGACCGGGCGCGTCGATGACGGCGACATGGAAGCCGCAGCCGGTCACCAGGAGGTGGGCCCGGCCCGTCATCGCCGGATGCTTCTTGTGGGCGCCGCCGCCGTGGCCCATCAGGACCAGGGGCGCGCGATCGGCACCGGAGGCCGGTGACCAGAGGACCCCGGGGACGTCGCCCACGGTGAAGTCGCGCTCGACCATGCCGTTCGACGACGACTCGGCGGTGAACTGCGGAGTGTGCACAGGTGTTGCCTTTCGGGAGTGCCTTGGTGTCGAGGCGCTCCCGGCGACAGCTGTGTCAGTCGCCGGCCGTGGCAGGAACGGGGAGCACCCACATCGCTACAGCGTTCACGGGTCTCACCTCCTCGGGCGGTGTCACGGTCGACCGCAAGGTACCAGCCCGATCATCAGCGCTCCAACCCCTTTCCACCGAGGGGGCGGGTGCTGTTCCGGCCGGGGGTTCGGTTTTCCGAACCCCCGATCCGGGGGCGGGCACGATCGATCGCCGCGCCCGGCCGGTCGACGATGAGGTCATGGCTGAAGCGATGACCACCACAAGCACGACGCCCCCGTCGGACGGGGGCCCGCCGTCGGCCCGGCCCGCGGCCTGCGCCGAGGACCTGCACCGCGCCTACGGCCGCGGCGCCGCCGCCGTCCAGGCGCTGCGCGGGGTGTCGGTCGCGTTCGCGCCCGGCACCTTCACCGCGGTGATGGGGCCCTCCGGGTCCGGCAAGACCACCCTGCTGCACTGCCTCGCCGGCATGGACCGCCCCACCCGCGGCACCGTCCGCTGGGGCGACACCGAGGTGTCCCGGCTGTCCGAGCGACGGCTAGCGGAACTGCGCCGCCGCCGGGTCGGGTTCGTCTTCCAGGCGTTCAACCTCATGCCCGCGATGACCGTCGCCCAGAACGTCGAGCTCCCCGGCCGGCTGGCCGGAGCCCGGCCCGACCGGGCCACCGTGCTGGACGCGCTCGCCCGGGTCGGCCTGGCCGGGCGCGAACGGCACCGGCCGGGCCGGCTCTCCGGCGGCCAGCAGCAGCGGGTCGCGATCGCCCGGGCCCTCGTCGCCCGCCCGGACGTGCTCTTCGCCGACGAACCCACCGGCGCCCTCGACCGTGCCACCGGCCACGAGATCCTCGCCCTGCTCCGGACCGGAGTGGACCGGGACGGGCAGACCTGCGTGATGGTCACCCACGACCCGGTGGCGGCCGGCTACGCCGACCGCGTCCTGCTGCTCGCCGACGGCCTGGTGGTCGACGAGCTGGAGCGGCCCACGGCGGCGCTGGTCGGCGAGCGCCTGAGCCGGCTGGGCGGGTGAGCGCGATGCCCGGCCCGACCCCGACCGCCCTGCCCGCCCCGGCCGCCCCGACCCCGGCCGCCACCCGTACCGCCCCGGCGACGGGCCGCCCGGCCTTCGGCACCGTCGTGATCCTGGCGCTCGGGCAGCTCCGCCGCAGCCCCGCCGCCTTCGCCGGCTCGGCGGCCGCGCTCTTCCTCGCCGTCGCCACGGTGACGCTGTTCGGCTCGCTCTTCGCGGCCGCGGCAGCGACTCCCGCCGCTTCCGCCGCTTCCGCCGCCGGGCGGGCGCCCGCCGGTCCCGGGCTGATGGTGATCGCCGGCGCCTTCGGCGAGATCGCCGTGCTGGTCGCCTTCTTCGTCCTGGTCAACGCCCTGGGCTTCGCCGTCCGCCGGCAGCACCGCGAGCTGGCACTGCTGCGGACCGTCGCCGCCACGCCGCGGCAGGTCCGGCGGCTGGTGCGCGCCCAGGTGGTCGCGACCACCCTGCTGATGGTCGTACCCGGCTGCGCGGCCGGCGCGTTCGCCGCCCGCCGCTTCCTCGCCGCGCTGCAACAGCAGGGCATGGCCGCGCCCGCCGTGCGGGTGCCGGGCACGCCGCTGCCGATGCTGGTCGCGCTCGCGACGGCGCTGCTCGTCGGCCTGGCCGCCGGCGCCGTCGCGGCCCGGCGGATCTCCCGGATCGCGCCCGCCGCCGCACTGACCGCGAGCTCGACCGAACACGGCCGGACCGGGCCGGTGCGACTGCTCGCCGGGGCCGGTGCGCTGGCCGGCGGCGGGCTGCTGGTCCGGCTGGCCGCGACCCGCCCGGCCGACCAGCCGGACAAGGCCGGGCAGGCGGCCCTGCTCGCCTCGGTGGTGCTGCTCGCGGCCGTCGCCCTGCTGGGCCCGCTCGCGGCCCGCGCGGTCGCCGCCGTGCTGGGCGCGCCGGTGCGCTTCGCGGCGCCGCGCTCCGGCTGGCTGGCCGACGCCAATCTGCGCGGCTACGCACACCGGTTGTCCGCCGCCGTGGTGCCGGTCGCACTCCTCGTCGGCCTCTCGGGCACCATGTCGATCATGACAAGCACCGCAGAGCACGCGGCGAGCCGGGCGGCGGCCGGCGCCGGCGCCGTGACCTCCGCCACCGACGTCTGGCTGCGCCAGGCGGAGCTGGCCATGCTGGTCTGCTTCGCCGCCGTCTCCACCGTCAACACCCTGGTGGCGCTGACCGCCGACCGCCGCCGCGAGTTCGCCCTGCTCCGGCTGGTCGGCGCGACCCGCCGGCAGCTGCTGCGGATGCTCACCGTCGAGGCCGTGCTCACCACGGCCGTCGGGGTCCTGCTGGGCGCGGCGGTCGCCGCCACCGCCTCGGCGGCCTTCAGCAGGGCGCTCACCGGCTCCGCGCTGCCGACCGTCCCGGCGGCCACCTGCGGGTGGATCGCCGCCGGCGCGGCCGCGCTGACCGTGCCCGCCGTCCTGGGCACCGGCCTGCGCGCCGTCACCGGCCCGGCCGCGGAACTGGTCGGCGGCGGCCGTGACTGACCGCCGCCGCCGCGGTCCGAGGACGGCGGGCCCGGGCGGGCGGCGCCGCTCCACGGTCCGCGGCGGCGAGCTGCTCTTCGCCGTCGCGTGCCTGCCGCTCGCCGTCCTGGGCGGCGGCTACGCGCTCGCCGTCCTCTACGCGGGCGCGCTGCTGTCCCTCACCGTCCTCGGCCTGCCGTTCGTGGTCGCCGCCCTGTACGGCACGCGCGGCCTCGGCACGCTCCACCGCCGGCTGGTGGGCCGGCTGCTCGGCGAGCACGTCGAACCCCCGGCCCCGCTGCCGGCCCAGGACGGCCTGCTCGCCCGCGGCCGCGCCGTCCTGACCGACCCGGTCGCCTGGCGGGCCCTGCTCTACCTGCTGCTGCGCCTGCCGCTGGGCCTGCTCGGCTTCGCCGCGGCCGTCGTCCTGCCGCTCGGCTGCGGCTGGCTGATCGGCTTCCCGCTCTGGGTACGGCTGCTGGAGCCGGGCGAGCGGCCCGCCGGCCTGCTGGACGCGGCCGCCGTCCTGCTGGGCCTGGCCGTCCTCGCCGCCGTGCCGTGGGCCAACCGCGCGCTCGGCGAGGCGAACCGGCGCCTGGCCCGCCTGCTGCTCGGCCCGGCCCGCGCCCAACAGCGGGTCCGCGCACTCGAATCCGCCCGTGCGACGCTCCTCGCCGGGAACACCGACCGGCTCCGCCGCCTGGAACGCGACCTGCACGACGGCACCCAGGCCCGGCTGGTCGCCCTCGCCATCACCCTCTCACTGGCCGACGACGTGCTCGACCCCGCCGCCGCGCAGCCCGACCTCGCCCGCCTGCGCACCCTGGTCGACCGGGCCCGCGGCCAGACCGACGACACCATCGCCGAGCTGCGCCGGCTCACCCGGGGCATCCACCCGGTGGCCCTGGACGGCGGCCTGGGCGAGGCGCTGCCCGGGCTGGCCACCGGCTCGGCCGTGCCGGTCACGGTCCGGCTCGACCTGCGGGAACGGCCGGACGGGGCGATCGAGCAGGCCGTCTACTACTGCGCCGCCGAGCTGCTCACCAATGTCACCAAGCACAGCGGGGCCCGGGCGGCCGAGCTGTCGGCGACTGCCGTCGACGGCCTGGTCCGGCTGACGGTGCGTGACGACGGGCACGGGGGCGCCTCGTTCGGTGCCGGCGCGCGTCCCGCGTCCGGCGCGGCCGACCCGGTGTCCGCCGCCGGGACCGGCCTCGCGGGGCTGCGCGAACGGCTCGCCGCCGTGGACGGCGTCCTGCGGGTGGAGAGCCCGCCGGGCGGCCCGACCGTCGTCACGGCCGAGCTGCCGACCTCGCTCTGACGGACCGTCGGTTCTCTCGCGGCGCGGCGCGGCGCGGCCGGTCGGGGACGGGACGGCGGCGGTTTCGACGGTCCCGGTCCTCGCTCGCCGGAGATGCCGCTCGCCCGAGGTGCCGCTCGCCCGAGGCGCCGCCCGTTCGAGGTGCCGCTCGCCCGAGGTGCCGCCCGTTCGAGGCTCCGCCCGCCGTGCGGAGCAGGAAGTCGGCCGGTTCGACTTCCTGTGCTTCGGCCGACCTGTCGGCGTGCCGGCGCGGAGCACGCTGCGGCGCACCGGAACCGTAGGCGGCGTCGACGACCGGGCGGACCGAAGCTCACGCCAAGGTGACGTGCAAGCCGCCCTCGGCCAGGCTGTCGAGGACCTCGGCGAACCGATCGCGGGACCGACCGCCCTTTTCCGGACCAAGAAATGATCTTGCAGCTGAGGCCAGTGCGGCTGAGCCGTAGGCTGCGTGCCATGGCGCGATTCGATGAGGTCATGGCGACGTTCTGGGGTGCCGGCGACTACGGCGTTCAGCAACCTCTGACGGACGAGATGGTGCGAGAAGTCGAGCGCCTGCTCGGTGTGACGCTGCCCTCGGCCCTGCTGGATCTCCTGCGGGTTCAAAACGGCGGCAGCGTGGCTGCTGATGACGATGCGTTCCCCACCCGTCGGCCAACCTCGTGGAGCGATGACCACGTTCCCTTCGGCGACTTGATGGGCATCGGGCGATGCGCCGGGATGACCTCGTTGCTCGACTCCCTGTACTTGGTCGAGGAGTGGGGTATGCCAGCAGCACTGGTGCTGCTCTCCGGTGATGGGCACTGCTGGATCGCGCTCGATTACCGAACTTGCGGGCGAGATGGCGAGCCCTCCGTCACATGGTTCGAGACCGACCTCGGCTCGGAGCTCGCCCTGGCTGATGACTTCCGCTCGTTCGTCGAGGGCCTCACCGCAGGCAGCACGTTTGGCGACAGCTCCGCTGGTGACCCCGTACCAACTTGTTGACAGCGGCGTCTTCCAGGCCAAGGGCTCAATCATGAGGCAGCCGTCTTCAGAACCCGGGGCAGGTGGACGTGGAGGTGCTCGACCTCGACCTGGTGGCCACGATCACGGAGTTCGCGGGCGAGGATTTCGGTGAGACCGACCGCCCTTTTCCGGACTAAGGCCCGGAGGCAGGGGGCCATGACATTGGCAAGGTTCTGCTTTGGCACCCTGGTCGCATGGACGACTTTGCTGGCACCCAGACACCGGTCCGCCGTCTGACCGATCCCGCGGAGGCGATCACGGCGTTGGAGCTCGCGGTGCCGGGCATGACCTCGCTGCGACTGCCGACCCCACGAGTCATCGACTGGCCTGCACTGGAGGCCGAGCTGGGCGTGGCACTGCCGGTGGACTACAAGCTGCTCTGCGAGCTCTACCCGTCTTTCGTCATCGGCGACTTCCTGGGCGTCGGCAGTCCCGAGCCCGGTGGGGAGACCGGATGGGTGCAAGGGACGCGAGAAGAGCTGGAGACCATCGCGGAGTGGTGCGAGGAAGCTGACCTGGCCGTCCCGCTTCATCCGTTCCCCACCCCAGGTGGCCTGCTTCCCTGGGCCGTTTCGCCGCAAGGGGACTTCTTCCTGTGGAGCACCAATCCGACCGACCCGCAGGAGTGGACGGTCACCGTCGCCTCGCGAAGTTCCGTCTGGTGGCACTACACCGGTGGGGCGGTTCAGTTCCTTGCCGACTTCGTCGCCGGTGTACTGGAGCCGTGGGCATTGCCCCGGGTCCGAGCCGAGGTCGTTGCCTGGTGAGGCGTCAGAGAACCACCAGTAGCGGCGACGGCCCTGCGAACCGGCACCCAGCCGACGAAGACACGCGGCCTTGTGACAAGTGGCGAAGCGTTTCCCGGGGGCGGTCGCGGCCGGCCCCGGGGCTCAGGAGCCGAGGCGGCGGTCGTCGACCGCCCCGGTGGAGGAGAGATAGGTGAGCACCGCCTTGACCCGCCGGTTGTCCGCCTCGGTGGCCGGCAGGTCGAACTTGGTGAACACGGCGGCGACATGCTTCTCCACGGCCCGCTCCGACACCACGAGGCGTGCGGCGATCGAGCGGTTGGAGTGGCCCTGCGCCATCAGCTCCAGCACCTCGCGCTCGCGCGGCGTCAGCGCGTCCACCCGGCTGCGCCGGCCGCCCCGCATCAGCCGGGTGACCACCTCGGGGTCGAGCGCCGTACCGCCATCCGCGACCCGGTGCAGCGCGTCCACGAACTCGGACGTCCGGGCGACCCGCTCCTTCAGCAGGTACCCGATCCCCGCCGCGCCGCCGGCCAGCAACCGACCGGCCCAGGCCGTCTCGACGTGCTGGGAGAAGACCAGGATGCCGACCTCGGGAGTGCCCGCCCGGAGCTCCACGGCGGCGCGAATGCCCTCGTCCGTGTGGGTGGGCGGCATCCGGATGTCCACCACGGCCACGTCGGGCCGGTGCTCCGCGACGGCGGCGAGCAGCGCCGGAGCCGTGCCGACGGCGGCGACCACCTCGCAGCCGCGGGCGCCGAGCAGTTCGACCATCCCGTCCCGGAGGACGACGGAGTCCTCGGCCAGTACCACGCGCAGCTGCCTGTCGATCATGAGGCCATTATCGGGTCGGGGCGCTGGGGCGCTGGGCCGTTCTGATCGCAGAGGTGTGAGTCGGCAGGCCGACCGTCGTGCCGGCATCGAATCTGTCGCCCGGGGCGGGCTCCGGCCCGAAAAGATCGGACGCCCGCCACCGGTACCTGGTAGAACCGCGTCCGGTGGCACCTGGGCCACGAGGCTCTGGGGGCGGGATGTCGGGACCGGCCGTGGGACCGTGGCTCTTCGAACCGTGCGGGTTCGCGGACCTCCTGGCCGATGTGGTCCCGTGGTTGGAGACCTTCTGCGCCCCGGTGGAGACCGAGACCGGCGACGGCGTGGACTTCTGGGTGCGAGACGGCTCGGCCCTGGGACTGCGGGCCTTCGATCCGGCCGGCGTCGGCGTCTTCTTCCTTGCGGAGGACGAGGAGATGCCTGCCGAGGACGAGGACTACTCGGCCTTCTCGCGGCCACCGGTGCAGGGGCTGGTGGTCGGCGCCGGCTGCTCGGGCCTGGTGAACCACGTGCTGCTCGGTCACCTGGCACTCGCTCTCGCCCGCCGTCTCGATGCGCTGGTCGACTTCGGCGGTCTCCTGAGCAGCCGCCCCGCCGTGGGAGAGGACACGGGCAACGAGGCGGTGCTGGCCCGGGCGAGGGTACTGGCGTCTGCCTTCCCGGGAAGGCTCGCGGAGGTGTCCTATGACACCTGGGGCGGAGGGCGATGGCTTCGGCACGTCGGAGACGTGGAATTCCTGCAAGCATGGCTGCAGCACCCTGATTTCCACTTGATCAAGTAGTGCCTAGGCGTCTTCGGCGCCGCCTGACGCCTGGGCCTCGCCGCCACCCGGGACCGGGTTCTCGGCGTGCAGTGGTGTCGAGCGTGAGCGACCTTGTGGGAAAGGCCGTCAGAAGCTCCAGCTGTAGAGGCCGCCGCCTGTGGTCACCGCAGACGCCGCGAGCCGGGCGACTCCTTGCAGGACCGCCGGCGGAGCATCGTCGGTCATGTCGTCCCCGTCGGCAGACCTGAGCCGCGTGGTCCAGCGATCGGCCGGCTCCGCCGGCTCGGTGGAGCGGGCGTTGGCCAACGCCCGGGTCAGCCGCCGCGGCAGAGCGAACACCTCGACGCCGTCGTTCAACGGGGGAGTGACCCACTCCGGCCACAGCCCCCGAGGGCTCCTCGAAGTACATGTCCCACTCGGCGATGGCACTGTCCGGCTCAATGAAACGGCAGGTCACAGACTCGAAGGCCTCACCAGGCCCCCGCAGCCGCGTCGCTGCGGCGGTCCTGTCATCGGGAGCGGGGAAGACACTGTGTCGTGGGCCGTCTCGGCATGACGGCAGCCGCCGAACCGGCGCCGATGACGGTCGTCGCGACCGGGTGACATCCACTTCGACCGGTCACCAGCGCCTCCGGGGCCGACTCGCCGGCCGCATTGTCGGAGCCGCGTGCGAGGGTGCGGGCATGAACGGAAGTGATGTGCGCGAGGTGGCCGCCGGGGGCGGCGCGGCCGACGCCGACGCGGCGGTGATGGCCTGGGGGCGGTTCTGGCAGCTGGTGGAGCTCCTCGGGGGCGAGTCGGGTACCGCGACGTGCCAGGGCCTCGAGGAGGGCTGCGCCCGGCTGACGGAGGCTCTCGTCCGCGAGCCGGTGGGGCAGGTGATCGGCTTCGGCGAGCGCCTCGCGGAGGCGTTGTACCGGATCGACCGGGAGGAGTTCGGCTCCTTGCCCGCCCACTCGGCGGAGCTGCCCGGCGAGCCGGCGCTGCCGCAGTCCGACGACGGCTTCCTGTACGCGCGGGCCGCCGTGGTGGCCGCCGGGCGGGAGGTCTACGAGGGGGTGTTCGGTGCGCCGGAGCGGTTCGCGCCGTTCGCGAGCCGCCACTGCGAGGAGCTGCTCCACGTGCACGAGGAGGCGTACGAGCAGCTGACCGGCGCGGAGTGGGAGCACCTCACCCGCTACGACTACGAGTCGTGTGCGAACCGGGAGGGCTGGCCGGGCCTGCACGGCTGAGCGGGCGTGGGAGGTTCTGGGCGGGCCGGCCACCCTGCCCCGGCCGGGAAACCGGTTGGTGGGCGGGTCGGGGCCGCCCGTAGACTCCGGTGCTCGTGACCGAGACCAGCACCATCGCAGCCGCCCGCGCCGCCGACGCCGAGGTGATCGGCTCCGCCGTCGCCGCCGCCGGGCAGGGCATGATCGACCGCGAGACCGTG
This sequence comes from Kitasatospora sp. NPDC003701, assembly GCF_053587085.1. NCBI lineage: Bacteria > Bacillati > Actinomycetota > Actinomycetes > Kitasatosporales > Streptomycetaceae > Kitasatospora > Kitasatospora sp. NPDC003701. The sequence continues at coordinate 28,943 of NZ_JBSFNM010000022.1, forward strand.
GCCGAGGTGGTGGTCCTGTGCGCGGTCGCCGGTGAGCACCTGCTGGTCGTCGGCGCACCCGGCACGGCCAAGTCCGAGGCGGTCCGGCGGATCGCCGGGCAGCTCGGCGGCCGCTACTTCGAGTACCTGCTCGGCCGGTTCACCGAGCCCAATGAGCTGTTCGGCCCCGTCGACCTGCGCCAACTGCGGGAGGGCCGGGTGGAGTTCGAGACCGCCGGGATGCTTCCCGAGGCCGAGATCGCCTTTCTCGATGAGGTGTTCCTCGGCTCCACCGCCGTCCTCAACACCCTGCTCGGCCTGCTCAACGAGCGGGTCTTCCGGCGTGGTCGCACCGTGCTGCACAGCCCGCTGCGGGTCTGCGTGGGCGCCGCCAACCACCTGCCCGACGATCCGGCGCTCGCGGCCTTCGCCGACCGCTTCCTGGCCCGGGTCTTCGTCGAACCGGTGGCGGACGCGCGGCTGGAGGAGCTGCTGGAGGCCGGCCGCCGGCCCGCGACGGCCCCGCTCCACACCCCGGCCCCGCCCCACCCGCTGGACCTCGCCGACCCGACCGACCCGACCGCTCCGGCCGACCGGCTCGCCGCCCTCGACCGGCTCGCCGCCGCCGCGCGCGCCTGCGACCTCGACGAGGTCACCCCGCTGGTGGCCGCCGCGCTGCGGCGGCTGCGCGCCGCGGGCGTGCCGATCAGTGACCGGCGGGCGGTCCGCTCGCAGAAGCTGGTCGCCGCCGCCGCCGTGCTCGATGGCCGGACCACGGCCTCGGCCCGGGACCTGTGGGTGCTGCCGCTGGTCGCCCCCACCGCCGACGCCCAGGCGCAGGCCCGTGACACCCTCGCCGACCTGGTCGAGAAGGCCGCCAACCGCAGCCTGGTGCACGCCGCCGAGGAGCTGTCCCGCAGCTCGGCGGCCCGCGCCGAGCGGCTCGTCCGCACCGGTACCGCGCTGCTGGCCGCCCACCGCACGCTTCCCGAGGGCCGCGACTCCCGGCTGCGGCTGGAGGCCGCACTGCGCGAGATCGACGCCGGCTTCGACCCGGCCGACCTGTCGGGTGCGCTGGCCGGGATACGCGCCGAGCTGGTTGCGGCGGTCGCCCCCTCGTGACGGCCGCCGCCCCTCCGTCCTTCCCGCTCCGCTGGGAGCGCCGCGAGCCGCCGCTGCCCGCTGCCGCCGTGCTCGCCCTGGGTGACGCCGTGCCCGCCCTGGCCGTGGCCGCGCGCGAGCGGCTGGTCGGCGGCGCCCGGCTCGGCGTGGTCGCCGGCGACGGTGCGCTGCTGGTCCTGGGGGCCGAGGCCGACCTGCCGTGGGCGGACGGCACCCGCTACCTGGGCGTCGACGCCGGCGTGCTGGTGCCCACCACCGCGCGTCCCCGGCCCGCGGCCGCGCTCTGGCGCACCGCGGTCGGCGCCGAGGGCGACCGGCTCTGCGTCCTGCTCCCCGGTCACGCCCTGGTCGCCGACCCGCCACCCCCGACCACCGACCCGGCCGCGCTGGACCCGTACACCGGTGACCCGGCCGCCGGGGGCGCGAAGAGCGACGCCCCGACCACCGACGCCCCGACCACCGACGCCCCGGCCGCCGGGAGCGCCCCGCGATGACCACCCGCCTCCCCGCCGCGCTGGCCCCCTGGGCCGCCGGCCTCTCCGCGCTGACACCCGAACTCGCCGTCGCACTGGGCCCGCTGCTGCGCCGCCTGGACGCCCTGATCGGCGCGGGCGAACCCGCCGTCGACGACCGCGGCACCCCGGACGGACACGGCGGGCTCACCCGCTCCGGCCGGCCCGACCAGCTGCTGCCCTCGGAGTGGCTGCTCGCCGACGAGGCCCCCGACGAATTCCTGCGCCGCCTGGCCGAGGGCGAACTCCTGCACCTGGCACCCGAGTTCCGCGCCCCGGCGGCCCGCGGCCGGATCGTCGCGCTGGCCGACACCGGCCCCACCCAGGCCGGCGCCGGCCGACTCGTCCAACTCGCCGCGCTGCTGGTCCTGCACCGCCGGGCGGCCGAGCGCGGCGCCGAGCTGGTCGTCGGCATCCTCGGCGACCCGCCCGGCCAGTGGCTCACCGGCGACCTCCCCGAGCTGCTGCCGCGCTGGCTCGAAGCCCGCCGGCACGCCGACCCGACGCCCGAGGACGTCGGGCGGGCCGAGCAGGAGCTGGACGCCGCCGACCGGTCCTGGCTGCTCACCTCACCCCGGCTGGCCGACCGGCTCGTCTCCCACCGGCGGGTCCTGGCGAGCGAGCCGAGCGGCTGGAGCGCCGACGGCGCCATGCGCGTCACCGTCCGCCTCGCGCGGACGAGCGTCGACCTGCCGCTGCCCGCGACGAAGATCGCCGTCCGGGCGCTGCGCGGGGCCGAGTTCCGCCGGGCCGCGCCGGCGGTCGTCACCCTGCCGGTCGCGACGACCGGGCGGGCGCTGCCGGCCTTCACCACCGAGGCCCGCACCCTGCTGCTGCGGGGTGTGCACGCCAACACCCTGCTCGCGGTCAACCTGCCGAGCAGCGCGAGTCAGCACCCCGCCCCGCTCCAGGCCCGCCGCCACCACCTGCACGGGCCGGTCGTCGCGGCGGGCCGGATCGGCCGGCGCCTGATCGCCCTGCAGATCCGGAACGAGCGGCTCGTCCCGTACGTCAGCGGCCGCCCGCTCGGGGAGAGCGGCGAGTACACGGCCGAGCTGGGCGCCCTCGGGCTCGACCGGACCCTGCTGGAGGAGCTGCTCACCGGCCCGGTCCGGCCGGTGCTGCGCGACGGCGACGACCTGCTCTGCCCGCTGGGCGGCCGGTGGTGGCGGATCGCGCGGGACGGCAGCGCCCGGGACGACGGGCCGCTGGCCCCGGGGACGGAGGAGCGCGGCTTCCAGCGGTTCCGGGAGCGGCGGCTGTTCGGGCACCCGCTGGTGCCCGCGGCCGAGCGGGCCCGGCACGTCGTCCACGGCGGCACCACCCAGGGCTGGTCCGAGGACGGCAGGAACTGGGTGCTGCAGTGCCGCCAGGGCGATCCCTTCCCGCTCTCGTTCCGGGAACACGCCGACGTGGTCGGCCTCGTCCACGACGGCGGGCTCCCGGCACTGATCACCTGCACCCGGAGCGGCCGACTGGTGCGCAGCGTCCGGGCGGACGGCACCCGCACGCTCAGCCGCTTCTCCGGCGGCTCCGCCCCGCCCGCCGTCCACCCGACGCTGCCCCTGCTCGCCGCCGAACCGCGTCCGGGCCGGGTCGTGGTCGGTGACGCCAACACCGGCCGCATCCACCACCACCTCGGGAGCGACCAGTGAGCGCGACGGCCGCAGTGTTCAGGGGCACCGTGACCGCCGCGGGCTTCGTCCTGGACGCCCCGGTGATCGGCGAGGGCGAGGCCGCCGAGCGCGTCCTGGCCCGCTGGGAGGACGGCGCCGACCTGCGCCGGCTGCCGGACGGCCGCTGGCTGCTCGTCCTCGCCGAGCCGGTCGGGACACGGGGGGACGGCGCACCCGGGCTGCCGCTGCGGCGGTCGGACGGCGGCGGCCTGGCAGCCGTCGGCACCGAGGGCGCCGCCGTGCCGCCGGGCCGGCTCGCCCTCACCACGGCGGGCGCGGTGACGACGCACCGGATCGCGGACCTGCCGCCGTTGGACCCGTCCGGCTGGCTCGACCCGGCCGGGCTCACCCTCCACCGGCTCGCGCCGGTCGGCGCGGTGGCCGAACCCGGGCCGGTCGCCGAGGACCTGCCGCGCCGGGCCCGGCCGGACCTGCGGGCGGCGGCCGGGATCGGGGCACGCTCCGCGCGTGCCGGCCGCCTGACCGGGGCGGCCCCGGCGGGCGGCCGGCTGCGCCGGCCGTTGCGCGCAGCGAGCCGGCCGGGCCCGTCCCGGCTGTCCGGGCTGTTCCGCCGGCCCTGGCTGCCCCGCTGGGGGGACGCGTCCGGACCGGTGGCGTTCATGGCGACGGCCGGGCTGATCGTGGTGGCCGCCCTGCTCCTGGTCCTCTGGTTCGCCCACCTGGCCCTGGAGCGTGGCATCCACCCCGGCGGGATCCTCGTCGCCCTGACCGTCGCCTTCACGATCGCCCGGGTCCGGGGCAGCCGGGACAGCACCTCCGACGCCGCCCCGGGCACCACCACGCCCGCCGCCGCCCGGCCACCCCGTCCGCGCAGGGCGCCCCGCACCCGCCGGCCGCTGCTGGGCGGCCTGCTCGCCCGCCTCGTCGTGCGCACCCCCGCCGGCCGGCTCGTCCGGGGCCGCCACGCCCGCTACCTGCGGGAGCTGACCCGCGCCTTCGAGCAGCGCCGCTGGGAGGACGCCCTGCGCGACGCCCTGCGACTGTCCGGCGACGACGGCGCCACCGAGCAGGGGTGGCTCTCGCTCGGGCTGCCCCGCCGCTTCGCGGGCGCGCTGCGCCCCACGCCCACCACCGGCGGTCCGGGAGCGGTCTCCCCGATGTCCGGATCGGCCGTGCAGCAGCACCTGGCCGGTCTCTACCGGCAGGCCGCCGACGCCCTGGAGCGCGAGGGCCGGATCGACGAGGCCGCGTACGTGCTGGCCGACCTGCTGGACACCCCGGCCGAGGCGGTCGCCCTGCTGGACCGGCACGGCCGGACCGCCCAGGCCGCCGAACTCGCCGAGGGCCGCGACCTGGCCGCCGATCTGGTGGTGCGGCTCTGGTGGCGGGCCGGCGAGCGCGAGCGCGCGATCCGGACGGCGCACCGGCGGGCCGCCTTCGCGGATGCGGTCGAGCGGCTGGGCGCCGACGACCCGCCGGCCGGGCGCGAGCTGCGGGCGGCTTGGGTCGAACACTGCCGGGCGGGCGGCGACCGGCTCGGCGCGGTCGAGGCGGCCTGGCCGGACGAGACGCTGCGGCCCACGGTGGCCGCGGACCTGCGCGACGCGGTCGCGCTCGGCGGCCCGGCGCGCGGCCGGGCGCTGGCCCACCTGCTGGCCCTCGGCGCCGGGGAGGCGACCCGGGCGCTCGCCCGGGCCGTCCTGGAGGACGACGGCGACGGCAGCGACAGCGGCGAGGGCGGTCGCGCGCGGACGACCGGCCGGTCCGCGCTGGCCACCGCGCTGGCCGAGCTGCCGGGCGCGGACCCGGCGGGCGACCGGGAGCTCGCCACGGCAGCGGTCCGCGCCGTGGTCCGGGACGGCGGCTTCGGCGACGCGGGCAGGCTTCACAAGCGCACCGAACAGGCCCTGTTCGAGCAGCTGGTGAAGCGCGCCGACCCCCTGGCGGCGGCGGATCTGCCACGACCGCGGCGCGCCACCGGCCCCACGGCCGGCGGTGGCGGCGACCTGGCCTTCCTGGACCGGCCCGGGACGCTCCCGGTCCTGGACGCGGCGCGGCTGGAGTCGGGCCTGCTGCTGGTGGCCTGCGGCCAGGCGGGCGTACGGCTGCTGGGACCCGACGGCCGGGTCCGGGCCCGCTGGGACGTCCCGGCGGACGAGCTGGTCCTGGCCGACCACGGCGGCACCGCGCTGCTGGTGGCCCGCTACGGGCAGGTCCGCGAGATCTCCCGGCTGGACCTCGGCACCCGTACCGTCCGGCACTGGAGCACGCTGCGGGTGCGCGGGCTCGTGCCGTCCTTCGACGGCCGGCAGCTGCTGACCGTGGACGAGGACGGCATCGCCGTCCTCGACACCCTGGCAGCGCGCCCGACCGTGGTGTGGCGCGAACTCGGCGGCGAGCAGCGGCCGGTCGGCCCGGTCGTGCGCACGCCCACGTCCTGCGCGGCCGTGGTGTCCTCCCGCCTGGCGGGGGGAGGGGAGCTGACGGAGCTGTGGCGCTGGGACCAGCCCGGCTGGGAGCTGCGCTCGCGCACCGGACTGGACGCCGGGAGCCTCACCGGGGGCACGGCGGTGCTGGCGAGCGGCCGGCTGCTGACCGCCGAGCCTGACCGGGAACAGGGTCGCACCGCGCTGCGCTGGTCGGCCGACCAGGCACCGGTGGAACAGCTCGTCGAGGGCGTCGCCGCGGCGGGCCCGGTCGTCGACGGCGAGCACTGGGCCCTCACCCTCACCCCGGCGGCCGACGGCACCGTCCGCGTCCGCACCGGCACGGCGACCGCCACGACGCCGCTGCGGACGCTGCTCCTGCCGAACGCGACCACGACGCGGAGCCTGCCGGGGGAGGCGGCTGCGACCACCTCCTCGGTCGGCCTGCGCCACCACGGCGGCGCGCTGACGTTCTGGCACCGCTCCGGCCGGCTGCTCGCCACCACCGCCGACGGCTCCGCCGTCCTCGCCAACCTGCGCGTCACCGCCGGCTGACGCGGGCGCGCCGCCCGAGCCGAGCGACCTCGGCGGCCGCCGCGCACGCGGGCCGGGTCCGGGCCCGCCGGCCAGCCCACCCCGCGCGACGAATCCGTGGTCGCCCGCCGCCGGCGGGACGACGGCCGCCCGCCCGGCCTCGCCGGAGGCGGGCGGTGTGCAGCTCCGCGCGGGTGCCTCGGCGGCGAGCGGCCACCGGTGCGGCCAGGCGGCCGCGAGATCCAGGCGGTAGGCGCGCCGGAGGCGTTGGCCGGGGGCGGCCAGCCGGTCCCCGGTCCGGAACGGGTGGCGCGGGCGGGCCGGGGCGATCCGGTTGCGTTCGGCGTACCGGCGCGCAGCGGGATCGTCCCGCGCCGGTCACGGTGTTGTTGTGTCCCCTTCATGTGAGAGATGCTCAGCCGCGGCATCCTTCCGAACGGCGGAAGCGACCGCCGACCGTTCTGACAAGGGGACAAGACATCGTGACCGCACGCCGCGCCCTCGCCGGCACCTTCGCCACCGGTCTGCTCGCCGCTGCCGCCGCCCTCCTGCCGGTGCAGTCGGCGGACGCCACGACCGGCGCCGGTGAGCTCCCGTTCGGCTCGGCCACCACCGTCGGGCTCCACAACACCTACGACCCGGCCGCGTTCGGCTACCTCGCCCAGGGCCTGGACACCGGCACCGGCATGATCGAGCTGGACGCCTGGACGAACACCGTGACCAAGGAGTGGAAGGTCAGCCACTCCAACCCGCTGGGCAACTCCAACAACTGCGTCAGCGCGACCACCCCCGCCCAGCTCTACACCGGGGGCGCCAACAAGAACCTGGAGACCTGCCTGGACGACGTCCGGGTCTGGCTCGGGGCCCACCCCGGCGCCGGTCCGCTGGTCGTCAAGCTGGAGCTCAAGGCGGGGTTCGCCGCCAACCGCGGGATGGGCCCCGCCCAGCTCGACTCCCTGATCGCCGGCCACCTGGGCTCCGCCGTGCTGCGCCCGGCCGACCTGCTCGCCAAGCCGGGCGGCGGCTCGTACGCCACGGCGGACGAGGCGGTCCGCGCCGGCAACTGGCCGACCAGGGCGGCGCTCGCCGGGCGGGTGCTGGTGTACGTGATCCCCGGATCGCTGGAGGAGGGCAACCCCTTCGACACCCTGCCCACCGACGTCGAGTACGGGCGCCACCTGCGCGACCTGGCCGCGGCCGGGCGGATCGGCGACGCCCAGGTGTTCCCCGCCGTGCACGGCGCCGCGGCCGGCGACCCCCGGACCAAGTACGCGGAGGCGGCCATCCGCCCGTGGTTCGTGGTCTTCGACGGTGACGCCGCCGCCTACCTGGGCGGCATCGACACGGCCTGGTACGACAGCCGGCACTACCTGCTGACGATGACCGACGCGCAGAACGTCGCGCCCGCGATCAGCGCCACCGACCCCACCGCCGACCAGGCCCGCGGCCGCACGGAGCAGCTCGCCCGGGCGCACGCGAGCATCGTCTCCAGCGACTGGCGGGGGCTCCCCGCCGTGCAGTCCCTCGCCCTGCCGCGAGGCTGACCGCCCGCCCGCGCGCACGCCCGTCGCGCCCCCGCCCCTCCGCAGATCCGGGGCGGGGGCGCGACGGTCTACGATGTAATGTATGACTACTACGACTGACCATTACGAGCTGCGTGCCGGAGTGCCGGACGTGGAGACCTTCCGGCGGCTGCGGACCGGCGCGGGGATGAGCGACCGCCCCGCCGCGGCGGTGGCCGCCGGGCTCCCCAACACCTGGCACGGCGTGACGGTGCACCTGGGACCCGCCCCGGACGGGGAGGTGGTCGGGATGGGCCGGATCGTGGGCGACGGCGGGTCGGTGTTCCAGATCGCCGACGTCTGCGTCCTGCCCGAGCACCAGGGCCGCGGCCTCGGCGGGCGGATCATGGCGCTGCTCACCGCCGAACTGGAGAGCCGGGCCCCGGCCGGTGCGTACGTCTCCCTGATCGCCGACGGCGACGCCCACCGCCTCTACGCCCGGTACGGGTTCACCGGGACGGCCCCGCACTCGGTGGGCATGCACCGCCTGGTCTGACCTGCCTCCTCCGGCCGCCCGTCGCGCAGCCGGTCCGGCGCCCGGTTCCGCAGCCGGTCCGGCGCCCGGTTCCGCACGCGGTCCGGCGCCCGGTTCCGCGCCCGCCGCAGCAGCCCCCGCCCCGGGGTGACAGCCCGACAGTTGGTGTGCGACGCTGCACCTCGCGCGGAACCGACCGCGCTGCGGGGGAACCGGGGGCGGCCGCATGCACGACGGAACACGGCCGAGCGAACCTCGGCACGACGGCCGGAGCCGTTCCGCGGACGGTGTCCGCGACGCCGTCCGCGGGCGCAGGCCGGGCGGCCGGCTCGTCGGCGCCCTGCTGGTCCTCGCGGGCCTGTTGCTCGCCGCCTCGGCGCTGCGGCCGGACGGCGGGCTGCTCGGTGCGCCCTCCGCCACGGTGCCGGTCCGGACCGTCGGGTTCGTCCTGCTGCTCGCCCTCGGCGCGTTGATCGTCATCGGCCGGTTCGCGGTGCGCTACCGCGAGGAGGTCCGCCACCTGACCGGGCCGACGCCGTGGGCCGAGCGGCTGCGGGAGGCGACCGCGGTGCTCCTGGTCGGGGCCGCCGTCGCGGTGCCGGTGCTGATGTTCCTCTTCCACAAGCGGGTGGACACCGGACCGGTCGACCCGTCGCCGGACACGCCACCGCCGCCGGAGCTCGTCACCCTGCCTCCGGACCCCTCCCCGCCGCCCCGGCTCGGTGACCCGGCGTCCGAAAGCCTGCTCATGACGGTGCTCCTGGTGCTGCTCGGCGTTCTCGCCGTCGCCGTGGTGGTCGCCCTGGTGGTCGCCGCCGTCCTGCTGCTCTGGCGGCTTCGCCCCTCCCGTCGGCGACCGCCGACGGCGCTCCCCGCCGCACCGGCCCGGTCGCAGGACGCCCTCGCCGCCGCGGTCGTCACCGCACGGCGCGCCCTGACCGGTGACGACGCACGGGCGGCGGTGATCGCCTGCTACGCCGCGATGGAGGCCTCGCTGGCGGAGTCCGGGCTGTCCCGCCGGGCCCCCGACAGCCCGACCGAACTGCTGGAGCGGGCCGTGGCCGACGACCGCGTCGACCCCGTCCACGCGCGGGTGCTCACCGCGCTGTTCCGGGAGGCGCGGTACTCCACCCACCCGATGGACCGGACGCAGGTGAACCGGGCGCAGACCGCGCTCGACGCGCTCGCCGAGCGCCTGGCGGCCCGGGACGACCTGCCGCCGGAGCCGGTCGCGGCGGTCGGAGCCCCGGACGACCGGACCGGAGGCCGTCGATGAGCACCCGCCCGAACCGGCCGCCGGCCGGCCACGACTATTCCGCCGGCCACGCCGGCCGTGCCGACCGCGTCGACCCGACGGACCCGCCCCGCGACGGGCTCGCCGCACCGGGCTCGATCCGGCACAGCCTGATCGAGCTGACGGTGGCCGCCGTCCTGGCCGAAGTCCTGCTCGCCCTGGTCGGCGGCGCCTCCGCGGCCGCCGCCGGAGCGGTCCTGCTGACCGCCGCCGCCCTGGTCGCCGGCCGCTACGTCGCCGGCGCGGGGTTCCTCGACATCGGCCTGCGCAGCCGGCGGCGCCTGATGGACGCCCGCGAGCCCGGCCTCGGCGACTGGCGCTGGACCGTCCGTCAGGGCCTCGACCCGCAGGGCGACGCCCGGCCGCTGCGCGGCCGGCTCCGACGGCTCTTCGCCGCACGCCTGTCGGAGGTCCACGGCGTCTCGCTCACCGCCGACCGTGACCGGGCCGCCGAACTGATCGGCCCCCGACTGTGGCCGTGGATCGATCCGGAGAACCCGGATCCGGACGCGATCGTCCCGAGCCCCGTGCTCCTCGCGCTCGTCGACCGGCTCGAATCGCTCTAGCCGCCCCACCGGCCTCCCGCAGCACCCACCGTTCCCCGCAGGTTCCGGTCGATCGCCGCAACCGCCGCCCTTCAGGAGCACCATGACCGCCGTTCCCCAGGCCCAGGCCCCCGCCCCGGACGCCGCGCAGGCCCCGGACACCGAACACGCCCCGGGCGGTCCGACCGAGGTGGCCGTGCTGACACCGCAGGAGGCCGGCCGGCGCGCCCGTGCGGTGATCGAGGAGATCGAACGGGCCGTGGTCGGCAAGCCCGACGCCCTCCGTCTGGTGATGCTCGGCGTGCTGGCCGGCGGCCACGTGCTGATCGAGGACCTGCCCGGGCTCGGCAAGACCCTGCTGGCCCGCTCCTTCGCCACCACCCTCGGCCTGGACTTCCGCCGGATCCAGTTCACCCCGGACCTGCTGCCCTCGGACGTCACCGGCGCGCCGTTCTACGACCGGCGCAGCGGCGAGATGGTCTTCCGCCCCGGCCCGCTCTTCACCCAGCTGCTGCTGGCCGACGAGATCAACCGCACCCCGCCGAAGACGCAGGCCGCGCTGCTGGAGGCGATGGCCGAGGGCCAGGTCTCCGTCGACGGGGCCACCCGCCGCCTGCCGCAGCCGTTCGTGGTGATCGCCACCGCCAACCCGATCGAGTACGAGGGCACCTACTCGCTCCCCGAGGCCCAGCTCGACCGCTTCCTGCTCCGGGTGCGGATGGGCTACCTCTCCACCGGTCTGGAGGCCTCGATGCTCCGGGCCCGGCTGGACCGCGCCGTGCCCGAGCCGGTCCTGGAGACGATCAGCAGCCCGGCCGAACTGCTCGCGATGCGGGCGGCGTTGGAGCGGGTCGAGGTCGACGACGACCTGGTCGACTACGTGATCGCGCTGGTCCACGCCACCCGCGACGACGCGCAGATCCAGGTCGGCGCCTCCCCCCGGGGCGGTCTCGCGCTGGTCCAGCTGGCCCGGGCCCGCGCGATGCTGGAGGGCCGCGACTACCTGACCCCGGAGGACGTCAAGGCGCTCGCCGTCCCGGCGCTGGCCCACCGCATCACCCTCACACCGGAGTTGTGGGTGCGCCAGATCGAGGCGGACGACGTCCTGGCGCGCCTGGTCGCGGCCGTCCCGGCGCCGCAGACCCTGCCGCGCGCGGCCGGCGGCCGGGGGAGCGGCCCGGTGGCGGCCCCGGACGGCGCCCGGTGAGCGCCGAGCCGTCCGCCGAGCCGTCCGCCGAGCCCTCCGCCGCCGACCGGTCCGGGCAGCGGGCCCACCGGCTCGCCGCCCAGACCGCCGCGCCCGGCCGGCGCCCGGTCCGGCGGCTCGCCGGCCCGGCCGCAGGCCCCGGCCCGGGCCCCGTGCGCGGCCGCCCGGCCCGGACCGGCACCCGGAGCGCCGGCCGGACCGGCACCCGCGGCCCGGAGCGGGCCCCGGATCCGTCCGGCGCCCGGTCGGCCGCCCGCCTGGTGGCCCGCAGCGTCCGGGCCACGGAGGCCGGCCTGCCCACCACCCCGCCCTCGCCGCACTGGCGGGCCGGCGAGCGGGCCCTGCGCCTGCTCACCGTCGCCACCGTCGCGGCCGTCGCCGCGCTGGCCACCGGCCACGCCTGGCTGCTCGCCCTGGCGGCGGGTCCGGCCGTCCTGCTCGCCCTGGTCGCCCCGGGGCGCGGCCGGCCGTCCCGGCTCACCGCCGAGAGCACCGCCGCACCGCGCCGCTGCCTGGAGGGCGAGCCGATCACCGTACGGATCACCGTCCGCCACGACGGGCGGATCGGCCGGCTCGACCCGACCGTGGCCCTCGGCCCGGGCATCGCCCTGACGGCGGTGACCGTCGGCGCCACCGAGGTGGACCTGGTCGTCCGCGCCGAACGCTGGGGCCGCTGGACCCTGGGCAGCGCCGACCTCGACGTCTACGACGCCGGCGGGCTGACCCGCCGGACGGTGCGCACCGAGCTCGGCGAGGTCGACGTCTTCCCGGTGCCGAGCGCGGCCCGCCTCACCCCGATCCCGGTGCGGCTGCCGGAACGCCTCGGCGAGCACACCACCGCGCAGGAGGGCACCGGCGTCGAGGTCGTCGGCGTGCGCCCGCACGTGCCGGGCGAGCGCCAACGGCGCATCCACTGGCCGTCGACCACCCGCCGCGACGCCGTCCAGATCAACCAGTTCGCCGCCGAGCGGGCCGCCGACGCGGTCGTCCTGCTGGACACGCTGGCCGACTTCCGCGACGCGGCCACCGGCCTGTCCAGCCTGGACGAGACGCTGCGCGCGGCCGGCGGGCTGACCCGCGCCTACCTGCGCCGGCACGACCGGGTCGGCCTGATCGCGGTCGGCGGGAAGCTGCGCTGGCTCACCGCGGGCAGCGGGGACCGGCAGTTCTACCGGATGGTGGAGAGCGTGCTGGAGGTCCGTCAGGACCGGGGCCACCGCGTGGCCGCCGGCCTGCCCCGGCTCCCGCTGGCCGCCCTGCCCGGCCACGCGCTGGTGTACGCGTTCACCTCGCTCGCCGACCAGCGCATCCTGGACGTGCTCGGCCAGGTCCGCGACCGCGGCAATCCGCTGGTCGTGGTGGAGATCCCGGCCGGCGAACCGGCGGTGGAGCCCGGCGACGAGATCGGCGCCGTCGCCCTGCGGCTCTGGCACGCCGAACGTGAGGCGATGCGCTCGGCCCTGCGCGCCCGGGGCATCCCGGTGGTCCGCCACACCCCGGGCGAGGCGCTCGACCTGGCGCTCGCACCGCTGCTGCGCCGCCGGATCGGGGGAGGAGCCCGATGACCACGACCGCTGACGGGGCCGCGACCGCCACCGCTGACGACCCTGCCGTCGAGCCCCGGCCGGCGGCTGCCGCCCCGTGGGTCCGTCCGGTCGAGCGGGCCGCCCTGCGCTGCTCCGGCGTCGCCCTGGCGCTCACCGCCGCCGGGGTCGGCGGCAGCGCCGGCGGTGCGGTGGACCGGGCCGGGCCGGTCGCCGCGGCCGTCGCCGCCGCCTTCGCGCTCTGGGCCGCCCCGCCGCTGGAGGAGCCACCGCGCCACCCGCACACCTGGACCGGCCGCCTCGCGGCGTCGCGCGGCACCGTGCTGGCCGCCGGGAGCGTGCTGCTGGCCGCGCTGGGCGATCCCCCGCTCGGGCGGGTCGCGGCGGTGGCCGCCCTGCTGATCGGCTACCTGCTGCTCGTCGACGCCCTCGGCCCGCAGCGCCACCGGATCCGGCCCGCGCACGCGCTGGCCGCACTCGCCGCGTCCGGCCTGGTCCTGCCCGTCGCGTTCGCCTCGACCGGGGCGGGGGAGTGGTCGCGGCCGGTCGCCCTGATCGGCCTGGCGGTCGTCGGGTGCGGCCTCGCCCTGGCCCTGCCGCCGCGGCGCCGCCCCGGGGCGCGGCCGGTGGAGCCGCACGCCGGCGACTGAGCGGCGCCGGGCCCGCGACGGCCCGGCCGGGACGGCCCGCCGCGGCCGTCCCGGCCGCCCGCGCGTGGCGCCCCGGCGGCCCGGGGCGGCGGCCCCGGGTGGGCCGAAGGTCGCGCGCTGGCTACGATCGGTGAGCACGGGGCACAGGATGCGCCGGTCCGCGCGGCCGGCGTACGGCGAGGAACACTGGTGGGAGAGACGATGGCACACGCACGGGCCGGGCAGCAGGCGCAGCCGGACGACCTGGTGGACGTGGCGCGGTTGGTGACGGCGTACTACACGCTGCACCCGGACCCGGAGGAGCCGGGCCAGCGGGTGGCGTTCGGCACCTCGGGGCACCGGGGCTCCTCGCTGGACGCGGCGTTCAACGAGGACCACATCGCCGCCACCACGCAGGCGATCTGCGAGTACCGGGCCGCCCAGGGGATCACCGGCCCGCTGTTCCTCGGGGCGGACACCCACGCCCTGTCCGAGCCGGCCCGGGCCACCGCCGTCGAGGTGCTGGCGGCCAACGGCGTCACCGTCCTGCTGGACAGCGCCGACGGCTACACCCCCACCCCGGCGGTCTCGCACGCGATCCTGGCCCACAACCGGCGCCACCCGCAGGCGCTGGCCGACGGCATCGTGGTGACGCCCTCCCACAACCCGCCGCGCGACGGCGGGTTCAAGTACAACCCGCCGAGCGGCGGTCCGGCCGGCTCGGAGGCCACCGGCTGGATCCAGGACCGCGCCAACGCCCTGATCCGGGACGGCCTGCGGGGCGTCAAGCGGGTGCCCTACGCCCGGGCCCTGACCGCCGCGACCACCGGCCGCCACGACTACCTCACCGCCTACACCGAGGACCTGGTCTCGGTGCTGGACCTCGACGCGGTGCGGGCCGCGGGCCTGCGGATCGGCGCGGACCCGCTGGGCGGGGCGTCCGTCGCCTACTGGGGGCGGATCGCCGAGACGCACCGCCTGGACCTGACCGTCGTCAACCCGGTCACCGACCCGACCTGGCGCTTCATGACGCTGGACTGGGACGGCAAGATCCGGATGGACTGCTCCTCGCCGGCCGCGATGGCCTCGCTGATCGAGCGCCGGGACCGGTTCGCGATCGCCACCGGCAACGACGCGGACGCCGACCGCCACGGCATCGTCACCCCGGACGGCGGTCTGATGAACCCGAACCACTACCTGGCGGTCGCCGTCGACTACCTCTACCGCCACCGCGCCGACTGGCCGGCGGACGCGGCCGTGGGCAAGACGCTGGTCTCCTCCTCGATGCTGGACCGGGTCGCCGGCGACCTCAAGCGGGAGCTGATCGAGGTGCCGGTCGGCTTCAAGTGGTTCGTCGACGGGCTGCTGGAGGGCTCGATCGCGTTCGGCGGCGAGGAGTCGGCCGGGGCGTCCTTCCTGCGCCGGGACGGCGGGGTGTGGACCACCGACAAGGACGGCATCCTGCTGGCCCTGCTGGCCTCGGAGATCACCGCCGTCACCGGCCGCACGCCCAGCGAGTACTACCGCGACCTCACCGGCCGTTTCGGTGCCCCCGCCTACGCGCGGGTGGACGCCCCGGCGGACCGGGAGCAGAAGGCGCTGCTGGCCCGGCTGTCGCCGGAGCAGGTCCGGGCCGGCGACCTGGCGGGCGAGCCGGTCACCGCCGTCCTCACCGAGGCGCCCGGCAACGGCGCGGCGATCGGCGGGATCAAGGTCTGCACCGAGAACGCCTGGTTCGCGGCCCGCCCGTCGGGCACCGAGGACGTCTACAAGATCTACGCGGAGTCCTTCCACGGCGCCGACCACCTCGCCCGGGTCCAGGCCGAGGCGCGCGAGCTGGTCAACGAGGTCCTGGCCGGCCCCGCGGCCTGACCTCCCGCGCCGAGGCGCGGCGTCGGGGGCCCGGGTGGCGAGCGCAGGCCCGCCGCCCGGGCCCACCGCGACCCGCCATGACCGGTCGACCCCGTGTCCGTCCACCTCGGACGGGTCCGACGGATCGTCAATGATCCTCGGACGTCGGGAGATTGTCGGGTGCGCCGGGGCCCGGCCCGGCTCAGCTCCCGGCGGCCGGGGCGGGCTGTTCGGCGTCGCCGAAGCGCGCCAGGGTCAGCGCGCCCACGACGGCCGCGGCGAACCCGGCGACGGCGAGCGGCGTCGCGTCGTGGCGGGTGCGGTCGCCGAGCAGGAGCACCCCGACGACGGCCGGGCCCAGGGTCTCGCCGAGCACCATCGCCGCCGTCGCCGCGGTGACCGAGCCGCTCTGCATGGCCCAGGTCAGTGCGGTGAAGCCGCCCAGTCCGGCGACGGCGATCGCGTACGCCGACGGCTCGCCGAGCAGCTCCGGCAGTCGGGGCTCCGGCAGCACCCGCACCGCGACGCCCACCACCCCGAACTGCAGGCCGGCCACCAGGCCCAGCAGCGGGGCGCGCCGCGTCCCGGCCAGGTGGACCACCGCCCACCCGACGGCGGTCAGGACGATCGAGACCACCAGCACGCCCAGCCGCAGCGGCGGGTCGCCGGTGCCGCTGCCGTCGCGTCCGGCGGTCAGCGCGAGCACGCAGAGCCCGACGCAGACCGAGGCCACCCCGACCCACTCGCTGCGGCGCAGCCGGATCCGCAGCACCCGGGCCGCCCCGACGGCGGTGACGGCGAGCGCGGAGGCCAGGGCGGCCTCGACCACGTAGAGCGGCAGCCGCTCCAGCGCGACCAGTTCGGCGGCGAACCCCAGCATGTCCATCCCGACGCCCACCAGGAACGGCCACTGGCGGAACGCCCCGGCCAGCGCGGCGGCCTCGCCCGGCCGGTGGCCGACCGCGGCGCGGCGCGCACCCACCGCCTGGAGGACGGTGGCCGAGCCGGTGAGGAGGGCGGCCAGGAGCGCCGCCAGCAGGCCGAGGGACATGGGCCGACGGTACGGATCCGGGGCCGGTCGGGTGCGCCCGGCTCGCCGGTCGGAGGGCGCGGATCGAGGCCGCCGTCACCCGCCCGGACGCCCGGGCCGCCCGGGTCGGCGGGCCGTCACACCGGTGGTCCGACAGCTTCTCTGACGTCGCGTCGGCCGATCGGCGGGGGTCGAACGGCGGGTCGGTTTCCGGCCCGGTGACTGGTTGTCATGCGCAGTTGGACAAGAAGTTACTTTTCGGTAATCTCTGGTCGTCCCACGGGTGAACCACCCGCCGCTTCCTGAAGGAACCTCACGTGCACCTCCCCTGGTCCCACCGGTCCGGCCGCCTCGTGCGATCGGCCCTGGCCGTCGCCGCAGCCACCACCCTGTTCGCCGCCGTCCCGCCCCCGTCGGCCCTCGCGGCCCCCGCGGACGGCGCGGTCCCCGTGGGCGGCGCCAGTGCCGACGGGGGCGGCGCGACCCACCTCGACGCGGTCGAGCGCGCGCTGCGCGAGGTGTCGCCCGGCCTGGAGGGCACGGTCTGGGAGCGCACCGAGGGCAACGCGCTGACCTCCGCCACCGACGACCCGGCCGGCTGGCTGCTCCAGACGCCCGGCTGCTGGGGCGACTCCGCGTGCGCCGACCGCCGGGGCACCCGCGCGCTGCTCGCCCGGATGCGGGCCGACGTCGCCGCCGCCACCCGGACCGTCGACGTCTCCACCCTCGCGCCGTTCCCCAACGGTGGCTTCCAGGACGCCCTGGTGGAGGGGCTCAAGGCCTCGGCCGCCGCCGGTCACCACCTCCAGGTGCGGATCCTGGTCGGGGCGGCGCCGCTCTACAACGCGAACATCCTGCCCTCGCGCTACCGGGACGAGCTGCTCGCCAAGCTCGGCCCCGCGGCCGGTTCGGTGACCCTGAACGTCGCCTCGATGACCACCTCCCGCACGGCGCTCTCCTGGAACCACTCCAAGCTCCTGGTGGTCGACGGCCGTAGCGTGATCGCCGGTGGCATCAACGGGTGGAAGGACGACTACCTGGACACCGCGCACCCCGTCTCGGACGTCGACCTCGGCCTGACCGGGCCCGCCGCGACCTCGGCCGCGCGCTACCTTGACACCCTGTGGGCGTGGACCTGTGGCCGCACCGGCCTGTTCGACAACGCCTGGTTCGCCTCCTCCGACGGCGGCGCCTGCCGGCCCTCGATGGAACGCGACCTCAACCCCGCCGCGCCCGCCACCGGCACCGTCCCGGTGATCGCCGTCGGCGGCCTGGGCGTCGGCGTCAAGGCCGCCGACCCCGCCTCGGCCTACCGGCCCGGCCCGGTCGCCGGGGTCACCGAGACCCAGTGCGGCCCGCTCGCGCTGCACGACAACACCAACGCCGACCGCGACTACGAGACGGTCAACCCCGAGGAGAACGCCCTGCGCGCGCTGGTCGACAGCGCCCGCAGCCACATCGAGATCTCCCAGCAGGACATGAACGGCACCTGCCCGCCGCTGCCGCGCTACGACGCCCGGCTGTACGACCTGCTGGCCGCCAAGCTGGCCGCCGGGGTCAAGGTGCGCATCGTGGTCAGCGACCCGGCCAACCGGGGCGCCGTCGGCAGCGGGGGCTACTCGCAGATCAAGTCGCTCTCCGAGGTGTCCGACGTGCTGCGGGCCCGGCTGACCGCCCTGACCGGCGACCGGGCGAAGGCCGGCGCCGCGCTGTGCGGCAACCTCCAGCTCGCCTCCTTCCGCGCGGCCCCGACCGCCACCTGGGCGGACGGGCACCCGTACGCGCTGCACCACAAGCTGGTCGCGGTCGACGGTTCGGCCTTCTACATCGGCTCGAAGAACCTCTACCCCGCCTGGCTGCAGGACTTCGGCTACATCGTCGAGGACAAGGGCGCCGCGGCCCAGCTGGACCGCGACCTGCTCGCGCCGCAGTGGACGTACTCGCAGGCCGCCGCGACCGTCGACTGGACGAGCGGGCTCTGCCGGGCCTGATCGTCGGCCCCGACGCGATGCGGCCGGGGGCCGGGACGCCGTGGACCCCCGGGGTCACCCGGAGTCCCGGCCCCCGGCCGCTTCGTCGGTCCACCGGTCCTGGGCCCGTTCCCGGGTGTGACAGGGAAGGTGACGGCTCAGCGCATCGCCGCAGTTGGCGGCGGCCGCGCGGTGCAGCAGGGCGGTCAGACGGGTGGTGAACGGGCGGACCCGCCTTCGCAGGGCGGCGATGGCCCGGTTGTCGAGGCGTTCGACGGCGGAGGCCAGGGCCCGGCCGGCGCGTACGAGGGCGGCGCAGGTCAGGGCGGTGCGGTGGGCGGCGTGGTGCGGGAGTCTGCGGAACCGGTTCACGCAGGTGCAACATTCCGGCCGCCCGGCCGGTTCTGGTCGCCGCCCCCCTTTCTGGTGGCGAAAGCCCTGGCGCGCGCCCCTTCCCGGCGTCGCCGCCGTGGCGCGAGCGGTGGCGCGATCCGGTGGCGTGAACAGTGGCGCGGTGCGGGGGCGCGGTGCGGAGCCGCGGTGCGGGGGCGCGGGGCCGGGGGCGGTGCCTCGGGGTGGTCGGGATCCCGAAGCGCTTGCCGACCGGCGAAGTGGATGATCTGATCATCCTGCATCCTGCGGGGGCAGGGCAGGAATGCACGCCGCGGACGTCCGCCCGGTCCGGGCGCGAACGGCTGCGGCGGGGGAGGGGAAGGCCGATCGTCCTGCCCCGGAACGAGGGGGAGTACGTGCAGATGAAGAGACACACCGCCTGGCCGGCCCTGGTGGCCCTGCTGGGCCTGACGGGGTGCGCGGGCCTCGCCGACGGGTCGGCGGCGCCCGCGCTCGCGACCGCCACGGCCGGCGCCACCGGGACCACCTTCACGGTGCCGAGCATGCGGATGACCTGGACGCCCGACGTGACGCCGCCACCCGCGCTGGGGAGCGCCGCCGTCTCCCGGGGCGTGCGGATCACCCTCGCCGACCCGGTGCCCGACGGTGACGCGGCCCTCGTCCTGCGGGCCTCGATGACCAACACCGGAACCGAACCGGTCGGGGTGTCGGTCGTCCCGGAGCTGCTCTGCCGCCAGCCGGGCGGGGGTACCGGGCCGGCGCCCGGCACCACGCTGGTGAACCTCGGAGCGGTCGCGCCCGGCGCCTCGGTCGAGCGCACCGTCCGGGTGGGCCGGGCGACGGTGCGGTCCTGCACCGGGTCCACGGTCGTCGAGGCGATCCTGACGTACACGTCCGAGGACGTCTCGCTGTCCTCGCTGACCTGGTCCGTCCCGGAAGCCGTGGTCCGGCAGACCGGCTGACCGGCAGACCGGCAGACCGGCTGACCCGGCCGCCCGGCTCAGCCCGACACGTCGCGGGCGGTGCTGCTCCTGGCCACCAGGTTCCAGCTGATGACCCGTTCGGGATGCACCCGGAGGATCTCGTGGGCGAAGAAGTCCGGTGCCACCGGCGGGACGTCGACGGTCAGCAGCTCGGCGCGCCCGCGGATCTCCACGCCCCGGCCCCAGCCCGGCGCGGGCGCATCCGTGGCGTCGGCCGGCGTCATGTCGTCGACGAGGAAGGAGACCCGCGGGTCGCGGGCCGCGTTGCGGTACTTCTGGCTGGTGGCCATCCGGGGCCCGCCGATGTCGATGGTGCCGTCCTCGTTGAGCCGGAAGCCCACCGGCCGGACCTGGGGCGCTCCCTGCGGGCCGGAGGTGGCCAGCCGGCCGAGCGGCTGACCGGCCAGGTAGGCGCGCTCCTCGGGGGTGAAGACCATGACTGCTGCGCTCCGTTCGGTAGGGCCGGGTAACGCGTCGACCGTAGAGGGTGAAGCGGACTTGAGGTCAAGGACCCACCGAGCGGGGCGAGTCGAGGTGGTGCGCCTCCGGCGGTCGGGCTGCTCGGCCGGGCCGTCCGGTGATTCGGTGCATCTCGCCAACCCGCTGCTATTGCCGCTGGATTGACGATCCCTCAGGCTTCTTCCTCCGGAAGTCTTCGAGGGGGTGGGTCCATGGGCCCGACGCAAGGTCTTCGCCGTGTCCACGTCGTCCTCGGCGTCGCCACGGCGCTGGCGCTCGGCGCCGGCGGGGTGCTGCCCGCGTCGGCGGCCGCGCCCGAGGGGGTGGTCCAGGGGGCCCGGGCGGGGAACGCCGTCCCGGGCAGCTACCTCGTCGTGCTGAAAGCGCCGGCGGGCGGCAGCGGTTCGGTCGCGAGCAGTGCGGCGGTCCTCGCCCGCGCCTACGGCGGGACGGTCCGGCGGACGTACGACGCGGCACTGAACGGCTTCTCCGCCGAGCTCACCGAGCGCCAGGCGCGGCGGCTGGCCGCCGACCCGTCGGTCGCGCTGGTCTCGCAGAACCGCCGGCTGCGGGTGGACGGCAGCCAGCCCGCGCCGGACTCCTGGGGGCTGGACCGGATCGACCAGCGCCGCCAGCCGTCCGACAACCGGTACGCCTACCCGGACTCCGGCGGGCGGGGCGTCACGGCGTACATCGTCGACACCGGGGTGCGGATCACCCAGGAGGAGTTCGAGGGGCGGGCGTCGTACGGGTACGACGCCGTTGACGGCGACGGCGAGGCGGTGGACGGCCACGGGCACGGCACGCACGTGGCCGGGACGGTGGCCAGCAGCGTCTTCGGGGTCGCCAAGAACGCGCGGATCGTGGCGGTCAGGGTCCTGGACGACGACGGCTACGGCACCACCGAGCAGGTCGTCGCGGGCCTCGACTGGGTCACCCGGCACGCCGCCCGGCCCGCCGTCGTCAACCTGAGCCTCGGCAGCGAGCCGGACCCGGCCCTGGACGCGGCGGTCGCCAACTCGATCGCCACGGGCCTCACCTACACGGTGGCGGCGGGCAACGACGCCGTCGACGCCGCCGAACACTCGCCCGCCCGGGTCCCCACGGCGATCACCGTCGGGGCGACCGACGAGGACGACGCCAGGGCCTCGTTCTCCAACTACGGCCCGCTCGTGGACCTCTTCGCGCCCGGGGTGAACATCACGTCGACGCAGAACTGGAGCGACTACGGCGGGTTCGGCATCGACATGTCGGGCACGTCGATGGCGGCTCCGCACGTGGCGGGCGCCGCCGCGCTCTACCTGGCGGACCACCCGACCGCCACGCCCGCCCAGGTGGCCACCGCGCTCACCACCGCGGCCACCACCGAGGCGGTGGGCGACGCGGGGCCCGGTTCGCCCGACCGGCTCCTCTACACCGGCTCGGTGCCGCTCCGGCCACGCACCCGGTTCACCAACGCCACCCCGGTGCCCATCGACGGCGAGGGCGTCCACGAGTCCCCGATCACCGTCTCCGGGGTGGCCGGCAAGGCACCGAAGGACCTGGAGGTCCAGCTCGACATCGCCTACGAATGGCGCGGCGACCTCCGGGTCGAGCTGGTGGCGCCGAACGGCACGGTCCATCTGCTCCGCGAGGAGAAGATCTGGGACGGCGCCCCGGCGATCACCGGGATCGTCGGCGCCGACGCCTCGGCGAGCACCGCCAACGGCGTCTGGCGGCTGCGGGTGACCGACCTCTACGGCTACTGGACCGGGACGGTCAACAGTTGGGCCCTGCGGTTCTGACCGGCCGGCGGGGACCGGCCCCGGCGGGTGCTCAGCCGTCCTGGAGCGCGCCCGCCTCCTCGCGGATCAGCTCGCGCAGCGCCGCGAGCCGGGGCCGGTCGTCGTCGAGCCGCCACTGCATCTCCAGGGGCAGGACGGCCCGGCCGGTGAGCCGCACGGTGACCACCTCCTCGGTGAGGTGCCCGGTCATCGAGCGGGGGACGAGCGAGAACGCGCGGTTCTGGGAGAGCAGGTAGAGCCGCGAGCCGACGATGCGCGGCGGGCTGACCAGGACCGGCGGTTCGACGCCGCGCGCGGAGCAGAGGCCGAGGACGTGGTCGTAGTAGCGCGGGTGCTGCTCCCGGGGCCAGAGCAGGAGTGGGAGGTCCCGCAGCTCGTCCAGCCGGACGGTGCCGCGCCCGGCGAGCGGGTGGCCCCGGCTGAGCGCCACCCGGACGGGCTCGTCGGCGACCGTCTCCCGCCGGTAGCCGGGCACCTCGTCCAGGAAGCGGCCCAGGCCGATGTCGGCGAGCTCGGCGGCCAGCGTCGACGAGACGCGGCCGGTGTCGACGGACACCTCCGCCGTCTCCAGCGCGGGCAGTTCGCGCTCGGCCCGGCTGACCACGGCGGGCAGCAGCCGGTTCATGACGCTGGGGGAGGCGACGATCCGGGCCGTCCCCAGCCGCGACTCCTCGTGCAGCCGCACCCGGGTGAGCAGGGATTCGGCCCGGGCCAGCAGCCGGGCGCTCTCGGCGGCCATCACCTCGCCCGCCGGGGTGAGGCGGACCGCCCGGCGGCTGCGGTCGAACAGCTCGACGCCGACCGCCCGCTCCAGCCGGGCGACCTCCTGGCTGACCGTCGGCTGCGAGATGTGCAGGCGCTCGGCGGCGCGGCCGAAGTGCAGACCGTCGGCCACCGCGAGGAAGACTTCGAGTTGACGCAAGGTGAATCCCATAGCCGCGAGCCTATGGGAAGGGCCGGTACGCATTCTGGATCCCGATGCGAACGGTCCCTAGGCTGACCGGCACGTTGCCACACCGTGGTGGCATCCCACAGAGAGCGCGTGCCTCCCATGACCGGACTGCCCATCCGCATCTCCGACGACGTCGCCCAGGCCGTCGCCGACGGGACCCCAGTCGTCGCGCTGGAGTCGACCATCTTCACGCACGGGCTGCCGCGCCCCCGCAATCTGGAGGTCGCGCTGGAGGCGGAGGAGCAGCTGCGGGCCGCCGGGGTCGTCCCGGCGACGATCGGCGTCTTCGCCGGGGTGCCCACGGTGGGGCTCGGCGCCGACCAGATCAAGGAGCTGTCCGAGTCGGACGACCTGGACAAGGCGAGCCTGCGCGACCTGCCAGTGGTCGCCGCACTGGGGCGGCACGGCGGGACGACCGTCGCGGCCACCGCCTTCCTCGCCCACCGGGCGGGGATCCGGGTCTTCTCCACCGGCGGGCTCGGCGGCGTGCACTTCGGCGCGGCGGAGAGCTTCGACGAGTCCGCCGACCTGACCACGCTGGCCGCCACGCCCGTCACCGTGATCAGCGCGGGCGTGAAGTCGATCCTGGACATCCGGGCGACGCTGGAGCGCTTCGAGACGCTCAACATCCCCGTCATCGGCTACCGGACCCGCACGTACCCCGGCTTCTACGTCACCGACTCCGGGCACGAGATCGCCTACCGCGTCGACTCCCCCGAGGAGGCCGCGCGGGTCATCGCGGCCCGGGACGGTCTGGAGCTGCCCCAGGCCGTGCTGATCGCCAACCCGGTCGACCCCGCCGAGCAACTGCCGCCCCAGGAGCTCGACGCGCTGCTGGCCAGGGCCTGGGCCGAGGCCGAGCGCCGGGGCGTCACCGGCAACGCCTCGACGCCGTTCCTCCTCGACTACATCCAGCGCGACACCGGGGGCCGCAGCCTGGACGTCAACGTCGCGGTCTACCGGGGCAACGTCCGGCTCGGCGGCCGGATCGCCACCGCCCTGGCGGCGCTGCGGAACGAGGCGTAGACCGGTGCTCGGGGTACTCGGCGACCTGGTCGAAGACGTCGTGGTCTGGGTCGACGGGCCGTTGCGGCACGGCACCGACTCCACGGCCCGGGTCTTCCGGCGGCGCGGCGGCAGCGCGGCGAACGTCGCGAGCTTCGCCGCCGGCCAGTGGCCCGCACGGTTCATCGGCTGCGTCGGCGACGACCCGGTGGGGGACGGCCTGGTCGCCGAACTGACCGGTCACGGCGTCGACGTACGGGTCGTCAGGAGGGGCCAGACGGGCAGCATCGTCGTCCTGATCGACGACGCGGGCGAGCGGACGATGCTCCCCGACCGGGGCGCGGCCACGCTGCTGGACGCCGTGCCGGACGAGTGGCTCGCCGGCCTGGCCCACCTGCACGTGCCCGCCTACTCCTTCGACGGGGAGCCGGTGGGCGGCACGGCGGTCGACGCCCTGCGGCGCGTCCGGCGCGCGGGCGGCACCACCTCGCTGGACGCGTCCTCGACGGGCATGCTCGGCGGGTTCGGCCGGGAGCGCTTCCTCGCCCTCGCGGCCGGGTTGAGCCCCACACTGCTGTTCGCCAACCGGGAGGAGGCCGCGTTCCTCGGGCTCCTGGTGGACGGCCGCCCCGGCCCGGAGCGCGCACGGCTGGCGGCCACCACGGTGGTCACCAAGTCCGGGGCGGCGGCGACCGTCGTGGACGCGCCCGGGCGGGCCCCCTTCCCGGTGCCCGTCCCGCCGGTCGACGACGTCCGCGACCTCACCGGCGCCGGCGACGCGTTCGCCGCGGGCTTCCTCGCCGGCCACCTGGCCGGCGCCGACCTGCGCGAGGCCACCGCGTCCGGCCACCGGTGCGCGGCCAAGGTCCTGGCCTCCCCCGGAGCGTCCTTCGGCGACGGGTGAACGCCGCGCGGCCGACGGCTGTCGGTGGCGGGACCTAGCATTCCTGCTGTGTCGGTCAACATAGAACTCGGTCTTGTCGTCGACGGCCTCACCGGTCGGGAGCAGGCGTGGGAGGTGGTGCACGCCCTCGTCGCCGTGCTGCGGGACGAGGGGATCGAGGACGAGGTGCGGATCGGCGTGGGCGAGCTGGACGGGGAGTTCATCGTCTCCGGCGAGAGCGAGTACCCGCTGGTCATCACCCGGTTCTACGCCTGGCGGCCGGCGTTCGAGGGCTCCGTCGCCGAGGCCGTCGGGACGGTGGCGCCGAACGCCCGGGCGGCCGTCGAGTGGGGTTACCCGGACGAGCGCTGAGCGGCCGCGTCGGTCGGTCCCGCGGGCGCCGCCCCGGGCCCGCTGACACGCCCACGGACGGCGGAGAGTCCGTCACCGCGCACGGCCGGTCCGATAGGGATGGCTCGTCCATCGCCGATCCGAAAGGCCGACCCATGTTCCCGCTCAGCCCGATGCCGAAGTCGATGACGTCCGCCGTCCGCGCGGCCGGTGTCGTCCTGCTGCTCTCCGCGCCGCTGCTGGCGGCCCAGCCCGCGGCCGCCGAAGGCCCGAAGACGCCCCAGGAGGCCGCCGTCTGCCGGGGCGTCGTCGGCACCCTGGTCGGCGGATCCCTGCTGTTCGGCCCGGGCGGGGTGAACGCGGTCTGCGCCGTCCAGCCGGACAAGGCCCCGGCCGACGACCTGTCCTGACCCCGTGCCACCGGTGCGGCCGCACGGTCCGCGGCCGAACCGGACGGCGGCGACGAACGGCCGGGGCGCGCGACGATCCCTGGAGACCGCCCTGCGCGCCCCGGCCGTTCGGCGTGTCACGGCGCCCACCGGTACGGCCGGGGCGTCGTCTCACCCGGTCGTCCGTGCGGGCGGCTCGGTGGCCGCATCGGGTACCGGGTCGCCGAACGACCGGGCGAGGGCGGCGAGTTCGGCCGGTTCCAGGACGAGGTCGGCGGCCGCGGCGGAGTCGCGGATGCTGGCGGCCCGGCGGGCGCCCGGGATCGGGACGACGGCGGGGGAGAGGGCGAGCAGCCAGGCCAGCGCGATCCGCTGGGGCGAGACACCGCGCTCGGCGGCGATCCGGTGGAACGCAGCGGGCGCGACGGCGGTGTCCGCTGGGCGGTCGACGGCGCTGCGCGACAGTCCGCCCAGCGGACTCCAGGGCAGGAAGGCCAGCCCCAGGCGCTCGCTGAGCCGCAGCTCCGGCTCGGCGGTCCGGACGGCCGGGGAGAACCGGTTCTGCACCGAGACCAGTCCGGCGCCCAGGACGTCCCGCGCCACCAGGATCTGCTCCTCGTCGACGTTCGAGATGCCGGCGGCCCGGATCTTCCCGGCGTCCAGCAGCTCGCGCAGGGCGCCCACCGACTCGGCCCACGGCACCCCGGGGTCGGGCTTGTGCAACTGGTAGAGGCCGATCGCCTCGACGCCCAGCCGTCGCAACGAGCCCTCGCAGGCCTGCCGCAACCGCTCCGGACGGCCGTCGACCGTCCAGGAGCCGTCACCGGGCCGGCCGCGCCCGCCCTTGGTGGCGACCAGCACGGTGGCCCGGTCCGCGGCGGGCCGGGCCGCCAGGGCGCGGGCCACCAGCCGTTCGTTGTGGCCGAGTTCGCCGGCGTGCCAGTGGTAGGAGTCGGCGGTGTCGATCAGGGTGACCCCGGCGTCGAGCGCGGCGTGCAGGGTGGCCAGGGCGGACTCCTCGTCCGGGCGGCCCTCGACCGAGAGCGGCATCGCGCCCAGGCCGACCGCGCTGACGACCGCGGCGCCGATGGTGCGCTGTCGCATGTCAGACCTCCTGTGCGGGAAGGGCGGCGGCCTCGGCCACGGCGCCGGGCAGCCAGTCGGCCACCGGGGAGAAGTACAGTCCGAGCGCGACCGCGCGCCGGTTGTCCATCGGGTACCAGCGGTCGAAGGAGAACGGCGAGGCGTCGGCGCCCGCCGCCACCCGGTAGTGCGCGGTGGTGCCCAGCCGGTCGGCGATCAGCTCGCAGAGCGCGACCACGTCGAGGGCGTCCGGGGAGCAGGCGTTCAGCGGGCCGACGGCGGTGGAGGCCGCGGACCGCACCAGCGCGGCGGCGATCTCCTCGTGGTGGACGAAGGAGGTGGGCTGCGGATCGGCGTGCACCGCGACCGGCCGCCCGGCCGCGATCAGCTCCGTGTAGTGCGCCAGCCGGCCGGTGAAGTCCCGTGCCCCGCCGCCCAGGACGTGCCCGCTGCGCACGCTCGCCCAGGAGAACGGCGGGTCCTCGGCGAGCACCGCCTCGGCCTGCCGCTTGCCCTCGGCATAGCGGGTCGCCTCGTCGGCGTGCCGGGTGAGCGCCGCCGGATCGTGCCACGGCAGCTCCGGCCGGACCGCCCGCGCGGTCGGGTCGACGGCTTCCTCGGGCACCGGGACACCGGGCGTGGTGCGCACCAGGGGCGAGGTGGCCGGGTCGTACACCTCCATCGTCGAGGTCATCACGTACCGGTCGGTGCGGCCCGCGAACACCCGGCGGGCGACGGCCGCCTGGAGCGGGGTGTAGAGCACCTGGTCGATCACCGCGTCGAAGCCCCGGCCGCCGAGTGCGGCGGCCAGCCCGGCCTCGTCGGACCGGTCGGCGCGGACGTGGTCGACACCGGGCGGCGGTGGCGCGGAGCCGCGGTTGACCAGGGTGACGCGGGCACCGGAGTCCCGCAGCAGGGTGACCAGGTGCTGGCCGAAGTACCGGCTTCCGCCGATGACGCAGATGTTTCGCATGCCCTCACTCTGCTGCCGTATCGTCATCAGCGGAACTGCCGACCTGCTGAACGCGTCATCAGCAGAACTGTTGACCGGGGAGAGCGCGATGATCGACGTCCGGAGGCTCGTCGTCCTGCGGGCGGTCGCCGAGCACGGGAGCTTCAACCGGGCCGCCACCGCCCTGCGGCTCACGCCGTCCGCGGTGTCCCAGCAGGTCGCCGCGCTGGAGCGGGGCCTGGGCACGGTGGTGGTGGAGCGCTCCACCCGGGGCGTGCGGCTCACCGAGGCGGGGCGACTGCTGGTGGAGGCGGCCACCGCCGTCTCCGCCGAGCTGCGCCACGCCCAGGAGCAGATCGGCCGGCTGGGCGCGGCCCGGCCCCGGCTCACCCTCGCCACCTTCACCAGCGGCGGGCGGCACCTCCTGCCGGCGGCGCTGACCCGGTTCGCCGCCGACCACCCGGAGGTCGAACTGCGCATCCTGGAACGGGAGCCCGAGGACAGCCTGCCGATGGTGCGCGAGGGGGTCGCCGACCTCGCGCTCGCCTACCACTTCGACGGACCGCTGCCGGTGCTCCCCGGCGACCGCTCGGGCCTCGACTGGACGCCGCTGATGGATGATCCGCTCTCGGTGGTGCTGCCCGACGGTCACCGGCTGGCCGGCCGCGAGGCCCTGGACCTCGCCGAACTCGCCGACGAGCGCTGGGTGCTGGGCTGCCTGAAGACCGAGACCTTCCTGCGCCGGTACGCGGCCGTGGCCGGTTTCGAGCTGCGGGTGGCGGGCTCCACGACCGACTACTTCTTCGCCCGCTCCCTGGTCGCGGCCGGGGTCGGGGTCTCGCTGGTGCCGTACGTCGCGCTCGACCCGGCCCTGCCCGGCACCCTGGCGGTGCCGGTGACGGCGCCCCGGCCCGCCCGGCACTTCGGGATCGCCGTCGCCCGGGGCCGCCGGCTGCCGCCGTACGCCGAGGCGCTGGCCCGGCTGCTCCGGGAGCAGGTGGCGGCGGGCGCCGGGGGCTGACCGACCGTTGGGGCGCCGCCCGAATACGGTTCAAGTCGCCCGTCCGTCCGGCGACTTACCCGCAGGTGAAGAGTTGGATCGGGCCTTCCGGTGCGGCTCCGGCCCTGGTCACACTGTTGTCATGACCCGCACTCTACGCGCGTGGAAGACGCGCGCTGCCGCCGTCACCGCCGTCGCCCTGCTGACCCTCGCCCCCGTCGTGACCGCCACCGGGGCCCAGGCCGCCGTGAGCGGCTCGGTGTGCCTCTCCGCGCTGCCGCCCGAGGCCGACCACACCCTCGACCTCATCGCCAGCAACGGCCCGTTCCCCTACTCCCAGGACGGCGTCGTCTTCCAGAACCGCGAGCGCGTCCTGCCGAGCCGGTCCACCGGCTACTACCACGAGTACACCGTCGTCACGCCCGGCTCTCCGACCCGCGGCGCCCGCCGGATCGTCACCGGCCAGGCGTACCGGGAGGACTACTACACCGGCGACCACTACGCGACGTTCCGCCTGATCAAGTTCACCTGCTGACCCCACCCGGCCCGGTCGCCGACCGTCCCCGACCCGTTCCCGACCACCGCGTGCCGGCCCCGACGACCCCGTCGGGGCCGGCACCGCGCCCGGGCCTCGGTTGCTCGCCGCGCTTGAGAGCCTGCCAGTCGCCGGGCCCGGTTGTTGGCGATGATCTGGTGGAACTTCATCGGCCGATCCGAACGCGGAGCGTCAGTTCGCGAAGCTTGCGGCCGGTGGTAGTGATGTTGTATCGACGCGCGTTCTTGAGAGCCGCTTTGGTCAGGGCCGTGCGCCGGTGGACGTCCCGGCCCAGCTCGTCCAGGGCTTTGGCCAGCGAGCGCGGGTCGCCAGGAGTGAAGGGAACTCCGGCGCTCCCGAGTATCTCCCTCACACCGGGAAGATCAGAGTAGGCAACCGGAAGTCCGTGGGTTTGAGCCTCCCAGTGCGCTCAGCGGGCGAGCTCCTTTCGTGGTCATGTTCTCCTCTTTGCTCCGCCCACGTTCAGGGAGGCAAGCGGGCGTCGGCGTGGTGTCAGGAAGGCACGTGGCACCGGTTCGAGCGGGGAGGCTCCCCGGCGTCCCGGGGAGGTGTTCCGGCCGTCGCCGCCGGAGGGTGTCGCCGTTCGGGAAGTGGCTCCGATCATGGGGCCGTCGAGCGCGGAGACGCTGATCTCGAACCACACGATCTTGGCGCAGGCCAGGTCCGCACCGATCGATGAGGGCTCCCAGCCGTAGGCGGTGGCCAGGGTGTTCACGAGCTGAAGACCGCGACCGTTGATGGCGTCCGCCCCAGCCTGCCTGGGCTGCGGCATGCCCCGTCCGGGGTCCGCGACCCACACGCGGATTCGGCCCGTCTCCTGACGGATCTGCACTCCGTAGGCGAGCGCTGCGCGGCCGTCCCGGACCTCGCCACCGTGGCCGTGTGTGATGGCGTTGGTCAGGAGCTCGGACAGGCAGGTCTGAAGCTTGAACTTCTCGTCGTCGACGAGGTCGACACCGAGTTCGTCGGCCACGACCTTGGCGATCTGTCGACGAGCTGGTCCCACCGCGCGGAACCTCGCGGTGGTCACAAGATTGATGCTTGTGGGCATGACAAAATCCTTGGGGATTGCGCCTGTGGGGAGCTGGTTCTTTGGCGTGTGCGACTGGTGCCTGATGGCGGGGCAGACGGCAGCGCGCGGTCTTCGGGATCGTCGACGTTCGCCGTTGGTTCCACAGAAGCACCA
This sequence comes from Kitasatospora sp. NPDC003701, assembly GCF_053587085.1. Taxonomy (NCBI): domain Bacteria; kingdom Bacillati; phylum Actinomycetota; class Actinomycetes; order Kitasatosporales; family Streptomycetaceae; genus Kitasatospora; species Kitasatospora sp. NPDC003701. Next base: position 59,197 of record NZ_JBSFNM010000022.1, read on the forward strand.
CGAAGTCGCGAAGAACAGAGCAAACTTGGCGGATGTATGGGGCGCTGATGTGGCAGAGGCTGTCCTGAGCTGCATCGACGTCGGAATCACGAGGTCCGGGAAGTCAGCCGATGGTTGTCAGAAAGCGATCAGCGCTGGCGGTCCAGCGTGATGCGGCGGGCCACACGCAGGAGAGCCTCGCCGAGGCACTGGGCCTTGATCGGTCTACGGTTGGGCGCTGGGAACGTGGAAAGGGGGAGCCGCGTCCATGGCAGCGTCCCAGGCTCGCCGAGGAACTCGGAGTCGGCCTCGGCGAGTTGAAGGATCTGATCCAGAGCGCCAGCGCTGCCACCGCCTCGGAGCAGGACATGTTGTCGGGGGATCCGACCGGCAAGTCACCTGCACGGCTCGCTGTCCCTCGCTCCACAGCGCACGTCGCAGGTGCTCAACTGGGCGACAGCAACACGCACATCATTGACTGGGCCGCTGCCGGACCAGCAGGGGAATCCAGGATGGCCGGCGGCCGTCTCTGGGCCACGGCTGATGAGATCGATGTTGCTGAAGGAACGCTGGGCATGTTCCGGCAGTTGGACCACACTTACGGGGCGCGCCGGTATGCGCCCCGGGTGGCGGCCTACATCAGCGGTGAGCTGGCTGATCTCCTCGCCCGTCCGACGGCTACCGAGGAGGTGGTCAGGTGCCGGGCTCGCGTTGCCACGGGATTCCTCGAACTCGCGGGCTACCAGGCGGTGGACAACGGGGATCACGAGCAGGCACAGTCCTTCTACCGACGTGCACTTACGTTGACCGCTGCCGCGAACGATCGGCCCTACGGTGCCTACCTTGTGGCGGTCAACCTCGGGCACCTGGCCCTGCACTGCGGCCGGCCCAGGATTGCGCTGACATGGGCATCGTCCGCACACACCGCAGTCGGCACCTTGGCCAGCCCCGCCACCCGGGCTGCCATCACCGCCGTACTCGCCCGCGCCCATGCCCGGCTGGGGGAGGAACCCGAGGCCAGCCGACTGCTCGTCCAGGCGGAGTCGCTGCTCGACGGCGCGGACCCAGAGGACGAGCCGGGCTGGATCGGCTACTTCACCCCGGCCTACCTGGCGGACGAGGCGGCTCACTGCCTGCACGATCTCGGGCACGCCCCGGCCGCTCGCCACCAACTGGCCGACGCCCTCGACGGTGTCGGCCGCGACAAGGTTCGACGCCTTGCGATCGACGCAACCCTGCTGGCCTCGACATGGCTTCGTACGGGCGACCTCGACCAGGCCTGCACGGTCGGCACCGAGGCTGTGGGGTACGCAGCCCGTACGGACTCCGGCCGTTGCGTGCAGCGCGTCGCCGGCCTCCTCGTCGAGCTGGAGCTTCACGCGAGCCACTCAGCGGTCGCCGAACTTCGCGAGTTCGCACGGGAGGTGCTGCCCGACGCGGATCAGCTCGCGCTCAGCATGCGGCGGATCGGATGAGGCGCTCGTAGAAGGCGAGTTCGACCCGCAGTGCCTGCTCCAGGTGGTCCGGCGCCGAGAGGTAGTGATCGCCGCCGTCCAGGAGCAGTGTCTCGTGGTCGTGGTTCAGCGCCGCGAGATCGTCGGCCAACCGCATGGCGTCGCCGGCAGAGGAGATCTCATCGGCTGTTCCATGGATCAGGAGGAGCGATGCTTCGATGGCTCCCGCCTGTACCGCGCCCGCCGGTCCGGCGAGGACGGCGGCATGCTGCCGCTGGAACGCGGGCACGGACTCCTGCCACCGCGCGGGGTCGATGATGGCCGATGTCGCCGTCGCTCCGGTGAAGGGACCCGGTCGGCAGGCAGCCTGCAGGGCGGTGTAGCCGCCGGCGCTCGCGCCGCTGATGAAGACGGCACCCGGAGCGCCGACGCCGTCCGCCACCAGCTGCTCGGCCACCATCACGCAGTCGTCGACGTCGTACTCACCCCAGTGGCCGTGCAGGGATTGGCGGAACGCCCGCCCCTGCCCGGTGCTGCCGCGGTAGGCGACCTCGGCGACGGCATAGCCGCGGCTGACGAAGAACTGGATCGTCCAGTCGAGGCGAAGTGGCACATCGTCGGTGGGGCCGGGATGGGCTCGAACGATCAGAGGAGCGGGACGTCGGCCGCGGGGAAGGTGGAGGAGGTAGCGCACGTCCCACCCGTGGGACGTGACCGATTGCTCGGTGGGGGGCGAGACGCTCCCTTCGGGCGCCCTGTTCTCGGCTGCGGTGACCGGACGCGCGGACCGGCCGGCGTCGAGCGCGAGGTCGATCAGATACACGCTCGGGCGACTGGTCGGGGTCGATCCGATGACGGCGACGGTGTTTCCCAGCGAACCGAGATACGGCTTCACGGACGAGAGGTTCGTCGCGCACCGCCGGCGCCGACCGTCACGTCCGACCGCCACCACATCGGTCCGGATCCCGTCGTTCGCAGTGAGGACGACCTCGCCGGACGCGGTGATCACGTACGACTGGTAACCGCCCTCCCACGGCGCCGCAGCACAGTCGGCATCCAGCGGCGCGACAGCCTCGACCTGGCCGTCCGTGCAGCGGTAGAGGTTCCACCAGCCGGTGCGATCGGACAGGAAGTACAAGCGCCCCCCGGGGCCCCACTGGGGCTGAACGACGGACTCGTGCTCGCTACCGGCGACGATGCGGTCCGTCCCGACCCGACGCGTGCCGACCTCGGCCAGGCGGAGCCGCGACGCGTCCCAGGGCATTTCGTCGCGGCGCCATTCGAGATAGGCAAGGAGATCGCCCTGCTGCCGGGGCGCCGCCAGGAATCCGGTCGAGCGAACCAGGACCCGGACGCCGTCGGGCGATATCTCGACGATCTCGTCTCCGGCCTCGTCGCCGCGGACGGCGAGCAGGGGCCCGGCCGGTGAGCACCACAGGTCGCCGTACGCGTAGCCGTCCTCGGAGGGTACGACCTGTTCGGGCCCGTTCCCGGCTTCGATGCGGTAGACCTTGCTGTCCGCGGCCCTGACGAACCACACGGTGCCGTCCGCAACGGCATAAGCGCCGCCGCCGTAGGCGTGCAGACACCCTCCGACGGACACCTGGGAAGGCGTCTGTGGTTCGGCGACCCCCGTGCTGCCGGCCCGCATGAGCCGTCGCGCTCCGCCGAGGTCGGGGTCGGACTGCAGCCACCACAACGCGTCGTCCGAAGCGCGAAGTTCGTCGTACGAGACCTGCTCGCGGGCCACCCACGCGGACGGGAGCGGCCCGCTGTGCTCGCCGTTCATTCGATGCCTCAGCCCCTCTGCTCCGTCTTCCTCGAAGGCTACCCGGAGAGCCCTCGGGGAGGTTCGGTGACGTCAATTGAGCTCGGCCGGGGCGTTTCCGATCAGTTGGTGGTCCACCCTGAGCGTTGAGCGCTCCCGTCCTGCGTGGCGATCGCGGGACGGCAGCGTCGGGCCGCGCCGGCTGTCGAGGTGCTTGAACGACGCGGTCGGTAGCAGAGGTCGAAGGGCAGAGGTCGGAAGGCAGGGGCAGGAAGCGGCGGACGGAAGCCGCCGGATCAGAAGGCGGCGGGCAGGCCGAGGCGGTCGGCGAAGAAGGCGAGCAGGTCGGCGAAGAGGGCGGTGCGGCGTGAGGCGGCCCGGGCGCCGTGGCCCGCACCGCGTTCGAGCCGGAACAGGACGGGCTGCCCGCTGCCGGTCGCGGCCTGGAGGGCGGCCGCCATCTTGCGGGCGTGCAGCGGGTCCACCCGGCTGTCGCCGTCGAAGACGGCGAACAGCACGGCGGGGTAGCCGGTGCCGGCGCGGACGTGGTGGTACGGGGAGTAGGAGAGCAGCCGGGCGAGTTGTTCCGGATCGGTGGCGCTGCCGTACTCGCCGGTCCAGCTCGGCCCGAGGCCGGAGAGCTCGTAGCGCGCCATGTCGAGCAGGGGCGCCATGCAGACCGCGGCCGCGAAGCTCGCGGGCCGCTGGGTGAGGGCGGCGCCCACCAGCAGGCCGCCGTTGGAGGCTCCCCAGATGCCGAGCTGCCCGGGGGTGGTCCAGCCGGCCGCGACGAGGTGGTCGGCGGCGGCGTGGAAGTCGTCGAAGGTGTTCTGCTTCCGGTCGAGCATCCCGGCGCGGTGCCACTCCTCGCCCTCCTCGCCGCCGCCGCGCAGGTTGGCGACCGCGTAGACCCCGCCGGCCCGGACCCAGGCGATGGCCTCCGGCGCGTAGCCGGGGGTCAGCGACTGGCCGAAGCCGCCGTAGCCGGTGAGGATCGCCGGGCGGGGGCGGTCCGGGGCGTCGCGCCGGGCGAGCACGAACATCCGGACGGTGGTGCCGTCCCGGGAGGTGTAGCCGACCCGGCTGGTCACGAGGTCGTCCGCCGGGTCGTCCGCCGGTCCGGGCACGGCGGCGCCGGGGACGGGCCAGACGTCCACCGCCCCGGTGCGGTGGTCGTAGCACAGGACGGTCGGGGGAGTGGCGAAGTCGGTGTGGACGAACCAAGCCCGGTGGGCGTCGGTTGCGGCGACCCGGACCTTGCCGACCGTGCCCAGCGGGGGGACGGGCACGGAGCCGAGCGGCCGGCCGTCGGCCAGGTCGTACAGGGTGATCTCGCCGACGGCGTGCCGGGTGCGGACCACGAGGGCGACCGGCCGGGCCGGGTCGGGGCCGTCGAGGATCGCGAAGTCCTCCAGGACGGCCTGCGGGTCCTCCGGGATCAGTTCGGTCCAGGTGTCGGGGGTGGGGGCGCCCGGGGTGGTGACCACGACGCGCCCCCGGGGGGCGTGCAGGTCGGTGGTGAGGTAGCAGCGGCCGTCCGGCGGGGTGCCGGGGCGGATGTGCGGCTGCGACCGTGCGTCGAGGCCCTCCTGCAGCGGGCGCAGCCGGGGCCGGTCCGGCCGGTCCTCGGTCAGGTCGGCGATCCACAGGTCCCGGCGGGGCACGGCGCCGGCGGCGGCGCCGACGACCAGCCAGCGGCCGTCCGCGCTGATCCGCACGGTGTAGTGCTGGGTCTTCGCCCGGCCGGTGCCGAAGACCAGCGCGTCCCGCTCCGGGTCGGTGCCGATCAGGTGCAGCCGGACCCGGCGGTGGTACTGGCCCTCGCCCGGGTTGAGCGCGGGGTGCAGCCGGCGGACGTAGTAGAAGCCGCTGCCGTCGGGCAGCCAGGCGACGGTACTGCGGCGGACCCGGTCGATCGGGCCGTCCAGGAGCCGGCCGGTGTCGACGTCCAGGACGCGGAGGGCGGCGTCCTCGGTGCCGCCGGCGGCGAGCTGGTAGGCGAGCAGGCGGCCGTCCCAGGACGGCTCCCACTCCTCCAGGGTGGTGCCGCCGGTCGGGTCGACCAGCGCCGGATCGACCAGCACCCGGACGGCGCCGGACGGTTCGACGACGACGAGCTCGGGGTGTTCGGCCCCGGGGCGCGAGCGGGTGAGGAACAGCCGCGCGCCGGCCGGGCGGGGGGCGGAGCGGGCGCCGAGCCGTCCGGACAGCTCGGTGAGCCGGGCCTCGGCGCTCGCGCGCGCCCGCCAGCCGTCGGCGGCGGCGCGGTAGCGGGCGTCCTGCTTCTCGGTCCACTCCAGGACGGCCGGATCGTCGGCGTCCTCCAGCCAGCGGTACGGGTCGGGCGGCAGGAGGCGGTCAGTCATCCGAGCTTCTCCCGGGGTCGGTGCCGGCGGTGCCGGCTTCGGCGGGGGCGGCGGGGTCGGGGCCGGGTGGGGCGGCGTGCGCGACGACGGCCGGTTCCGCCGGCTGCTCCGCCTCCGCGCCGGCCTCCGTCGCGGCCCCGGCACCGAGCCGCCCGGTGGCCCGCAGCGGGATCCAGCCGCCCGCGGTGACCGCCGCCGTCAGCACCGCGAGCACGGCCCAGGTGCCGGCGCCGCCGAGCCCCTGCAGCAGCGTGCCGGCCGCGACCGGGCCCAGTGCGGCCAGGCCGCTGAGCAGCAGGCCGGTGGCGGCGCTCACCCGGCCGATCAGGTGCCGGGGGGTCTGCCCGAACAGGGCCTGCCCGACCACCACGCCGGCCGCCGGCGACAGCGTCATCAGCAGGGTCAGCAGGGCGGCGACCACTCCCGGCCGGAACGTCAGCGTGAACACCGCGAGCACCGCCGTCCAGCCCACGCCGATGCCGAGCAGGATGGCCGGCACGCTCAGCCGTTTGACGAGCCAGGGGGCCAGCAGGGAGCCGACGATCCCGCCGACGCCCGCGCAGGACAGCACGGGCCCGATCACCCAGCCGGAGGCCCCGTTCGCCTGCAGTTCCAGGATGACGATCACATCGATGGCGGCCGCGACCAGATTGATGACGGCCGCGTACACCAGGATGACGAACAGTTCGCGCTGCCGCACCAGCCAGCGGATGCCCGCCGTCAGCCCGCGGTCCTCGGCGCGCGGCTCCGCCGCCGTGGGGCGCACGGTGATGCGCCGGATCAGCGCGGCCGACACGGCGTAGGAGAGCGCGTCGACGGCGAACGGCAGCATCCGGTCGGCCGCGAACAGCACACCGCCGAGCGCCGGCCCGGCCAGGCTGACCGCGGCCTGGAGGGCCTGGCCCATGCCCAGCGCGTCGGCGAGGTCCTCCTTGGCCACGACGTCACGGGTGAGGACGGTGTTGGCGGGCCCGAACAGCGCGGTGGCGATCCCCTCCACCGCGGCCACCAGCAGCAGGTGGGCGTAGGACGGCGACCCCCAGAGGGCGACCAGCGGGATGGTGGCCACCGCCACCAGGCGCACCAGGTCGGTGGTCAGCATGACCCGGCGCCGGTTCCACCGGTCCACCAGGCTGCCCGCCGGGAGGCGGAAGCCGAGCCTGGTCACCAGGGCGACGGTGGCGACCGCCCCGGCCTGCGCCGCGTTGCCGCCCAGGCTCAGGACCAGCAGCGGGTAGGCGATCGTCGACATCGACGAGCCGAGCGCCGAGGTGAGGTCGGCGAGAAAGGACCGCCGGAAGTCGCGGTTGGTGCGCAGCACGCCTGCCAGCACTGTCCCTCCCTCCCCGGCTACAACCGGCCGGTGGCGTGCAGGTGGTCGAGGATCCGCGCGTCGACGTTGTCCTGGAAGCGCGTCATGACCTCGGTGTCGGCCTGCTCGTACTCGTAGCCGCAGGTCACCCAGCGGTCCGGCACCGTGCCGGTCTCCAGGTAGCCGTGGTCGACGTGCCCGACCTCGAAGCCCGGCTTGCCGGCCGACTGCCAGCTGCTGAACAGCGTGCCGTCGGCGTTGACGACGGCGCCCTCGCGGCCGCCGGGGATCGAGCAGATCTGGCAGGTCGTCCGCATGCTCGGCTTGGCGAACCGGTAGCCGCGTTCGAGCGCCTCGACGGCCCAGTCGACGAAGTGGTCCTCCACCTGCCGGGCCCGCGCGAGGTCGTTGCGGTACCCGATCCCGGAGTCGCCGACCCAGGCGTAGGTGAAGGTGCAGCGGCTCGGGTCCACCTTGCCGTCGAGCTGGCCGAAGAGCGCGCCGATCCGCTCCACGTTGTGGTGCGAGACGTTGACCCGGAAGTTCCAGGACAGCCGGGTGGCCTCGGTGGCGGCCGCCACGTTGGTGACGATGGCGTCGAAGGTGCCCCCGCCGGCGTGGGTGACCCGGGTCGCGTCGTGGTCCTCCCGGCTGCCGTCGAAGGTGATCTGCACGGCGCGCAGGCCGGCGGCGCTGAGCTGGACGGCCCGTCGGCCGGTCAGCAGCACGCCGTTGGTGGTCATGGCGGCGGTGCCGAGGCCCAGCGGCGCGCAGCGCTCCAGCAGCTCCAGGCAGCCGCGCGGGTTGAGCAGCGGCTCGCCGCCGAACAGCAGCAGGTAGAGCCGGTCCAGGCCGGCCTGCGCCATCCGCTCGCCGGTGAACTCGACGATCCGGTCGATGGTTCGGGTGTTCAGCCGGCGCAGGTTGATCCGGGGCGGGCGGTGGCCGCCCTTCGGGTCCTGGCCGGTGTTCTGGAAGCAGTAGCCGCAGCCGAGGTTGCAGGCCGTGCTGGTCAGCACCGTCAGCGCGAAGGACTTCGCGGTCCGCTCCCGGTAGGCGCCCGCGTCGCGCAGGAACTCGTCGATGTCCGGGCGCAGTCGGCCGTCGGCCGCGACGTGCTCCGGTTTGAGCAGCGTCCACGTCCGGTTGCCGATGAACCACCAGCCGCGGTCGCTCCTGATCAGGCGGGGCGCGTCCACCTCGTCCAGCCGGGTGCCGATCATTGCTCTCCCCTGGGTCGGCGGGCGCGGCCGCCGTCGGCGGGCCCTGACAGCGTGAGGCTAGGCAGCCGCGGTTTGCCGCCGGTATGCGACAGGTTGACGGGCAGCTTCCGGCCCGGCCCGGGCGGCCCGGGCCTGCGGCGGGGGCATACCGGACGTAAACCGAACCCCAACTGGCCGCTCCTAAGCTCACGGAGACGACCGGACTGTCCGACCTACGCCAGGGAAGAGGGCTGATCGACGTGCCCGAGCCGACCCCCGCCGAACGGCCCGCCGAACCGGCGGCCGACCTGCCCGCCGCGTACCCGGGCGCCGTGCCGGACCTGCCGGCCGACGACGAACCGGAGGTCGTCCTGCACTCCGCCGACGGGGACGACGGCGAAACCCCGTGGTGCATCGGCGACATGACGGCGTACTGACCGGAGGGCCCGACCGATGAGCTGCCCGTCCTGCGCCACCGAACTCCCCCCGGACGCGCGATTCTGCGCCCGGTGCGGCACCCCGGTCACGGCCCCGACGCCGGCGGCCGAGGAGCGCAGGGTCGTCACCGTGCTGTTCTGCGACCTCGTCGGGTCGACCGAGCTGTCCGGCAAGCTCGACGTCGAGGTGCTCCGGTCGATCCTGCTGCGCTACTACGAGCTGATGGAGCGCCGGATCGGCGCCCACGGCGGGATCGTGGAGAAGTTCATCGGCGACGCCGTGATGGCCGTCTTCGGCCTCACCGCGACGCAGGAGGACGACGCCCGCAGGGCGCTGGAGACGGCGGTGGACATGCTGGCCGCGCTCGGCGAGCTCAACACCCAGCTGGAGCGCGACCACCGGGTCCGGCTCGGTGCCCGGATCGGCGTGCACACCGGCGAGGTGGTCACCACGGCCGATCCGGCCAGGCGGCAGGCGCTGGTCTCCGGCGAGGTGGTCAACGTCGCCGCCCGGCTGGAGCAGGCGGCGGGCCCGGGGGAGGTCCTGCTGAGCGCGCAGACCTGGCGGGCCTGCGGATCCGGGCTGACCGTCGCCGAGGTCGGCCCGGTCAGCCTGAAGGGGGTGGCCGGGCCGATCGAGGCCGGCCGCCTGCTGGGCCTCTCCGAACCCGAGCGCGCGCCCCGCTCCGACGTGCCGTTCGTCGGCCGGGAGCGCTACCTGAGCGAACTCGACCTGGCCTGGCGGCGGGTGGCCGAGGAGGGCGACGTCCACGTGCTCACCCTGCTGGGGGAGGCGGGCATCGGGAAGACCCGCCTGGTGGACGAATGGCTGCGCCGCTCGGCCCCGGCCGTCGAGGCGGTCGGCGCCGGCCGCTGCCGGGCCGCCGGCACCGGCGGCTCGCTGCACGCGCTGGCCGAGTGCATGGCCCCGCTGGCCGAGGAGGCCGAGCGGCACGCGCTCGACGGGTCGGCCACCGCCGCGGCGCTGGCCTTGCTGCGCACCGGGCTGCTGCTCGACGGCACGCCGGCCCCCTCCGAGGACGACACCTGCGCGGCGGTCGCCCACGTGCTCACCGTGCGTACCGGCGAGCACCCGATGCTGCTCGTCGTCGACGACCTCCACTGGGCGGACCAGCCGTTCCTGGCCCTGCTCGACCGGCTGGTGGAGGACCTGCGGCGGCTGCCCATCCTGGTGCTCTGCCTGGCCCGGCCCGAGCTGATGGACTCCTGCCCCACCTGGGGCACCGGCCGGGCCAACTCGACCACGGTGACCGTCACCGGCCTCTCCGCCGGGGACTCCGCCGTCCTCGCGGCCCACCTGGTCGACCTCGCCCTGCACACCTCGGCCGCCACCGAGCAGATCGTGGCCCAGGCCGACGGCAACCCGCTCTACCTCGAACAGCTCGCCGCGACGGTCGAGGAGGCGGGCGGCGCCGAGGGCCTGCCGCCCAACCTGCACGCGCTGCTCGCCGCCCGGATCGACCGGCTGGACGAGACGGACCGGACCGTTCTGCGCCACGCCTCGGTGGTGGGGCGCGAGTTCGACGCCGAGGACCTGGAGGCCCTGGCGGGCGAGCCCGGGCTGCCGGCCGCGAGCGGCACGGTGCTCCGCACCCTGACCCGGCGCGGCCTGGTGAAGCCGATGCGCCGCCCGTTCGGCGCCAGCGCCGCCTACTGCTTCGTCAACGGCGTGACCCAGCGGGTCGCCTACGAGGGGCTGACCAAGGTCCGGCGCGGCGAACTCCACGAGCGCTACGCCGAGTACCTGGTGCGGGCCGGGCGCCCGGACGCGCTGATCGGCACCCACCTGGAGCAGGCCTACCGCTACCGCAGCGCGGTCGGCCGCCGCACCGACCGCGATCCGCTGCTGCGCCGGCGGGCGCTGCGGCACCTGGCCCGGGCCGGCGTCGGCGCGCTCGGCCGGGTGGACCTGCCCTGGGCGCTGACCCTCCTGCAGCGTGCCGCCGACCTCGCCGACCCGGGCGACCGGGGCCGGCCCGAGGTGCTGCAACGGCTGGGTGAGGTGCTGCTGGCGATCGGACGCTCCACCGAGGCGCGCGAGGTGCTGGTCCGCGCCGTGGCGGAGGCGGGCGAGCACGGGGCGGCGGGGACGGCCGCCCACGCCCGGCTGCACCTCGCCGCGTGCGAGCACGACGACGCCGCCCTGGAACGGGCGGCCGTCGACGGCCTGACGGTCTTCCGGGCCTGCGGCGACGAACTGGGCCTGGCCCGGAGCCACCTGCTGCTCGCCGGGTCCTGCCAGCGCCGGGGGCGGCACGGCGAGGCGGTGACGGCGCTCGGCCACGCCCTCACCCACTCGCTCGCCGCGGCGGCCGACCGGGAGCTCGCCAACACCCTGGGCGCGACGGGGCTCTCGCTCTGGCACGGTCCGGAGCCGGCGCCGTCCGCCGCCGCCCGCTGCGAGACCCTGCTGGCCACGCACGGGGCCGACCGGCTGGCCGTGCAGGTCACGCTCGGGTTCCCGCTCACCGTGCTGCACGCCCTCCAGGGCCGGTCCGACCGGGCGGCCGAGTGCCTGGCCGCCGTCCGGCGCGCGATGGCGGCGCTCGCCTACGGCGAGGGCGCGGTGTTCGGGCCGCTGCTCGACGGCACGCTCGCCGAGCTGGCGGACCGGCCGGAGCAGGCCCAGGCCGCCCTGCGCGAGGCACTGGAGGCGGCCCGGGCACTGCGCGCCGGTGGCCTGGTCCGCACCACCGCGCTCGAACTGGCCCGCGTCCAGCTGGCGGCCGGGCAGTGGCGCCAGGCCGCCGACCTGGTGGCGGACCTGACGGTCGCCGACGGGCACCCGGTGCTGCAGGCCAACCGCTACGGCGTCCAGGCCAGGATCCGGGCCCACGGCGGCGAGCACGGGCAGGCCCTCGCACTGGCCCGCCGGGCCGTGCAGCTGGCCCACCGCACCGACTCCCCGGCCGACCAGGCCAGGGCCTGCCTCGACCTCGCGCACACCGGCGCCCTGCTGGGGCTGCCGCGCCGGGCGGGGGCGGCGCTGCGGGCCGCGCGGCGCCGCTTCGACGCGAAGGGGCACCTCGTCGGAGCGGCCCGGACCAGGCTGCTGACGCAGGAGCTGGGCCTGGCCGAGGAGCCGGGCCCGGCGGGGGAGCGGGGCGAGCGATGACCACCACACCGCCTTCCGCCCGGCCGGCCGGCCGCGTCGCTGCCGGGGCGGCCGCCCGGGCCGGCGCCGGGACCGCCACCCGGGCCGGCGCTCCGCTGACCTGGAACCTGCTCGACCGCCGCCCCGCCGACATCCCCGTCGCCAGCTCCGAGACGGTGCCCGTCACGCCCGAGTGGGCCCACGGCGGAGCGGACGGCACCGGCGTCCGGGTCTGCATCGTCGACAGCGGCGTCGAGGCGGGCCATCCGCTGGTCGGCGACGTGGTCGGCTCGCACGCCGTCGTCGGGCGGGACGGCGGGCTGACCGTGGAGGAGGTGACACCGGCGGACACCTGCGGCCACGGCACGGCCTGCGCCAGCATCGTCCGGCGGGTGGCCCCCGGCTGCGAGCTGCACAGCGTCCGGATCCTCGGCGAGAACGGCGGCGGAACGGGCGCCGCCCTGCTCGCGGGGCTGAGCTGGGCCATCGAGCAGCGGTTCGACGTGATCAACCTGAGCCTGTCGACCTCGCGCCCGCAGTTCAGCCAGGTGCTGCGGGAGATGGCCGACGACGCCTACTTCAACCGCTCGGTGATCGTCGCCTCGGCGCACAACTCCCGGATCGAGAGCTTCCCCTGGCGGTTCTCCTCGGTGATCTCGGTCGGCAGCCACGCCGAGGACGACTCGGACCTCGTGCTCTACAACCCGGACCCGCCGGTGGAGTTCTTCGCCCGGGGGCAGGCGGTGCAGGTCGCCGGGCCGAACGGCAGCACGACCCGCAACACCGGCAACAGCTTCGCGGCGCCGCACGTCACCGGACTGAGCGCGCTCATCCTCGGCAAGCACCCTCGTCTGACGACCTTCGAGCTGAAGACGATCCTCTACCTGACGGCAGCCAACGTGCGGGGAGTGTGAGATCCATGGACCATCCGGCGGACTCCACGGCGATGATCGCGGCGATCTCGGGCGCCCTGGCCGATCCCGGCCCGGACGACCGCGAGTTGCTGTCCTCCATCGTGCGGGTGGCGCGTTCGATCTTCGGCGCCGCCGCGAGCTCGATCTTCCTCTTCGACCGGGAGGAGGACCAGCTGGTCTTCGAGGCCGTCTCCGGGGAGGGCGAGGACTTCCTGGTCGGGACGAGGTTCCCGGCGCACCGGGGGATCGCCGGCTGGGTCGCCGACACCGGTGAACCGATGACGGTGGACGACCTGCGGGGCAGCGCGATCTTCGCGCAGGACCTCGCGGAGCGGACCCGTTACGTGCCGGACGCCATCATGGCGGCCCCGGTCGTGCACCGGGACGAGATCCTGGGCGTCATCCAGGTGCTCGACCCGCACCCGCAGTCGCGCTCCAGCCTGGCCGACCTGGACCTGCTGGTGGCCTTCGCCGGCCAGGCCGGGCTCGCCCTGCACGGCCTGGTCCGCAGCCGGGCGGCCCGCAGCGCACTGGCCCTCGGCGGCGCGGAGTTCGAGCGGCTGGCCGGCATCGTCCAGGTCCTCGGCGAGCTGGCGCCGGAGCAGCGGGCCAGCGGGTTGCGGCTGGTCGAGTCCCTGCACGAGGTGCTCGCCGCGATGGCGCGCTGAGCGGGCGGTGGAGGCGGCGGGCGGGCGGGCCGCCGCCCAGCCGCCCGCCCGACGGAGCGTCAGCAGCCGCCCGGCAGCGGGCTGCGGTGCAGCGCGGCGGCGTACCGGTGGGCCAGCCTCGGCATGCGGTAGCGGACGGCGTGGGCCCGCACCTCGTCGTCCTCGGCCACCGCGACCAGGTGCGCCTCGATGAGCTCCTCCACGATCCGCTCGGCCGGCTCCGCCAGGCCGCCCAGCGCGGCCAGCAGGACCGTCTGGTCGAAGGCCGGTCCCGGCAGCGCTCCCAGCGCCCCCAGCGCCGCCTGCTGCCGCGGGGGCAGTGCCCGGTGGAACCTGCGGTAGCCGTCCTGGACGGAGGATCCCCCCACCGACAGTTCGTGCGGGCAGGCCGGCTGCCGGCCCAGCTGGTCCGCGTACTCGCGCAGGGAGAGGTGGCGCAGCGCGGTGAGTTTCGCGGCCAGCGCACGGACGACCAGCGGTGAGAGTCCGTACACTTCCTGAAGCCGGTGCAGCGTGCGGTCCGCGTCCACGAGCCGCTGCTCGCCGAGTACGCGCACCAGGAGCTCCCGGGCCTCGCCGGGGGTGAACTCGTCGAGTTCGATGCGGTGGACGCACTCCAGGCCGCTGAGCCGGTGCGCCGAGGTGACCAGGGTGCGGCTCGGCCCGCGGCCCGGCAGCAGCCGGCGCACCTGGGACTCGCCGGTCGCGCCGTCGAGGACGAGGAGGACCTGCCGGTCGGCGATCCAGGACCGCCACAGCGCCAGTGCCGCGGTCTCCTCGCGGGGCGGGGTGATGTCGAGACCGGTGCTGCGCAGCAGCTCGGTCAGCACCTCGTGCCAGTCGCGGGGGGCGCCGTCGGGGTGTCCCAGCGGGACGAAGACCTGCCCGTCCGCGAAGCGGTCGGCCACGCGGTGGCCGACGTGGACGGCCAGCGCCGTGGTGCCGACGCCCGGCGGGCCGGAGACCGCCGCGACGTCGGTACATCGGGCGCCGCCGGTGAGGACCGCCTCCGCCGCCTCGACCTCCTCCCGGCGGCCGACGAAGTCCGCGAGGTCCCGGGGGAGTTGGGAGGGCCTGGCGTGCTCGCGCGGCCGGGCACGGCCCGGCCGGGCCGCACCCTCGCCGGCCAGGATCGCCCGATAGGTCTGCTGCAGGACGGGGCTGGGGTCGAGGCCGAGCTCCCGGGCGATGAACTGCCGGTGGCTCTCGAAGGCGGCGAGCGCCTGCCGCCGGCCGCCGACCTGGTCGAGCGCGGTCATGTGCAGCACGATCAGCCGCTCGCGGAACGGGTGCCGCACGGCCAACTCGCTGAGCCGGTCCAGCAGTCCGAGCGCCCGGCCGGACTCGACCTCCAGCTCGGCCCAGTCCTCGTACACGGCGAGGAACCGGTCGGCGAGCCGCTCCGACTCGCGGGCGGCGAACGGGCTGCCGAGCAGGTCGACCAGCGGCTGGTCCTGCCAGAGCCGGACCGCCTCCCCGAACAGCGCCGACGCGCCGGCCGGGTTGCCCTCCCGCTGCGCCTGCCGCCCGGCCGTCGCGAGTTCGTCGAACCGCAGCAGGTCCGACTCCTCGGACGTCACCGTCAGCGTGTAGCCGTAGGGCACATGACCGATCCGTTCCCGCAGCACCTTGCGCAGGGCGGAGACGTACACCTGGAGGTTCTTGCGCGCCGTCCGGGGCTGGTCGCCGTCCCAGAGCGCATCGATGAGCTGGTCGACCGACAGCACGGTGTTCGCCCGGCTCAGCAGCGCGGCCAGGAGTAATCGCTGTTTGTACGGGCCGAGTTCGAGCAGGGTCTCGCCGGACCGTACCCGCAGTGGTCCGAGCATCGTGAAACGCAGCGGTCTTGTCGCGCCGGTGTTCCCGGTCATATGGCCCCTCCCCCAGAGTGCGCCACGCCATGGGCACAGCTCGGGCCGGCCCGATCGGGGCCGGTCGCCTTCGTCTGTACTCCGACGGGTAGCTTCGCCGAGAAGAGGATGTCTGGCAAGGACGCGGTGAGCAATTGGTGAACAGCGGCACCGGGGAGCCGCGAGGGGCGGGACAAGCTGCCAGGAAGCCCCGCACATACCGGAGTTCAACCGGCGGCTCCTAGCGTCGCACTGTGACGTCGGCCGACGTCCGAGCGCGAGCGAGAGGAGATCCGAATGTCCGACGAGGTGCAGGCACACAGCGTGGGCGGCGACGACGAGGACCTGGCGGGCTGCGGGATCCAGTTCAACGCCAGTGCCGTGGACGACGAGGTGCAGGCCCACAGCGTGGGTGACGAGGACGAGGACCTGGCGGGCTGCGGGATCCAGTTCAACGCCAGCGCCGCCGACGGCCCCGCCGGCGTCTAGCCCGACGCTTCGTCAACGGCCGACCCGCCGCCGGACCGGACGGTCCCGGCGGGACGAGGCCGGGCCGGCCCGTGCGGGCGCAACCGCACGGGCCGGCCGTCGCCCTCCCGCCCGGCACCCGATCATCCTGTGAGGCTCTCGTGGACAGTCTGCTCCGGCTCGTGGACGACCTGCCGACCCTCGAAACCGCCTGGGAGCGCGAGCCCTTCGTCAGCACCGGCCTGGGCGACTTCGGTGACGTGTTCTCGCTGGAGAGCGCCGAGCGGCTGATTCACAGCAGCCTGCCGATGACCGCGGTACGGCTCTTCCGTGACGGCGAACTGCTGCCCGCGGAGCGCGTGCTGCGCAACCGGGGGAGCAACCCCAGGAGCCGCGAGAAGCTCGCCGACGGCGGCAAGGTCGCCGAACTGGTGGCCGGCGGCGCGACGCTGACCCTGGAGGAGCTCCAGAACCACAGCCCGGAGGTGGCGCGCTTCGCCGCCGACGTGGCCCGCGAGACCGGTTACGAGGCCGACTGCACCGCCTTTCTGACGCCCCCTCGGGCGCGCGGCGCGGCTCCGCACTTCGACCTGGTGGGGATCTTCCTGCGCCAGCTCCACGGCTCCAAGCGCTGGCGGGTGAGCGCCCCCGTGCGGCGGCTGCCGAGCCGCGCCCGCGCGGTGGCCCCGTCGGAGGTCGGCGAGCCGGTGCTCGACGTCGTCCTCAAGGAGGGCGAGTGCCTCTACCTGCCGCGCGGCTTCGTCCACGTCGGCGAGACCACCGACGAACCCTCCCTGCACCTGTCGATCGGCCTGCGCGGGATCACCTGGGAGCGGGTCCTGCGCAGCCTGCTGGCCGGGGCGGCCGAGCGGTTCGAGCCGCTGCGCGAAGTCCTGCCGCCGGCCTTCTCGGACCTCGACCGGGCCGCCCTCTACCGCGAGCGCGTCGAGCTGCTCGCGAAGCACCTGGCGGACGTCGAGTGGTCCCGGGTCTCGCTGGACATGCTCCGGTCCGAGCAGCCCTCGGCGGCGCCGGCACCGGGCAGCCTGGCGGCCTCGCTGCTGCGCCCCGCCGCCGGGGACGGGGCGCAGCCGGGCCCGGCGCACCCCTGAGGGCGGGGCCGCCCCCGGGTAGGCCGTTGAGGGCGGAGCGCCCCCGGGCACCGCCCCGGCGCGCGGCGGGCCGGCGCGGGCCGGCTCAGGCGAACGGGGTGCGGTGCAGCGAGATCAGCAGGCGCCAGCTGTGGGCGGCCAGTTCGCCGGCGGTGGCCGGCACGAGGGCGTGCAGCCAGTCCGCGAGCAGCGCCGTGAAGGTCGCGGCGACGGCGGTGGCGACCAGCTCGGCGTGCGGCGCGCCGGCCAGCTCCCGTTCGGTGCGGCTGCGCTCCCGGAGTTCGCGGTGCAGCAGCTCGCCCAGGGGGCCGGTGCCGCCGGGCAGCAGCAGCGAGCGGTAGACCGCGGCGTGCTGCTCCACGTCCGCGAGGAACGCGACGAGGGCGGGCGGCGGGGCGGCCGGGTCGGGGGTGCCGCGCCAGGCGTGCAGGGCGTCGACGGCGTCCCGGACGACCTCGGCGCAGGCGTCCACCGCGAGCGCCTGCAGGTCCTCGTAGTGGAGGTAGAAGGTCGCCCGCCCGACGCCCGCCCGCCGGACCACGGCCGCCACGCTGGCCTCGGCGAGCGGGCGCTCGGCGCACTCGGCCAGCAGGGCGGCGCGCAGCCGGGCCCGGGTGCGGTCGGCCCGTGCGTCGGTCATCGGGCGACCAGCACCGCGGCCAGCGCGAGCGCGCCGGGCAGGGCCTGGGCGAACAGGATCCGGCGGTTGGCGGTCGCCCCGCCGTACAGGCCCGCGATCACCACGCAGGAGAGGAAGAAGACCTGGACGCGGAAGCCGGTCGGGTCGTCCGCGATCAGCCCCCAGACCAGGCCGGCGGCCAGGAAGCCGTTGTAGAGGCCCTGGTTGGCGGCCAGCGGTGCGGTGGCCCTGGCCATCGCCGGGTCGAACCCGGAGAGCCCGCGCCCGGGCGCACGCTCCCACAGGAACATCTCCAGCACCAGGATGTATCCGTGCAGTGCGGCCACCAGGCCCACCAGCGTGCTCGCGACGATGCCCATGACGGGGCTCCTTTCTGGACTGTTGTCCAACAATAATAGACACATGTCCAGAATGGCTGCCAGCCGTCTCGTTTCAAGAGATGAAGTCACAGACTCCACAAGGAAGTTCCACCGCTTCACCTCTTGACCGCCGCCCGGCCGGGCGGGACAGTGTGTCGACGCTCTGAGAGCGCTCTCAGAGCGTCGCCCGCCGTGCTCCCACCGCCGAGGGAAGGCATCCCCCATGACGGCAACCCCACCCCCACCCCCACCCGTCCCCGCCCCCGTGTCCCGGTCCGCCCGGTCCGGGCCGGCCGGCCGGTCCTCCCGCGCCACCGCGCCCCGCCACCGCGTCCCGGTGGCGGTCCTCACCGTGCTCGCCCTGCTGCTGGCCGGCCTGTGGACGGCGGCCGGCGCGCAGGCGGCGGCCGACTACACCCAGTCGGCGACCACCGCCGGCCCCGGCTCGGTCCTGTTCACCTTCACCCCGGCCACGCCGGCCACCCTGGTCGACGTCCACTACCGGCCCGGCACCGGCGGCCAGCAGGACTTCCGGATGACGGCCGTCGCGGGCCGCTGGGAGAAGACCGCCGCGGGCCTGGTGACCGGCTCGACCCTGGAGTACTGGTTCACCTACGAGAAGGCCGGGCCGCTCCACGACACCCCGCACTTCACCACCACCGTGGGTTCGGGCGGTTCGAACGGCGGCGGCGGGGCGGGCAGCTTCCCGCTCACCTTCGTCAACAACACCCGCGGCACCTACGGCGACGCCCAGATCTACGTGACCGTCCTCGGCATGGCCACCCCCGGTCAGTGGTCCTACCTGCGGCCCGACGGCTCGATGGCGCACATCGACCACCTCGGCGCCAAGGCCCCCGGGCACCTGACCAAGAACGGCGTCGACTACCCGAACATGTCCTTCACGCTCGACCGCGCCGCCACGGTCCCCTCACCGGCCGCCATCCGCGGCGGCCGCATCTACATCTCGCTCGGCTCGCCGCTGTTCATCCCCGTCTCGCCCGACGACCAGGGCTGGGGCGGGCCCGACCCGCAGAACCCCGCCGACCCGAACAGCGACGTCTACTACGACTGGTACGAGTACACCTACGTCCACAACGAGGTCGCGTTCGGCGGCAACACCACCCAGGTCGACGGGTTCGGCTTCCCGATGACCGCCCGGCTGCGGCAGGCCTCCAGCGGCTACGACACCACCGCGGGCATCACCCGCACCCGGGCCGAGGTGATGGCCGGCTACGCCGCGGCCGTCGGGCCCGCCTTCCGCCCGCTGCAGAGCACCCACCGCATCACCGCCCCGCGCTCCTCCGGCCTCTTCCTGGCGGGCGGCGCGCAGCAGGGCTACCTCCAGCCGGTCATCGACCGCTTCTGGTCCACCTTCACGGCGAACCGGTTCACCCTCACCCGGCTCGGTGAGACCTTCACCGGGCAGGTCTCCGGCAACACCCTGACCTTCACCAAGAACGGGGCCGGGCCGTTCCACCTGACCAAGCCAAGCTCGCCGGACGTGATGGCCTGCGCGGGCGCGCTGGCCAGCGGCAACGACACCGAGAAGCAGCTCGGCGCGGAGCTGTGCGCGGCCTTCCAGCGCGGCGTGGCGCTCACCCCGGCCGACTGGTACCGGCCCGCGGCCTACTACCGCAGCGCCGACGCCGCCAACGATTACGCCGCCTACTTCCACGGCATCAGCCTCGGCGGCCGCTCGTACGCCTTCCCCTACGACGACATCAACGACCAGTCGTCCGTCCAGATCCTCGGCAACGCCGCTCCGCCCACCGGGCTGACGCTCGGTATCGGCTGGTAGCCCCGGGCACCCGCACCGCGCGGACCGCTCGCCCTGCCCGTCCCGCCGCCGTGCCCCACCACGCCTCACCCCCACATCCGCCCACCCACGGAGGTGCACCACCGTGTTCCGGACCACCGCACCCAGAACCACCGCCACCCGCCGACGGCGCCCGCGCCGCGCGCTGGCCACTGTCCTGACCGCCGCCGGCGCGGCCACCGCGCTCTGCGCGGCGCTGCTCGGCACCGCCACGGCCGCCGTCCCGCCCGCGCCCTCCGGCTGGACCACCGTCTGGAGCGACGACTTCGCCGGCGCCGCCGACACCCTGCCCTCCGGCGCCGACTGGATCGTCGACACCGGCACCAGCTACCCGGGCGGCGCCGCCAACTGGGGCACCGGCGAGGTCCAGACCTACACCGCCAACACCGCCAACCTCCGCCAGGACGGCACCGGCAACCTGCGGATCACCCCGATCCGGGACGCCAACGGCAACTGGACCTCCGGCCGGATCGAGACCCGCCGCAGCGACTTCGAGCCGCCCGCCGGCGGGAAGCTGCGCATCGAGTCCCGGATCCAGATGCCGAACGTGACCGGCGCGGCCGCCGCCGGCTACTGGCCGGCCTTCTGGACGCTGGGCGCGCCGTACCGCGGCAACTACTGGAACTGGCCGACCATCGGCGAGTTCGACCTGATGGAGAACGTCAACGGCGTCAACCAGGTGTGGGGCACGCTGCACTGCGGCGGCAACCCCGGCGGCCCGTGCAACGAGACCACCGGTCTCGGCGCGGTGCACGCCTGCCCGGGCTCGGCCTGCCAGGGCAACTTCCACACCTACGCGCTGGAGTGGGACCGCAGCGTCAGCCCGCAGCAACTGCGCTGGTACGTCGACGGCGTGCAGTACCACTCCGTCAACGCGGCCCAGATGGACGCCGCCACCTGGGACGCGGCCACCGCACACGGGCACTTCGTCCTGCTGAACGTCGCCATGGGCGGTGCCTTCCCCGACCCGGTGGCGGGGTACCGGACACCCACGGCCGCCACCGCCTCCGGCGTCCCGATGCTGGTCGACTACGTCGCGGTCTACCGCTCCGGAGGCGGCACCACGCCGCCGACCCAGCCCCCGACCACGCCGCCGACCACGCCGCCGACCACGCCGCCCACCACCCCGCCGCCGGGCGGCGGGGTGAGCGCCTACGGCACCATCCAGGCCGAGGCCTACGGCGGGCAGTCCGGGACGGCCCTGGAGTCCACCACCGACACCGGCGGCGGGCAGAACCTCGCCGCGCTCGCCAACGGTGACTGGGCGCTCTACCCGGGCGTCGACTTCGGGAGCACCCCGGCCCGGCAGTTCAAGGCCCGGGTCGCCTCCGGCGCGGCGGGCGGTGTCAGCGGTCTGGTCGAAGTCCGCCTGGACAGCCGGACGGCCGCCCCGATCGGCTCGTTCGCGGTCGCCAACACCGGTGGCTGGCAGAACTGGACGACCGTCCCGGCCAACATCGGCGGGACCACCGGCAAGCACGACGTCTACCTGACGTTCACCAGCGGCCAGCCGGCCGACTTCGTCAACGTCAACTGGTTCACCTTCAGCACCACCTGACGCGGGGCGCCGCGCGGTGGCGGACGGTTGCCGTCCGCCACCGCTCCGGCGTGCCCGGCGGGGTCGGTCGGGGTGCGGTGGGGGACCGCCGGACCGGCCGCCTCGGCCAGCGGCTGCCTCGACCGGCTGGGAGCGCTCTCACCGTCGGCCCGGCGACCGGCTAGGCTCTGGAGGACGAAAGCGTCCGCGCGCGAGAGGAGCCCACGGTGCCGGAGCAGACGCCGCGTCCGACGCTGGAGTCGGTCGCCGAATTGGCCGGGGTCTCCCGGGCCACGGCGTCGCGGGTGGTGAACGGCGGTGAGGGGGTCCGGGAGGCCCTGCAGGACAAGGTCCGGCGGGCCGTCGAGGAGCTCGGCTACGTCCCGAACCCGGCCGCCCGGACGCTGGTCACCCGGCACAACCGGGCCGTGGCCGTGGTGGTGGCCGAGCCGGGCAGCCGGCTGTTCTCCGACCCGTTCTTCGCCCAGCAGCTGCGCGGCATCGGCCGCGAGCTGGCCGCCGCCGACCACCAGATGGTCCTGATGATGGTCGACGACCACCACGACTACGAGCGGGTCGGCCGCTACCTGGCCGGGGGCCATGTGGACGGCGCGCTGCTGTTCTCGCTGCACCAGCCGGACCCGCTGCCCGGGATGGCGCGCAAGGTCGGGCTGCCCTTCGTGGTGGGCGGCCGACCGGGCTGGGCGGGCGCCGAGACCGACCGCGACCTGGTGTACGTGGACAGCGACAACCGGGGTGGCGCCCGGCTGGCGGTCGGCCACCTGCGGGCGCTCGGGCGCACCGCCATCGCCACCGTCACCGGCCCGCTCGACCAGACCTCCTCGCTGGACCGCCTGGACGGCTACCGGGACGTGCTGCCCGACGGCGACCCGGCGCTGATCGCCGAGGGGGACTTCACCCCGGACGGCGGCGGCCGCGCGATGGCCGAACTGCTGGCCCGCCGGCCCGACCTGGACGCGGTGTTCGCCGCCTCAGACGCGATGGCCTCGGGCGCGCTGCGGGTCCTGCGCGAGGCGGGCCGCCGGGTGCCGGAGGACGTCGCGGTGGTGGGCTTCGACGACGTCGAGTCGATCGCCGCCTGGACGGAGCCGCCGCTGACCACGGTGCGCCAGGACATCGAGGAGATGGGCCGGTTGATGGCCGGACTGCTGCTGCGCCGGCTGGTCGCTGCCGGTGCGCGCCCCGGGCCGGCGGCCGGCTTCCCGCCGGGCCTGCGACCCGGCGGCCCCACCTCCGTGATCACCCCGACCCGGCTGATCCTGCGAGCCTCCGCCTGACTGCCTGACTGCCTGACTGCCTGACTGCCTGACCGCCTGACCGCCTGACCGCCCGGCGCCTCCGGGCCCCCGCGCCCGGTGCCGCCCGCGTGCTCGGTGTCGCGTCCCGTCGCCCCGGCGTCCGCCTTCATGCCCTGAACGCGCGGCCCGCGGTGTCCCGGAGATTACGTTCGGGTTTCGACCTCTTGACCGCCGCGTCGCCCGCACGGCACTCTCCTCTCAGCGCTTGAGAGCGCTCTCAAGAGCGCTCTCACAGCAGACCGGCCCTTGCCCCGCCCCGTCGCCTTCCGGGCTCGCTCGGCGACCCCTCGTCCTTGCGTCCTCGCGCCCCGCTCGCCCGCGCCGCCCGAAACGAACCCCACCCGCCCCGCCAGGGAGTCCACATGCGCCGCTCCGCCGCCGTGCTCGGCAGCACCGCCCTCGCCGCCACCCTCCTGCTCACCGCCTGCGGCAGCTCCGCCGGCTCCTCCGACGCCGCCGACGGCAAGGTGACCGTCACCGTCGACCTCTTCGGCACCTTCGGCTTCAAGGAGAGCGGCCTCTACGAGGAGTACATGAAGCTGCACCCGAACATCACCGTCAAGCAGACCGACACCCAGGACGAGGGCCAGTACTGGCAGGCCCTGCAGACCAAGCTCGCGGGCGGCGGCGGCCTGGCCGACATCCAGGGCCTGGAGGTCGGCCGGGTGGCGAGCGTGCTGCAGAAGCAGGCCGACAAGTTCACCGATCTGAAGACCCTCGGCCTCGGCTCGGTCAACGACGAACTGGTGCCGTGGAAGGGCGCCGCCGTGAAGACCGCCGACGGCCGGGTGCTCGGGGCCGGCACCGACATCGGTCCGGAGGCGATCTGCTTCCGCACCGATCTGTTCAAGGCGGCCGGCCTGCCCACCGACCGCACCGAACTGGCCGCCCGCTGGTCGACCTGGCAGGGCTATCTGGACCTCGGCAAGGAGTACGTCGGCAAGGCCCAGGCCGGCAACGTCTGGACCGACAGCGCGGCCGGGCTCTTCACCGCCGAGGTCGGCCAGCAGAAGGTGCGCTACGCCGACGAGAGCGGCAAGCCCGTCTTCGACAGCAGCCAGGCCGTGAGGACCGCCTGGGGCGACGCGGGCCGGCTGGTCGCGGACGGCCTGTCGGCGAAGCTCCCGCAGTGGACGCCGGAGTGGAACAAGGCCTTCAGCACCGGGAAGTTCGCCACCCTCAGCTGCCCCGCGTGGATGCTCGGCTACATCAAGGGCCAGGCGGGCGAGGCCGGTTCGGGCACCTGGGACGTCGCCCCCGGTCCCGGTCGGACCGGCAACTGGGGCGGCTCCTACCTGGCCGTCCCGAAGACCGCCAAGCACCCCAAGGAGGCCGCCGCGCTGATCGCCTGGCTGACCGCCAAGGAACAGCAGACCACCCTCTTCACCAAGCAGGGCTCCTTCCCGTCGTCCACCGGCGCGCAGGCCGCGATCAAGGACGTGACCGACCCGTACTTCAACAACGCGCCGATCGGCCGGATCTTCAGCGAGTCGGCGGCCGCGATGCCGGCCCAGGTGCTCGGTGTGGACGACGGCGTGATCGGCAAGGCCTTCACCGACGCCCTCGGCGAGGTCGAGCGGACCGGTACCGCACCCGACACCGCCTGGAAGCACGCGATGGACAACATCCGCAAGGCGAACGGCAGCTGACGGATACTCAGGACGTCATCACGATGGCCATCACCTCCGCCGCCCGCCTGCGCGCGGCCGACCCGGCGAAGCCCGGGACCGGCCGGGCCGGGCGGCTCGCCCCCTACGGCTTCCTCGCCCCGTTCTTCGTCCTCTTCGCCGCCTTCGGGCTGTTCCCGCTGCTCTACACCGCCTACGTCTCGCTCCACCGGGTCGAGTTGCAGACCACCGACCGGATGGACTGGCTGGGCCTGCAGAACTACAGCCGCCTCCTGGCCGACCCGTTCTTCTGGAACGCGCTGCGCAACACCTTCACCATCGGGGTCCTCTCCACCGTTCCCCAGCTGCTGATGGCCCTCGGCCTGGCCCACCTGCTCAACTACCGGCTGCGCGGCCGGTCCTTCTACCGGATCGCGATGCTGCTGCCGTACGCGACCTCGGTGGCCGCCGCCACGCTGGTCTTCGCCCAGCTCTTCGGGCGCGACTACGGCCTGATCAACTGGGTGCTGGGCCAGGTGGGCCTGAGCCCGGTGGACTGGCAGGCCGACACCTGGGCCTCGCAGTTCGGCGTCTCCGCCATCGTCACCTGGCGGTGGACGGGCTACAACGCGCTGATCTACCTCGCCGGCATGCAGGCCATCCCCGGCGAACTGTACGAGTCGGCGGCGGTGGACGGCGCCTCCCGGTGGCAGCAGTTCCGGCACATCACCGTCCCGGGCCTGCGCCCCACGATCGTCTTCACCGTCGTGGTCTCCACCATCGGCGCCACCCAGCTGTTCGGCGAACCGCTGCTGTACGAGGGCAACGCCGGCGGCGGGATCTCCCACCAGTACCAGACCCTCGGCCTCTACCTGTACGAGCAGGGCTGGAGCTTCTTCCACCTCGGGCGCGCGGCCGCGGTCGCCTGGGTGATGTTCCTGCTGATCGTCGTCCTCGCCCTGCTGAACGCGGCGATCGCCGCCCGGCGCAACCGTACGGACCGGTGACCGCATGCGACCGACTCCCCGCTCCCCGCTGCACGGCGGCCCGCTCGTCCACGTGGTGCTGATCGCCGCCACCCTGGTGTTCGCGTTCCCGTTCTACTGGACGCTGGTGGCCGCCAGCCGCTCCAACGCCGAACTCAGCTCGGCCGCACCGGCGCTGACCCCCGGCCCCAACCTGCTGCACAACATCGGCGAGGCCCTGCGGCAGGCCGCGATCGGTGACGCGCTGCTGAACTCGCTGATCGTCTCGGCCACCGTCACGGCCGGGGTGGTGCTCTCCTCGACGCTGGCCGGCTTCGCCTTCGCGAAGCTGCGCTTCCGCGGCCGCGGCCTGCTGCTGGCGGTCACCGTCGCCACCATGATGATCCCGCCGCAGCTCGGCGTGATCCCGCTGTTCATGGTGATCGTCCGGCTCGACCTGCAGAACACCCTGCCGTCGGTGATCCTGCCCTCGCTGGTCTCGGCCTTCGGGGTGTTCTTCATGCGGCAGTACCTGATCCAGGCGCTGCCGGACGAACTGATCGAGGCCGGCCGCGTCGACGGCGCCTCGCTGCTGCGGATCTTCCGCTCGATCGTGCTGCCGGCCGCCCGTCCGGGCATGGCGGTGCTGGGCATGCTGACCTTCATGGCCACCTGGAACGACTTCTTCTGGCCGGTCGTCGCGCTCAGCTCGCAGAACCCCACCGTGCAGGTCGCGTTGAAGTCCCTGGGACAGGGGTACGTTCCCGACCAGTCGATCGTCATGGCCGGCACCCTGATCGGCACGCTCCCCGTCCTGCTGGTCTTCGGCCTCCTCGGCCGCCAGATCGTCGGCGGCATCATGCAGGGCGCCGTCAAGGGCTGACCCCCCGACCCACACTCCGGAAGGCGACATGACCGACCACGCCCAACCCCTCGTGTTCCCCGCCGACTTCCTCTGGGGCGCGGCCACCGCCGCCTACCAGATCGAGGGCGCGGCCGGGGAGGACGGCCGCACCCCGTCCATCTGGGACACCTTCAGCCGGACGCCGGGGAAGGTCCGCAACGGCGACACCGGCGACATCGCGACCGACCACTACCACCGGTTCCGCGAGGACATCGCGCTGATGGCCGAACTCGGCCTGCCCGCCTACCGGTTCTCGATCGCCTGGCCGCGCGTCCGGCCCGGCGGCAGCGGCCCGGCCAACAAGGCCGGGCTCGACTTCTACGACCGGCTGGTCGACGGGCTGCTGGAGCACGGCATCACCCCGGTCGCCACGCTCTATCACTGGGACCTGCCACAGGAGTTGGAGGACGCCGGCGGCTGGACGGACCGGTCGACCGCCCGGCGGTTCGCCGAGTACGCGGCCCTGGTCGCCGGCCGCCTGGGGGACCGCGTCGGCGCCTGGACCACCCTCAACGAGCCGTGGTGCAGCGCGTTCCTCGGCTACGGCAGCGGCGTCCACGCCCCCGGCCGCACCGACCCGGCCGCCGCGCTCGCCGCCCACCACCACCTGCTGTTCGCCCACGGCCTCGCCGTCGGCGCGCTGCGCGCCGAACTCCCGGCCGGGGCCCGGGTCTCGCTCACCCTCAACCTGGCGGCCGTGCGCCCCCGCAGCGACGACCCGGCCGACCGCGAGGCCGCCCGGCGCATCGACGGCCTGGCCAACCGGATCTTCCTCGACCCGGTGTTCCACGCGCGCTACCCGGCCGACGTGCTCGCCGACACGGCCGGCGTCACCGACTGGTCCTTCGTCCGGGACGGCGACCTCGCCGAGATCGCCCGGCCCGTCGACGCGCTCGGCATCAACTACTACACCCCGACGGTGGTCGCCGCCGACGACCCGGCCGACCCCGCCCCGCGCCAGGACGGCCACGGCGGCGAACGCTCCCCGTGGCCCGCCGACCAGGGCATCCGCTTCCTCCCGGCCGACGGCGAGCGCACCGCGATGGGCTGGCCCGTCGACGCGGACGGCCTCTACGAACTGCTCACCCGGCTCCGCGACGACCTGCCCGGCCTGCCCCTGCTGATCACCGAGAACGGCGCCGCCTACGACGACTACAGCGACCCGTCCGGTGCCGTGCGCGACCCCGAGCGGATCGCCTACCTGCGGGCCCACCTCACCGCCGTCCACCGCGCGATCGCCGCCGGCGCCCCGGTGCGCGGCTACTTCGTCTGGTCGCTGCTGGACAACTTCGAGTGGGCCTACGGCTACGGCAAGCGCTTCGGGATCGTCCACGTGGACTTCGCGTCCCAGCGCCGGACCCCCAAGGACAGTGCCCGTTGGTACGCGGAGGTCGTCCGCACCGGCGAGCTCCGCCCGGCCGGCCCGCCGGCCTGACCCCGACCGCCGTTCTGACCCCGGACCCCGGCCTCAGGGGCGCCGGACCCGGCTTCAGGGGCGCCGGACCGGGAATGCGAGCCGTGACGGCGGTCGTTGCCGCTGAGGTGACTACTGCTGCGCCTGCGATCCGTCTCTCGGTACTGGACCGTTCCCGGACGAGACAGGGGAAGGAGCCGGCCCAGGCGCTGCGGGACACGGTGGCGTTCGCCCGGCACGCCGAGCAGCTCGGCTACCACCGGTTCTGGGTGTCGGAGCACCACGGTGTCCCCGGCGTGGCCGGGTCGGCACCGACCGTGCTCGCCGCGGCGGTGGCGGCCGCCACGACCAGGATCCGGGTCGGGACGGGCGGTGTGATGCTGCCCAACCACCAGCCGCTGGTGGTGGCCGAGCAGTTCGGGGTGCTCGCCGCGCTCTTCCCCGGCCGGATCGACATGGGGCTGGGCCGCTCGGTGGCCTTCACCGACGGCGTCCGGCGGGCGCTCGGCCGGGACAAGGACGCCGCGGACCGCTTCGCCGAGCAACTGGCCGAGCTGCTCGGCTACTTCGACGGGTCGGGGCGCACCCGGCAGGACGTCCACGCGCGCCCCGCCGAGGGCCTGGACGTCCCGGCCTTCGTCCTGGCCACCGGCGCGGGCGCCGACATCGCCGCCGACGCCGGGCTTCCGCTGGTCATCGGCGCCGTGCGCGGGGAGGAGCGGATGCTGGCCGCCATCGACCGCTACCGCGCCCGGTTCCGCCCCTCCGCGCAGGCGGCGCGCCCGCACGTCGTGGTCTCCGGCACGGTGGCGGTCGCCGCGA
The DNA here is from genome assembly GCF_053587085.1 of Kitasatospora sp. NPDC003701. NCBI lineage: Bacteria > Bacillati > Actinomycetota > Actinomycetes > Kitasatosporales > Streptomycetaceae > Kitasatospora > Kitasatospora sp. NPDC003701. The sequence goes on from NZ_JBSFNM010000022.1 coordinate 87,225, forward strand.
CGGCCGAGGAGGCCGAGCGCCTGCTGGTGGCCGAGGCCTGGTCGAGCGCCCACGCGCGCACCCACGGCGAGTTCCCGCCGCTCGCCCCCGCCGAGGAGGTGCTGAACCGGCAGATGAGCCCGCGCGAGCGCGCGGCCTACCAGCAGTCGCTGCGCGGGCACATCGCCGGGACGCCGCCGCAGGCCGCCGCCCGGCTCGCCGAGCTGATGGCCCGGACCGGGGCCGACGAGTTCCTCGTCACGACCAGCAGCTACGACCGCGCGGCACTGCTCGACTCCTACCGCCTCCTCGCCGAGGCGGTCCGCCCGCTCTGACCGGGGAGCCGGGCGCCGGCGCGCGTGCGGGAGCCGCGTCCGTGTCGCGCAGCCCGGCCCGGGTGAACAGCGGACGCCGCCGCGCCTGCGGGAGCCGCCCCGGCGCGGTCAGTACTGGACGGTGACGGCCTCGACCCCGCTGAAGTCGGCGGCCGCCAGGTCCTCGTCACGGATGACGTAGTAGAGCGGGCAGCCGGTGAAGTCCGGGCGGCCCGCGGCGAGCAGGACGCGCTCCGGGCCGCGGCCGTGCGGCGGCACCACGTACTGGTCCGACTCCCGGTCGGGGCCGAGCAGCACCATGGAGGCACGGTGCTGCGGCGCGACGTCCAGGGCGGTGGAGGGCAGTGCGGCCAGCCGGTCCGCCGCCTCCTCGGGGAGGTCGAGGAGCGGCTCGTCGTGGAACCGCCCGACCCGCGCCAGCATGGCCTTGCCGGCGGCGTACAGCGGGGTCGGCGGACCGGTGAACTCCCACGGCGGGGCGCCCCAGCCGTCCTCGGGATCGGCGAACGCCGGATCGGCGGCCACGTCGTACGGCGCGGTGTCGGCGGCGGTGCGGTCCGGGAAGTGGAGGACGGTCACCGGGTCACGGCCGCCGAAGCCGTCGTGGCCGAGGAAGAAGAAGTACAGCAGGCCGCGGGGCGGCAGCAGGCCGTTGACGTCCGCCGGGGCGACCTCGGCCAGGTCGACCTGCGCCACGAAGCACTCCGGCAGCGGCTCCGGACCGGGCTCGGTACCCGGCCAGACGAAGCCGGGCGGGACGGCCGGCACCCCGCCGCACCGGGAGAACGGCTCCGGCCCCCGGTGGTCGGCGGGGCGCGGCCCCAGGGCGATGCCGTGCTCGGCGACCCCCACCAACTCGCCCGCCCAGGGCCCGAGGCCGGCCTCGCCGATCAGCCGGCGGAGCGTCCGCTCGTCCTCGGCGGTCACAGGGTTGGGGCGCATCATGCCGCCACTCTAGGACCCCGCACCGACACCGCGGTCGCGGGCCGCCGCCCCGTCCGGCCGGACCGTCGGCGGCGGCCGGCAGGGTCCGCGCGACGGGCGGGACGAGGAGGGACGAGGAGGGCATGGATCGCGCGCGGGTCCTGCTGCTGGACGAGGCTCCCGGCGCGCTGCTCGCCGGGGAGCTGGAGCGGCTGCTCGGCCACGGGCCGGCCGTCACCCTGAACCTGCGGCGGGTGGCCGACCACCCCGGCACGCGGGCCGCCCGGGCCGGCCGGGTCGACTTCACCGCCTTCACCGCCTTCGACGCCTTCGACGAGTCCGCGCTGATCGCCGCGACCGTGCGCGACGGCCGCGGCCACCACGCCGTCAAGTCCCGGGCCGGGGTGCCGCTGCGCGCCGCCTTCCTCGCGGCCGCGACCCACCCCTCGCCCGCCCACCGGCTGCGCGTGTCGGCCGGGCCGGGGCGGGCACCGACCACGTCGAGCCGGCCGCCGCCACCCGGCACCGGGTCACCGTCGCGCACACCCCGGGGGCCAACGCCAACGCCGTCGCGGAGTCCGCCCGGGCCCAGTTGCCGGCCCTGACCCGCGACCTCCCGGCGCAGAACGCGGCCGCGCACCGCGGCGGCCGGCAGCAGCCGGCCGCACCGGCGGCGGAACTGTCCGAGCCGACCCTGGGCATCGTCGGGCTGGGCCGGATCGGCCGGGTGCCGGCCGAGCGGGCGGGCGCCCTCGGCATGGCGGTCCGGGGCCTCACCCGGCAGCCGGCCGACACCCCGGTGCCGACGGCCCCCTCCCTCCCCGCACTCCAGGCGGGCAGCGACGTCGTCTCGCCGCACCCGCCGCTCGCCCCGCGGACCCGGGGGCCGATCGGCCGGGCGGAGCCGGCGCCGATGCGGCCCGGGTCGATCCTGCTGAACACCGCCCGGGCGGCATCGTCGACGAGGCGGCCCTGGCCGGCGCGCTGCGCGACCCGGCGCACCCGCTCGCGGCGGCCGCCGGCGACACCTTCGAGCACGAGCACGCGGCCTTCGCCTCCCCGCTCTTCGGCCTGCCGAACGCCCTGCCGAATCGCCCTGCTCACCCCGCAAGTGGCCGGGATGACCAGGGGAGCCGTGGCCACCGCGGCCCGCCGGTGCGCCGACCACCTCGCCGCGCTGCTCGCCGGCCGCCCGGACGGCGTACCGGTGGTCGCCGGTCGACGCCCGGAGCGGCCCCGAACGGCTACGGCGTGCGCGAGAAGGAGCGGCGGTAGGAGCGCGGCGGCACACCGCGACGCCGGACGAACTGCGCGCGCAGGACGGCCGCACTGCCGAAGCCGACCCGGCGGGCGATCTCCTCGACCGGCAGCTCCGTGGTCTCCAGGAGCTCCTCGGCGCTGCTCAGCCGCAGACCGAGCAGCCAGGCGTGCGGAGTGGTGCCGGTCGCGGCGGTGAAGCGGCGGGCGAAGGACCGCCTGCTCATCAGGGAGCGCCGGGCCAGCTCCGCGACCGGCAGCGGCCGGTCCAGGTGCGCGCGGGCCCAGGCGAGGACGTCGGCGAGGCGCTCGTCCTGGCAGTCCTCGGGGACGGGGGTGGCCAGGTACTGCGCCTGGCCGCCGTCGCGGTGGGAGGGCAGCACCAGGTCGCGGGCGATGGCGTTGGCCGTCGCGGCGCCGTGCTCGCGGCGCAGGAGGTGGAGGCAGAGGTCGAAGCCGGCGGCGGCGCCGGCGCCCGTGGCGATCCGGCCCTCGTCGATGTAGAGCGCGTCGGCTTCCACGGCGATCTCCGGGTGGCGCTCGGCCAGCAGCGCGGCGAAGCGCCAGTGGGTGGTGGCCCGCCGCCCGTCGAGCAGCCCGGCCGCGGCGAGCGCGAAGGCCCCGACGCAGTGCCCGGCGACCAGCGCTCCGCGCTCGTGGGCGGCGGTCAGCGCGTCGAGCACGGCGGGCCCCGGCGGTGTCCGGAAGTCGGCCCAGGGCAGGGCGATGACGAGGTCCGCCGCGGCCAGCCGGTCCAGGCCGTGCTCGACCACGAGGGGCAGCCCGGTGTCGGTGCGGACCTGCCCCGGCCGGTCGGTGCAGAGGGCGAAGTCGAACCGGGGCAGCCCCTGGCCGCGTGCGTCGAAGACCTCGGAGACGATGCCGGCTCCGAGCATGCCGACGCCGGGCGGGGCGTAGGCGGCGATCGTCGTGAAGGGCGGCACCGCAGGAGTGTGGCACGAATCCGGTGTGGCACGAATCCTGCGATCGCTGGCAGTGCGGCCACTCGTGGCGGTGCGGGCCGCTCGGAAGACTGAGGGCATGACGACAGACGCACCGCTCGGCCGCAGCGCCCGCTACACGATCCTGACCACCGGTTACACCCTCTCCACCGGCCCCGGGGTCGCCGCCACCGTCTCCTACCTCGGCGACGGGGACCGCCATGTGATCGTCGACCCGGGGATGGTGGCCGGCCGCGACCGGATCCTCGGCCCGCTCGCCGAGCTGGGCCTCGGCCCCGACGACATCACCGACGTGGTGCTCAGCCACCACCACCCCGACAACACCATGAACGTCGGCCTGTTCGGCGAGGCCAGGGTCCACGACCACAAGGCGATCTACCGGCACGACCAGTGGACCGACCGCGACGCGGAGGGCTACGAGCTCACCCGGTCGCTGCGGCTGATCCGCACACCGGGGCACAGCCGCGAGGACATCACTCTGCTGGCCGGCACCGACGCCGGTGTCGTCGCGTTCGTGGGCGACCTGTGGTGGCGGCCGAACGGTCCGGTCGACGACCCGGTGGCCCCGGACCACGAGGTCCTGCGGCTCTCCCGGCTCCGGGTGCTGGCGGCCGCGGACCTGATCGTGCCCGGCCACGGCCCCGCCTTCCCGGCCGACGACACCGCGCCCCGCTAGGCCGGGATCCCCGCGCCCCGCTGGGCCGGGACCCCCGAGCCCGGCGTGCGCCGGATCGGCCCCGGCTCCGCCCCGGCCGGCGGGGTGGCCGACAATGGCAGCGTGAACGACACGGACTACCAGGTGCTCCTGCAGGACGCGATGGAGGCGGCCCGGCGGGCGCCCGAACGGGGGCGGGCCGCCGACTACATCCCCGCCCTCGCCCAGGCCGACCCGACGGCCTTCGGGATGGCGATCGCCACCGTGGACGGCGCGGTGTTCGGCGCCGGGCACTGGGAGCACCCGTTCTCGATCCAGTCGGTGTCGAAACTGTTCACCCTGGCCCTGGCCCTGGCGGACGGCGGCGACGAGCTCTGGCGGGGCGTCGGCCGCGAACCCTCCGGCAACCCGTTCAACTCGCTGGTCCAGCTGGAGTCCGAGAACGGCATCCCGCGCAACCCGTTCATCAACGCCGGGGCGCTGGTCGTCACCGACCGGCTGCTGAAGCTGACCGGCGACGCCGTCGGCGCCGTCCGGGACTTCCTGCGCACGGAGTCCGGCAACCCGGCCGTCGCGGTGGACGACTCGGTGGCCTCCTCCGAGGCGCAGCACGGCCACCGCAACGCCGCGATGGCGCACTTCATGGCCAGCTACGGCAACCTGCGCAACCCGGTCGACAGCGTCCTCGCGCACTACTACGCGCACTGCGCGATAGAGGCGAGCTGCCGCGACCTCGCGCTGGCCGGGCTCTTCCTCGCCCGGCACGGCACCCGCGCCGACGGCTCGCGGCTGCTGTCGCGCAGCGAGGCCAAGCGGATCAACGCGGTGCTGCTCACCTGCGGCACGTACGACGCGGCGGGGGAGTTCGCCTACCGGGTGGGGCTGCCGGGCAAGAGCGGGGTCGGCGGGGGAGTGCTGGCGGTGCTGCCGGGCCGGGGCACGGTCTGCGTCTGGAGCCCGGGCCTGGACGCGGCCGGGAACTCGGTGCTGGGGGTCGCGGCCCTGGACGCGCTGACGACGGCCACGGGCTGGTCCGTCTTCTGACGTCCGGCCGGCCGGTGGTGACGCCCCGCCTTGCCGGCCGGCCGGGGTGCCGGATCCGGGCGGGTCGGGGGCCGGACCGGATATCGGCTCCCGGCGGCGGGCGGTCCTGTGGTACTGATCGACCGATACCGCCGACGGGGGAGCGGGAGGTCGCTCCGCCCGTCCTGCAGGGAGGATCACGCCAGCATGACGCCGCGCACCACCTCGCCCGCCCCGCCGCCCGCGAACGGGGTGCCCGCGAACGGGGTGCCCGCGAACGCCGCGCCCGCCGACGCCGCGGCGGGCCCCGGCCGTCCGCCCGTCCAGCCGTGGGACGAGGTGGTCTCCCTGGCGAGCGACCTGATCAGGTTCGACACGACCAACAGCGCGGACGCGGGCGGGGTGGGCACCGAACGCCCGGCCGCCGAGTACGTGGCGGCCAAACTGGCCGAGGTCGGCTACGAGTTCACCTATGTGGAGGCCGGCGCGCCGGGGCGCGGCAACGTCGTCGCCCGGCTGCCCGGGGCCGACCCCGGGCGCGGCGCCCTGCTGATCCACGGTCACCTCGACGTCGTCCCGGCGGACCCGGCCGAGTGGAGCGTGCACCCCTTCTCCGGAGAGGTCGCCGACGGCTACCTGTGGGGCCGGGGCGCGGTGGACATGAAGGGCATGGTGGCCATGATGCTCGCCGTGGCCCGCAGCTACCGGCGCGACGGCGTCCTGCCGCCGCGCGACCTGGTCTTCGCGTTCGTCTCCGACGAGGAGGCGGGCGGCTTCCAGGGCGCCCGCTGGCTCGTCGACCACCGGCCGGAGCTCTTCGAGGGCGTGACCGAGGCGGTCGGCGAGGTCGGCGGCTTCTCGGTGAGCTTCGGCGACGCCACCCGGGCCTATCTGATCGGGACGGCCGAGAAGGGCGCGGTCTGGCTGCGCCTGAAGGCGCAGGGCACCGCCGGTCACGCCTCGCTGCTGCACGACGACAACCCGATCGCCCGGCTCGCCGCGGCCGTCACCCGGCTGGAGACGCACCGCTTCCCCCTGGTCCTCACCCCCGCGGTGCGCGAACTGCTGGAAGGGGCGGCGGAGATCACCGGGGTGCCGTTCGACGAGAACGATCCCGAGGCGGCGCTCGCCCGGTTCGGGCACGCCTCCCGGCTGATCGGGGCCAGCCTGCGCGACACCGCCAACACCACCCGCTTCGACGCCGGGTACAAGGCCAACGTGGTGCCGTCCACCGCCCACGCGGAGGTCGACGCCCGAGTGCTCCCGGGCCGTGAGGAGGCGTTCCGGGCCGAGGTGGCCGCACTCCTGGGGCCCGGCATCGAGCAGGAGTGGAACAGCCTGCCGGCCGTCGAGACCGCCTTCGAGGGCCGGCTGGTCGACGCCATGACGCTGTCGCTGGCCGCCGAGGACCCGGGCGCCCGAGTGCTGCCCTACATGCTGTCCGCCGCCACCGACGCCAAGTCCTTCCAGCGCCTGGGCATCCGCACCTTCGGCTTCGCCCCGCTGCGGCTGCCCGCGGGCCTGGACTTCGCCGCCCTGTTCCACGGCGTCGACGAGCGGGTCCCCGTCGAGGCACTGGAGTTCGGCACCCGCGTCCTGGACCGCTTCCTGCGCCACTGCTGACACCGGTGCGGTGATCTGCCGAGTGAACGTGCCCGGCCGGGGCGGCCTGCGCACGGTGGACGCCCGGATCACCGGGACGGAGCCGACCGCCTCGCCCTCAGGCCGGGGGCGCGGTGGTGAGCCGGTCCGCCAGCGCCGTCAGCGTCCGACCGAGCGGGAGGCCGACCCGGACGGTGGCGTAGGCGTCCCCGCGGGTCGCGCCCTGGTTCACGATCGCGACGGGCTTGCCGGCCCGTGCCGCGTGCCGGACGAAGCGCAGACCGGACATCACCGCCAGCGAGGAGCCGAGGACGAGCAGCGCACGCGCCTCGTCGACCAGGTCGAAGCAGTGCCGGACGCGCGGCTTGGGCACGTTCTCACCGAAGAAGACCACGTCCGGCTTGAGGATCCCGCCGCACGCCCGGCAGGCCGCGACCCGGAAGGCGGCCACCAGCGCGTCGGGCAGTTCGACGTCCCCGTCGGCGTTCCTCGGGGAGCTCTCGTCCCGGAAGGCGCCGTTGAGGGCGTGCAGGCGTCGGTCCAGGTCCGCCCGGGAGCTGGTGCGCCCGCAGCCGAGGCAGACCACCCGGTCGAGGCCGCCGTGCAGCTCCACGGCGTCCAGGGTGCCGGCCGCGCGGTGCAGCCCGTCCACGTTCTGGGTGATCACCGCCGACACCAGGCCGCCCCGGCGCAGCGCCTCGACCGCCCGGTGCCCGGCGTTGGGCCGGGCCCCGGCGATCGACCGCCATCCGGCGTGGCTGCGCGCCCAGTACCGGCGCCGGGCCTCCGCGCTGCCCACGAACTCCTGGTACGTCATCGGTGTCCGGCGGCGCAGGCTCCCGGTGGGGCCCCGGTAGTCGGGGATGCCCGATTCGGTCGACAGCCCCGCGCCGGTCAGGACCACCACGCCCCGGCCGGCCAGCAGCCGCCCGATCTCGCCCAGGGCGGTGTCCGGCGGCTCGCTCGCCCTGGGCGCGAGCGGCTCGGGCATCGGATCCACAGCCATGCCCACAGCCTAGCGACACGCCGGGCGGAGGCGCCGGGCGGTGGCCGGTCCGGCCGCGAAACGCGACGGAGGCCGTGCGGCGGGGCGCACCCCGCCGCACGGCCTCCGTCGGCCGGGCCGCACCGGTCGCTCGCGACGACCGGGGCCCGGTGCCGGCCGGGTCAGTGCCCGCCGGTGCCGAGGGCGGCCACGTCGGCGCGCAGGGCCGGCAGGCTCGCGTACATCGTGCCGCCGGGGCAGTCGGTGGCCAGCCAGTCGCGGTGGCCGCTGATCATCTCGACCGGCTTGGTCACGCCGTTGACGGGGTTGACGAAGGTGACGTGCGCCTGGGGGTCCAGGTTGTGCCCGCGGGCCACCGCGGCGAGCAGCGCGGTCAGCGACGCGCGGGCGGCCGCGGTCGGCTCCTGGCTGCTGAGGGTGCCGAGCAGGGCGATGCCCAGGTTGCCCGAGTTGAAGCCCGCCGTGTGGAAGGCCGTCACGACGTTCCCCGAGGCGTCGTGCGCCGGGACGCCGTCGTCGCCCGACCAGCGGCCCTCGTAGATCCGCCCGGCCTCGTCGATCAGGAAGTGGTAGCCGATGTCGCCCCAGTCGTTGGTGATCGCGTGGTACTCGTAGATCGCCCGCACGGTGGCGGCCGGGTCCGGGTCGGCGTTGGGGGTGTCGGTGTGGTGCACCGTCAGGGTCTGGAGCGCGTAGTACTTCGCGGGGGAGTTCTCCACGCCGTTCTTGAAGCGCTTGGACTCGTCGGCGCCCCAGGCGGCCCGGGTGAGGTACTCGACACCGCAGAAGGTGGTGGGCGCGGTCGGGGCGATCGTCACGGTGCGGGCCGGCCCGTGCACGGTGTCGATGGCGGCGGAGCGGACGTTCGCGGCCCCGTCGGGCAGGCGCAGGTCGTAGCCGGGCGCGCCGTCGGCGGCGATCAGCGCGGTGGCGACGCCGCCCACGCGGTCCTCGTGGTCCGGGCCGCCCGCGCAGCCGCCGGGCAGCGGCTGCCAGGCGCCGGGGGCCGCGTCGTCGCGGTGGAGCCTGATGGCGGCACCGCGGGTGGGGCCGTCCCAGCTGACGCCGACGTAGCGGATCGGGAAGTCCGCCCGCACGGTGGTGGCGGCCCGCCCGGCCGCGGACTGCGCCCGGGTGACGGGGACGCGGGTCGTCCGGGCGGCGACCGGCCGGGCCCCGCCCGCGCCGGTGCCGGCCGCGGCGGTGCCGGTAGCGGCCGACGCGGCCGACGCGGCGGGGGTGACGGCGAGCGCGGCAGCGGTGGCGCCGATCGCCGTGACGAGGGTCCGCCGGGTGACGGCGGGCTTCGGGTTGGGCATGGGAGGTCCTGTCTCGGGCGTGATCGGGAACGGGGGGCCGAGAACTCGCTCCGGATGTGGCGCCCCCGCTGACAGAAGATCAGTCATGGGTGAATGTACACAATTGACCCCGTCCATCCGTTCGATTCCTAGGAATCTTTGCCCGAAAGTGCAGGTCGGGAGGGGTCCGGCCGAACGGCGACGTGCCCGCCGGCCGCCCGCGCGGACCCGCTCCGGGCGGGCCGCGCGCGGTGCGGCGGACACGTCGCCCGGAGTCAGGAGGCTTCGACCGCGGTCTTGATGCGCCGGCCGAACGCGGGTGCGTCCTTGCGGGCGGCGCTGAGCGCGAGGCCGACCAGGAGCTTGCCCAGGCCGTGGCCCTCCAGGGTGTTGAAGATCCGCAGCCGGGTGGTGGTCGGCGACACCGCCGACAGGTCGTAGCCCCCGTCGGCGGAGGTCACCAGGTTCTTCGAGATCTCCGTCCAGCGCAGCGTGGTGGGTGCCCGCAGCTCGGTGATCCGGATCCGACGTGCGGTCTTCATGCCGGCGTCCTTGACCGTGCTGGTGAACACGGTGCCGACGGCGGTCGGGCCGTCCGGCGTCTTGGTGATCTCCAGGACCCGGGGGCTGAACGCCGGGTCGTTCCTGCCGTCGGCGAGATAGGCGAACACCTCCTCGACGGGGCGATCGATCTCGACCGTGGCCTCGAACCGGCCTGCCATGTGCTCTCCTTCGACGAAAGGATCCGTGACGTCCCGTCATCGTCCCAGGCAGGTGCGGACGATGACGTCAGGCGCGGCCTTGCATAGACTCGGTCGCCATCTGTCCGGGCGAGTCCAGGAGAGTCATCGCATGCCCACCCCTTCCCTCAGTCTCGACGCCGGCACCTCGGCCACCCCCATGCTGGACGACACCATCGGGGCGAGCCTCGACCGCGCCGTCCGTGCCTTCCCCGGGCGCGAGGCCCTGGTCGACCTGCCGTCCGGCCGCCGCTGGACGTACCGGGAGCTGGCCGAGGAGGTGGACCGGGTGGCGCTCGGGCTGCTGGCGCTCGGCGTCGGCCGGGGCGACCGGGTCGGGATCTGGGCGCCCAACTGCGCGGAGTGGGTGTTCACCCAGTACGCCACCGCCCGGATCGGCGCCGTCCTGGTGACCGTCAACCCCGGCTACCGCGCGCACGAACTGGAGTACGTCCTGCGGCAGTCGGGCACCCGCACGGTCGTCGCCGCGCCGTCGTTCAAGACCTCCGACTACGCGGCCATGCTGGCCGAGACCGCTCCGCGCTGCCCCGCGCTGAAGGACGTCCTGCTGATCGGCTCACCGGCCTGGGGCGAACTGCTCGCCCGTGCCGCGCAGGCGGACCGGGGCCCGCTGGAGGCCGCCGCCGGCGCGCTGGGCGCGGACGACCCGATCAACATCCAGTACACCTCGGGAACCACCGGCTTCCCGAAAGGCGCGACCCTCTCGCACCGCAACATCCTCAACAACGGCTACTTCGTCGGCGAGTTGTGCGGCTACTCCGAACTGGACCGGATCTGCGTGCCGGTGCCGTTCTACCACTGTTTCGGCATGGTCATGGGCAACCTCGCCGCGCTCTCCCACGGGGCCTGCGTGGTGATCCCGGCCCCCGGCTTCGAGCCCGCCACCACCCTGCGCGCGGTGGCCGCCGAACGCTGCACCTCGCTGTACGGCGTCCCGACGATGTTCATCGCCGAGCTCAACGACCCGTCCTTCGCCGACCACGACCTCTCCAGCCTGCGCACCGGGATCATGGCCGGGTCGCCCTGCCCCACCGAGGTGATGAAGCAGGTCGTCGAGCGGATGGGCATGCGCGACGTGTCGATCTGCTACGGCATGACCGAGACCTCCCCGGTGTCCGTCCAGACCCGGGTCGAGGACCCGCTGGAGCGCCGGGTCTCCACCGTCGGCCGGGTCGGCCCGCACCTGGAGGTGAAGGTCGTCGACCCGCAGACCGGCCGCAGCGTCCCCCGCGGCACCCCCGGCGAACTGTGCACCCGGGGCTACTCGGTGATGATCGGCTACTGGGAGCAGCCCGACCGCACCGCCGAAGTCCTGGACGGCGACGGCTGGATGCACAGCGGCGACCTGGCGGTGATGGACGAGGAGGGCTACCTCACCATCACCGGCCGGATCAAGGACATGGTCATCCGCGGCGGCGAGAACATCTACCCGCGCGAGATCGAGGAGTTCCTCCACACCCACCCGGACGTGCTGGACGCCCAGGTCATCGGCGTCCCCGACGCGAAGTACGGCGAGGAGCTGATGGCCTGGATCCGGCTGCGCCCCGGTGCCCCCGCGCTGACGGCGGAGGCGCTGCGGGACTTCTGCACCGGCCGGATCGCGCACTACAAGGTCCCGCGCTACGTGCACCTCGTCGACGAGTTCCCGATGACCGTCACCGGCAAGATCCGCAAGGTGGAGATGCGCGAGCAGGCGGTCGCCCTGCTGGACCTCGCCTGACGGGTCCCGGCATCCGGCCGGTCCGGCGGTCCGCGCGGCCGGCCGGGGCGGATTCCTGCCGGGGGAGGTGTGGGGCGGCGCGTTCGGGGCAGCCGGAGGTCGAGGATGCGCCGCCCGGGACGGCCCGGGCGGCACCGAGCGGAAGGAATCCGGCATGAGCGACATCGACATCTGGGCGTTCCGGTCGACCTCCGGCCACGTCACCGACAGCGAGCTGGTCGGCTTCCACGTGGAGGCCACCGACGGACCGATCGGCAAGGTCGACCGGCACTCCCGGGAGGTCGGCCCGCAGTACCTCGTCGTCGACACCGGGCCGTGGATCTTCGGCCGGCAGGTCCTGCTGCCGGCCGGCACGGTGGTGCGCGTCGAGCAGGAGGACAAGAGGGTCTACGTCGACCGGACCAAGGACGAGATCAAGAACGGCCCGGCGTTCGAGCCGGTCGGGTACGACGAGGACATCGCGTACCTGGAGACCTTCGGCAGCTACTACGGCCCGTTCTACGGCGGGCGGTTCTGAGGCGTCGGCACGCCGCGGGGGCACCGGCCCACGCGCCTCGCCCCCACCCACCTTCGACGGAAACGGAGTCCGTGTCATGACCAACATCGCACGCCTGCCCGGGGCCCTCGACCACCGGTGGAACTGGCAGCTGGACGGCGCCTGCCGCTCCGCCGACAGCGGTCTCTTCTTCCACCCGGTCGGCGAGCGCGGCGAGGCCCACGACTCGCGCGAGAGCGCGGCCAAGGCCGTCTGCGCGGGCTGCCCCGTCCGACGCGAATGCCTGCGCTACGCCCTGGAGGCCCACGAGCGGTACGGGGTCTGGGGCGGCCTCGGCGAGAACGAACGCCTGCGGCTGGGGCGTCGGGCCCCGAAGGTCCGCGGATAGGCGCCGCCCGCGGTGTGCGGGTGCCGGTGCAGGGACGCGTCGCGCCGCCGGGCCCCAGGGGCGCGGCGGCGCGTGTCGCGTCACTCCACGACGATGGCGGATCCCCGGGCAGGTCGACCGGCGCGGTGCCGTCCAGCACGCCCGGGTCCACCCCGGTGGCGACGCTCAGCCGGACGTCGGCGGCGGCCGAGGCGCCGGGGGCCAGCCCGGCGGGGACGTGCTCCGGTGCGCTGGACGACCTTCCGCTCGGCCCGCGACGAGCAGATCGGCCCGACCTCCAGCACCGGCCCGGCCGGGGCCGCCGATCTGCGGACGGGCTGCCTGACCCACGACCGGCTGCTGACCGATCCCACCGTCGCCACCCGCGTGCGGGAGGCCCTGGCGTCCTGACGGTGCTCCGCCCGCCGGCCCGGCCGCGCCGGGCGATCGCCGCCGCTGAAAGCATCGCCGCCTGTGAGAGGCTCGCCCCATGGAACAGCGCGTACTCGGCCGCACCGGCCGACCCGTCTCCGTCGTGGGGCTCGGCACCTGGCAGCTCGGCGCGGACTGGGGTGACGTCCGCGAGGAGGACGCACTCGACGTCCTGGACGCCTCCGTCGAGGCCGGTGTCACCCTCTTCGACACCGCCGACGTCTACGGGGACGGCCGCAGCGAGCAGCTGATCGGCCGCTACCTGAAGGGGCGCCCGGACGCGGAGGTCTTCGTCGCCACCAAGTTCGGCCGCCGGGCCGAGCAGCTCCCGGAGCACTACAACCTCGCCAACTTCCGTGCCTGGGCGGACCGTTCACGGGCCAACCTGGGCGTGGACCGGCTCGACCTGGTGCAGCTGCACTGCCCGCCGACGCCCGTCTACTCCACCGACGAGGTGTTCGACGCGCTCGACACCCTGGTCGCCGAGGAGCGGATCGCCGCGTATGGCGTCAGCGTCGAGACCTGTGCGCAGGCGCTGACCGCGATCGCCCGGCCCGGCGTCGCGAGCGTCCAGATCATCCTGAACGCCTTCCGGCTGAAGCCCCTGGAGCAGGTCCTGCCCGCCGCCGCGGCTGCCGGGGTGGGCATCCTGGCCCGCGTCCCGCTCGCCTCGGGGCTGCTCTCCGGCCGCTACACCGCGCAGACCGCCTTCGCCGCGGACGACCACCGCACCTACAACCGGCACGGCGAGGCCTTCGACCAGGGGGAGACGTTCTCCGGTGTCGACTTCGCGACCGGGGTCGAGGCGGCGGCGGAGTTCGGCGCGTTGGCGCCCCGGGGCGCTACCCCGGCGCAGACCGCGCTGCGCTGGATCATCCAGCAGCCGGGTGTGACGACGGTGATCCCCGGCGCCCGCAACCCCGAGCAGGCCCGCGCCAACGCGGCCGCCGCCGCCCTCCCGCCGCTGCCCGGGGCGACCCTCGCCGCCGTGCAGGACCTGTACGACCGCCGGATCCGCCCGCAGGTCCACGACCGCTGGTGACGCGCCGCCCGGTCGGGTTCCCGACCGGGCGGCACTCCGGGCCCGCCGAACGCTCCGCCCGGCCGCTCAGCGCGGGTCCAGGCCCTCCAGCATCTCCGGCAGCTCCCGGCTGTGGATGACCCCGAGGCTCTTCGTCGCGCGGGTGAGGGCGACGTAGAGGTCGTTCCCGCCCCGGGTGTGCGCCGCGAGGATCTCCGAGGGCTCCACGACGAGGACGGCGTCGAACTCCAGCCCCTTGGACTGCGCCGCCGTCATCAGCACCACGGGCGAGTCCAGCGACGCGGGGCCGTCGGCGCGCGCGACACCGGCCAACCCGGCCAGCCGGTCGATCAGTTCGGCCGGGAAGCCCGGGGCGTGGAGGATCGCCATCCGGCGGCCGTCCAGCTCCGCGATCTCCTTCTCGACGGCGGCCAGCAGGGCCGCCCCCCGGTCGTCCGCGGGGATCCGCAGGCTCCACGGGCGGCTCCCGCCGCTGCGCACCGCGGTGGGGGCGGTGAGCGCCGGGTCGACCGCCCGCAGGACGCCCTCGGTGATCCGCATGATCTCGGCCGGGGTCCGGTAGTTGATGGTGAGTTCCACCGTGCGCCAGCGCCCCGCGGTGTACTCGTCGAGCGCCTCGCCCCAGGAGCTCAGCCCGGCCGGCGCACCGGTCTGCGCGAGGTCGCCCACGATCGTCATGGAACGGCCGGGGCAACGGCGGGTCAGCAGCCGCCAGGCCATGGGGGAGAGCTCCTGCGCCTCGTCGACGATGATGTGCCCGAAGCCCCAGGTCCGGTCCTCGGCCGCGCGCTCGGCCAGGGGGCGGAACTCCCCCTCGCCGCGGTACTGGCGCGTCAGCATCTCGGCGTCGATCTCGGCCAGGCCGGCGCCGAAGTCCTCCAGGACGACCTTGGCGAACTCCAGCTCCTCGGCCTCGGCGGCGGCATCGGCCCGGCGGGAGACGGCGCTACCGGGCAGCGGGCCGAGCAGTTCGGCGGCCTCGTCGAGCAGCGGCACGTCGTCGGTGGTCCAGGCGACGGCCTCCTGGTCCGGGCCCGGCCGCTCGCGCAGCAGGGCGGCGCGTTCGGCCTCGGAGAACTCCGGCATGGCCCGCGCCAGCAGCTCGGGGGAGCCGAACAGCGCGGTGAGCAGCTGCTCCGGGCCGAGCAGCGGCCACAGCTTCTCGGCCAGGGCCTGGAAGTCGCGCTCGGTGACGAGCGAGTCGGCGAGGTCCACCACGTCGTCCAGCTCCATCTCCCCGCCCCGGTCCCTGGCGATCCGCAGGGCCAGCTCCGAGGAGAGCCGCTCGACCAGGGCGGCCCGGGCCGCGTTGTGGGGTTCGCCGGTCCGGTGCGCGGCGGCGTGGGCCCGCTCGCAGAGGGCCCGGCCGATCACCAGCTCCTCCTGGTGGGGCGAGCTCCGGCCCACGGTGATGGTCCAGGACTCCTCCGGCAGCTGCCGCAGGCCCTCCAGTGCGGCGGCGAGCACCCCCGCCATCCGTGCGTCGCCCTTCACGGCGGCCGCCTCGGGGGTCTCCGTGTCCGTCCCGGTGACGCCCGGGTAGAGCGCGCCGATGCTGCTCAGCACGACCTCGCTCTCGCCGAGCGCGGGGAGGACCTGGTCGATGTAGCGCAGGAAGGTCGTGTTCGGCCCGATGACCAGCACCCCGCGCTTGGCCAGCCGGTCCCGGTGGGTGTAGAGGAGGTAGGCGGCGCGGTGCAGGGCGACGACGGTCTTGCCCGTCCCCGGGCCGCCCTGGACGACGAGCACGCCGCCCAGCTCGGAGCGGATCACCCGGTCCTGCTCGGCCTGGATGGTGGAGACGATGTCGCCCATCCGCCCGGTCCGGGCCGCCGTCAGCGAGGCGAGCAGGGCGCTCTCCCCGCTGAGGTCGGAGCCTGTCCGGCCCTCCAGCGCGCCCATGCCGAAGGCGTCGTCGTCGAAGTCGACGACGCTCCGGCCCTTGCTCCGCAGGTGCCGTCGGCCCGTCACCCCGCCGGGCGCGGCGGGCGTCGCCCGGTAGAACGGCTCCGCGGCCGAGGCCCGCCAGTCGGTGAGCAGCGGCTCGTGGTCGTCGTCGGCGAGGGCGATCCGGCCGATGTACTGCCGCTCGCCGTCGGCGGTGTCGAGTCGGCCGAAGCAGAGCCCGTACTCGGCGGCGTACAGCTCCGCCAGCCGCCGGGTGTGGTGCAGCTCCATCGTGTCGCGCTCCAGGCGGGACTGGAGCGTGCCGCCCTTGTCCTGGCGGTGGATCTCGCGCAGCCGGGCCGTCGCGAGCTCACGCCGGCTTTCGAGCCGGTCGTACAGCCGGCCGACGTAGGCGTTCTCCGCCCGCAGCTCCCGGGCCCGCCAGCCGTCGGAGGACCGGGCGTCGCCGCCGGCGTCCGTCCCGCCCCCGGCTCCGGCATCGGGACCTGTGGTGGGTTCGGACGAGGACGTGGGGACCATGGCCAGCTCCATTGACTCAGGACCCCCGACCGACCGGGCGGTCGGGGGTGGCGGCGGAATGACCGCCATGTACAACGCAAGAGAACCTCGGGCCGGGGCCTGCGCACACGCGACGGGCCGGGATGTCTCAGGACAATGATCTTGGAAGCCGGTGCCTCTGCGCACCGGTGAGGACGAGGACGGCCTGCCGCGCCTCTCATCTCCGCAGGTCCCGGCCTCGGCCGACAATTCTGCGGCACGACCGGGGCCTTGCCGCAAGCCCCCCCGTGCGCTATAAGTTGGGAGTGGAAAGGAGCGGGTTCGCCCCCTTTCCCGTTCCCGGTCGGCGGTGTCCGGCCGGCCCCCCACGAAGCGCGCGGCGCCGCGTTCCGCGGTGCCGTCCGCGCCCCCGCACCGCTACCGCGCCCGGCCGTCGAGGTCGTGTCAACAGGTCACCGGCCTACCGGAGTTCCCGGAGCCTCTCACACTCCGCTCACCCTCCGCCGCGTCGGCGGAGCGCGCCGTCGGTGCCGACCGGTGCCGGGGGTGAGGGCGATGCCGGGGCCGGGGCGCCGGCCGCCGCCGTCGGTGAGAGCGGCAGGGTGGCGGTCACCCGGAAGCCGGACCGGTGCGGCCCGGCCGTCAGCTCGCCGCCGAAGACCGCGATCCGTTCCGCGAGCCCGATCAGGCCGTGGCCGTTCGAGAGGTCCCGCCGCACCGCCAGGGTACGGCCGGCGCCGTCGTCGACCACCTCGATGTGCAGGGCGTCGGACCAGGTGATCCGCACGGCCGCGTGACTGCCCGGCCCCGCGTGCTTGGTGATGTTGGTGACGGCCTCCTGCACCAGCCGGTAGGCCGTCCGGTCGACGCTGTCGTCGACCGGGAGCGGGGTGCCGAGGACGTTGAGGTCGATCCGGATACCCGTCCGGCGGCCGTCCTCCAGCATCGGCTGCAGATCGGCCAGGCCGTGCCGGCCGATGTCCTCCAAGGGTGCGTCCGGGCTGCGCAACACCCGGAGCATGCGGCGCAGTTCGGCCATCGCGGACCGGCCGACCTCCTCGATGTGGCCGAACGCCTCGACGGTCGCGGTCTGCTCGGCGGGCGTCGTGCTCCTGGCGGTCTCGGCCCGCATGACCATGACGGCCACGGCGTTGGCGACGATGTCGTGCAGCTCGCGGGCGATGCGGGTGCGTTCGCGCACCACCGCGCGGCGGGCCTCGGTGAGGGCGCGGCGGTCGCGCTCGGCGGCGATCCGGCCGGCCCGCACCCAGCGGGCCAGGCCCCAGGCCGAGGCCGTGACCAGCACGTAGAACGCCAGCGCGGACAGCAGCATCGAGGTGCGGTCGGTGGCCGGCACCAGGTCGACCAGGTAGTAGGTCTTCAGCCCGGTGGCGGCGAGGCCGAGCCCCAGCGCGGTGAAGGCGGCCGGGCGCCGGCAGGTGTCCGCGACGGTGTACAGCGCGAGCAGCAGGCCGAAGAACGGCGTGAAGGAGAGCGCGTCGGCCAGTGTCAGCAGGCACGCGCCGGCCGTGACGGCCCAGACGACGAGGAACACCGCCATCGGCCGGCGCCGGCGCAGGGCCAGTGCGACGGCCTGGACGCAGGCGAGCGCCAGGACCTGGGCGTGCTCCGCCCAGGGCGTGCCGGGGAACGCCGGGTTCCCGAAGTAGAAGACGTCCGGCACGGTGGCCGCGAGTGCCAGGGCGAGGTCCTGCACCCCCACGGACTGGAGGCGGCGGCGGTCCGCCGTCCGGTCCGCGGGCTGCTGTGCGGTGGTGTCCATCGGCTGGTCCGGTTCCCGCCGCGCGCGGCAGGCCCGCTACTTGGAGCAGCAGGACTGCGGCGGCACGGTGTTGCAGCATTCGGCGCGGGTGAATTCGGTGAGGTCGCCGGCGAAGGCGAGCCACCAGGTGGCCGGCTGCACCAGGGCGGGCGGCCGGGCGATCGGGTAGCCGAGATCGGCGTAGGCGGCCCACAGGTCGCCGCCGTGGGTGTGCAGGGCCCGGGTGAGATCGCGGCGCGAGTGCTCCCTGAGTGCGTCCGTGTGCCGCGAGGGCTTGTTCAGGGTCAGCAGCGCCGCCGCCGCGGTCACACCGTCCGTGTCGACCGCGGACAGGGCCAGCCCGGCGACCTTGATCGTCTCCGGGGTCGGGTCCGGAATCGTCTCCGGGGTCGTGTCCGGTGCCGGTGCCGCGGACGGGTCCGGGCTCAGGGTGATGCGGACGACCAGGCGCTGCCAGGGGCTGGCCAGGGCCTCGGGCGGCTGCGGCACCATGACGGTCTGGGTGCTGAGCAGGAAGCCGTGGGCCATTTCGGGGCCGGGTCCGCCGCCGGCTCCGGCCTGGTGCACGGCGACGTCGAAGGTCGGGGTGGAGCGGTCGTTCATTGCGTGTCCTCGGGGTCGGCCACGGTGGGCGGCGCGTGCCGGGTGCGTCGGGTCGGCCGGGCGGATCCGGCGGATCGTCCGTCGGGGGGCGGTCCGAGTGCCGCTGCGCAGTCGCCCGACGGGGGGCTGCGCGACCGTGGAACTCTTCCTCCACCGTCCGCCTTTCCGGGTCCCGAACACATGAGCCCCTGGTCCCGGCCGGAGCCCGTCCGGCCGGGACCAGGGGCGGCAGGGGTCGGCAGGGGTCGGCACGGGTCGGGCCGGGGCCCGAGCTCGGCCGGGGGTGCGGCCGGTGCAGCCGAAAAGTCACTGGTGCCGCCGCGCCCGTTCGGCCAGGCTGCCGCGCATGGACTGGATGCCCCTGCTCTCCACGCTGACCGGCGCCGTGATCGGTATCGCCGCCACCCTGGTCGCCGACCGCAACCGCTGGCGACGCGAGCAGACCCGGCACGCGCTGGAGGTGCGGCGCGAGGTGTACACCCAGTTCGTCAGCGCGCTCAAGGCCGCGGGCGAGGAGATCCGGGCGGTCGCCCTGGGCGACCACCTGTCCGAGTCGGCGCGCGACGCGGCCGTGCGGGAGGCCTTCCGCGCCACCGGCCTGTACACCGCGAGCGAGCGGCTCTGGCTGGTCGGGCCGCCGCAGGTCGTGACGGCCGGGAACGAGGCGTTCCTCAGCCTGCGCCGCATCCGTGACGCCTACGCCGCCGGGGCGGCCGTCGGCTCCGCCGAGGACGCGCCCCTGATCGCGCAGCGCCGTACGGCGATGGGCCGGATGCGCGGCCTGATGCGGGAGGACCTGGGCATCGGCCCGCTGGGGATCGAGTGAGCCCCGGCCGGCCCGGTGGCGACCCCGGGCCGGCCGGGGCCCCGGCGGCGCGGGTCAGCGCGCCGTCACCGGGTCGGTGCCGAGCCACCAGGCGGGGTCGGCGGTGCCGTCCGTGGTCCGGCCGTCGCTGTGCACGTAGTACCGGGCATCCCGGCCGGGCTCGGCCAGTTCACCGGCCAGCGCGCGCTCCAGCCACTCCGCGCCGAAGCGGAAGACCTCGGCGGCGACACCGCCCAGCGGGTGGAACTCGCCCTCGTAGACCCGCATCTCCTTGGGCGCGGTGATCAGCTCGTAGCCGGCCAGGGCCTGCTCCAGCCGGGTCAGCTCGTCGAACTCGCCGATGCCCACCAGGACCGGGCAGGTGATCCGGGTGACCAGGTCCCCGAGCGGCAGCCGGCCGACCAGCTCGCGGTCGAAGGCCTGCTCGTCGGTGTAGCCGGCCATGTACATGAAGTTGTGCTTGAAGCCCGGCTGGGCCCGCTCGAAGATGGTGTCGAAGTCCCCGGTGACGGCCTCGAAGGCGGCCAGCGCGGCGAGCCTCGGATCGGTGGCGGCGGCCCGCATGCCCCAGTAGCCGCTCATGCTGATGCCGAACATGCCGATCCGCTGCGGGTCGACCTCGGGGAGGCCGGCCAGGTGGTCGATGCAGCGGCTCAGCGCCCGCTCGTAGTTGGTGAGGTCGAGGGTCAGCCCGTTCGCCCGGGACTCGCCCTGGCCGGGCCCCTCGATGGACAGCGCCACGATGCCCCGCGAGGTGTAGTAGCGCTCGGCGGCGAAGATGTAGTCCTCCTTGATCATGTCCATCCCCGGGCCGAGGATGACCGCGGAGGCCTGCTCGACGTGCCCGGGCGGCAGGTGGAGCAGGGCGTAGACGTGCCGGCCCTCGAACGCCAGCTCCACCCGGCGCACCCGGTGGCCGCGCAGTTCGCCGAGCCGCGCGACGCAGTGGTCGGCGCGCTCGCGGAACGCCGTCTTGCGCGGGTCGGTGGCGTCGAGGAACGAGTACTGGGCGCGGCCCCACATCACGGCCGCCCGCTGGTAGAGGTCGGCGGCGGTGCGGCCGAAGCCCTCGCGCTCGTGGTGGGCGGCCCGCTGCTCGGTCTGCCCGGCGACGGTGGCCCAGGCCTTGGGCAGCATGGCGCCGCTGCGGACCAGCGCGAAGACCTTGTCGAAGTCGGTGTGGTCGTGGCCCAGCTGCTCCATCGTGCCCTTGGCCTGCGGGTGCAGGGCGTCGAAGCCGCCCTGGGCGAGGGCGATGTCCAGGGCCCAGCTCTGTCCGGTCGATCGGACGGTCATGGTGCGCTCCCTTTCGGAGAACAGTTGATAAGTACTTAACTATTAAGTACTTATGCTGGACCTGGCTGTCAACCCCGGCCCCCGCCGCGAGAGGATCACCCCATGACCGAACCGAATGCGGACCGGCCGGCCCGGTCGGAGCAGGCCGGGCCCGGCGCGGAGCAGGATCGCCCCGGCGCGGAGCAGAGTCACCCCGGCGCGGAGCAGGCCGGACGCGCCGCCGCGCTCGACGCGCTCGCCCGCGCCGCGTACAGCCTCAGTGCCGCCGACGCCCGCCTGCGGGGGCGCGCCACCCGCTCCCCGGGCGCGCTGTCGCTCACCCACGCCCGGGCCCTGCGCGTCCTGGCCGAGGAGGGTCCGATCCCGGTCAGCCGGCTCGCGGCCGGTACCGAGACCACCGCCGCGGCGGCGACGCAACTGGTCAACGGGCTGGTCGAGGCCGGCTACGTGACTCGCGAGCGGCCGGCCCACGACCGCCGCTCCGTCCTCGTCGCCCTGACCGGGGCCGGTCGCGAACGGCACCTCCAGCGCCAGCAGGCGCTCCACGCCGACCTGGACCGCCTGGTCGCCGGGCTCGACGACGCCACCGTCGAGGCCGCGGCCACGGTGCTGCGCGGACTCGCCGGGATCTACGACGGGCTCTGACGGCGCCGCGTGCCGCGCGGGCGCCCGCCGTCGCGGCGCCGGGACCGGCCGCCGCCGCGCCGGCATCCGCCGCCGTCCGGGCCGGGGCCCGCCGGCGCCAGAGCCGCAGCCATAGGTTGGAGCTATGAGGTCATAGGCCCGGACCCCCTACACCGGTGCACACTGCCCAGGTTTGCTTCAACCATCCGCCTGCCGCTCGCCCGCCCGGAGGAACACCCGCCATGTCCCGCCCGATCCGTATCGCGATCGTCGGAGCCGGCCCCGCCGGTATCTACGCCGCAGACGCCCTGCTCAAGTCCGATGCCGCACTGGACCCGGGCGTTTCCATCGACCTGTTCGAGCGGATGCCCGCCCCGTTCGGGCTGATCCGCTACGGCGTCGCCCCCGACCACCCGCGGATCAAGGGCATCGTCACCGCGCTGCACCAGGTCCTGGAGAAGCCGCAGATACGCCTGTTCGGCAACGTCGACTACCCGGGCGACCTCACCCTGGACGACCTGCACCGCTTCTACGACGCCGCGGTCTTCTCCACCGGCGCGACGGCCGACCGGGCCCTCGACATCCCCGGCATCGGCCTGGACGGCTCCTACGGCGCCGCCGACTTCGTCTCCTGGTACGACGGCCACCCCGACGTCCCCCGCACCTGGCCGCTGGAGGCCGAGAAGGTCGCCGTCCTCGGCGCGGGCAACGTGGCGCTGGACGTGGCCCGGATCCTCGCCAAGAGCGCCGACGAGCTGCTCCCCACCGAGATCCCCCCGAACGTCCACGCCGGGCTGAAGGCCAACCGGGCGCTGGAGGTGCACGTCTTCGGCCGCCGCGGCCCGGCCCAGGCCAAGTTCAGCCCGATGGAACTGCGCGAGCTCGACCACTCCCCGACCATCGAGGTCGTCGTCGACCCCGAGGACATCGAGTACGACGAGGGTTCGATCGCCGAACGCCGTGCCAGCAAGCACGCCGACATGGTCGCCTCCACCATCGAGAACTGGGCCATCCGCGACATCGGCGACCGGCCGCACCGGATCCACCTGCACTTCTTCGAGTCCCCCGTCGAGGTGATCGGCGAGGACGGCCGGGTCAGCGGCCTGCGCACCGAGCGCACCGAACTCGACGGCACCGGCAACGTCCGGGGCACCGGCCGCTTCACCGACTGGGACGTGCAGTCCGTCTACCGCGCGATCGGCTACTACTCGGACGAGCTGCCGAAGGTGCCCTTCGACCCGATCAGCGGCACCGTCCCCAACGAGGCCGGCCGCGTCCTGACCGCCGACGGCTCCCACCTGGACGCCACCTACGTCACCGGCTGGATCAAGCGCGGTCCCGTCGGCCTCATCGGCCACACCAAGGGCGACGCCAACGAGACCGTCGCCTGCCTGCTGGCCGACCACGCCGCCGGCCGCCTCCCCAGCGCCGTCGAGCCCGAGCCCGACGCGGTGGTGGCCCACCTGCGCGGCCAGGGCGTCCGGTTCACCACCTGGGAGGGCTGGAAGGCGCTCGACGCCCACGAGCGCGACCTCGGCACCCCCGAGGGGCGCGAGCGCGTCAAGGTCGTCGACCGCGAGGAGATGCTCCGCCGCAGCGGCGCCTGACGGGTACTCGCGGGTGGGCGGACCACAACGGGGCGGACGGTCGAGCGCCGTCCGCCCCGGCTGTTCTCCGGGGCGGACCGTGGAAACGGCGAGGCGGTCCGACCGGGCGACGGTGGCCCGGGGCTTGCAACCGGGCGGGGGTCTGCTGCGTCCGGACGAGGTGGGGTAGGGTCGCCGGACCACGCCCGTTGACGTAGGGGGAGGGTCGGCCCGGCGCCATGACCAGGGAACTTGCCAAGGCTTCGCGTGTGCGCATAGCCGATCTGACACCGGGGACGGACCTCTACCTCGGCGTGCGGTTGACCGCGCCGGGGCTGGTGTTCGACATCAGCTGCTTCGGTCTGGACGCGGATCAGCGGCTCAGCGACGACCGCTACTTCGTCTTCTTCAACCAGCCCGCCAGCCCCGAGGGCTCGGTGCGGCTGCTGGGCGGGCAGTCCGGTGACACGGAGGCGTTCCGGATCGTGCTGCCGGACGTCCCGCCGGCCATCGACCGGCTGAGCCTGACCGCGACGATCGACGGCGACGGCCGGATGTCGCAGGTCACCTCCGGGTACGTCCGGCTCGTCGTGGACGGTACGGAGGTCGGCCGCTACTCCTTCACCGGCTCGGAGTTCAGCACCGAGCGTGCCGTGATGCTGGCGGACCTCTACCGGCGCAACGGCGAGTGGCGCATCACGCCGGTCGGCCAGGGCTTCGACGGGGGCCTGCGGGCGCTGCTGGAGAACTTCGGCGGCGAGGCGCTGGAGGAGGACGTCGCGGAGGGCACCGAGGAGCACGGGGGCGAGGTCCGGGGCGCCCCGGAGCCGCCCGGTCCGGTGCCCGCTGCCCCGGCGCCCGCCGCCCCGGTACCCGCGCCGCTGCTCCCCGTCCAGCCGCCCGCGCCGCCCGGCGTCCGCATCTCCCTGGTCAAGTACGCCGAAGTCCCCGAACAGACCGGGTGGGTGCAGCAGAACGACCACCTCGTCCGCTACACCCTGAGCAAGGGTCAGGACGTCCTCGCCCTGCACGGCAGCATGGTGGCCTACCAGGGCCGGGCGGACTTCGCCCACGAGAACTCCGGCATGCTGCGCAAGCTGACCGGCAACCTCACCGGTCAGACGCTCAAGCTGATGCGCGTCTCCGGCGAGGGCCAGGTGTTCCTGGCCGACGAGGCCGCCCACCTCCATGTGGTCCGGCTGGAGGGCGACGCGATCTGCGTCAGCTCCGACCGGGTGCTGGCCTTCGACGCGAACCTGGAGCACGAAGTCCGCCGGATCGAGGGCGAGGGCCTGCCGAACGGAGGCTTCTTCACGCTCCAGTTCAGCGGCCACGGCACGGTGGTGGTGAAGACCAACGGCATCCCGGTGGTGCTGCCCGTCACCCCGGCGCCCGAGACGTACGCCGACGTCCACGCGCTGGTCGCGTGGTCGCGCGGAGCCCAGGTGATCACCACGGCCCCGGTGCGGATCCGGCGCTCGGCCTACGCCGGGCACGCCGCGGAGTCGTACAGCCTTCAGTTCAGGGGCGGGCCGGGCAACTTCGTCGTCGTCCAGCCGTTCGAGGTCTGAGCGGGCGCAGCGCCCGGGTACAAGGAGGTTGGAATGGAGCGGCAGGTGCTCTCGGGCACGTACCTTCAGGGGTACACGGCCTCCCCGGTCACGGCGCGGATGAGCAACCACGGCGGGGCGATGTGCCGGGTCGCCGTGACGGGTGCGCAGGACGTGCTCGCCAAACCCGGGGCGATGGTGGCCTACGACGGGTTCCTCCAGTACGAGGCGGTCTCGCAGTCGCTGCGCCGGTCGCTCGGCGAGTGGGCGTCGGGCGAGCGCAGCCCGCTGCTGCGCTGGTTCGGCGACGGCACGCTCTACCTGGCCGACTTCGGCGCGGACGTGCTCAACCTCCAGCTCGACGACGAGTCGCTCTCCGTCAACGGCTCGCACCTGCTGGCCCTGGACGCCTCGCTGGGCTGCGCCGTCGAGAAGGTGAAGGGGCCGGTGCTGATGGCCGGCACGGGCCTGTACAACGTGACGGTGCGCGGCAGCGGCTGGGTGTCGGTCACCTCCCGCGGCGTTCCCGTGGTGCTGGACTGCGCGGAGGCCGAGACGTTCGTCGACCCGGACGCGCTGGTGGCCTGGACGACCGGGCTGGAGATCAAGGTGCGGCGGACGCTCAAGGTCGGCTCACTGATCGGCCGGGGCAGCGGCGAGGCGGTCCAACTGGGCTTCAAGGGCTCGGGTTTCGTCGTCGTCCAGCCCAGCGAGGACACCTCCGACCGACTCAAGATCCGCGGCTGAACGAGTCCGCGGCCAAGGAGCAGTGATCACCGTGCACAGTCCCCTTCTCGACCACACCGCCCTGGCCGGCGACGAGCGCTTCGCCCTGCAGAACCCGCAGTTGCTGCGGGTCGCGCTGGACGGGCGGGCCGAGGTGCTGGCCCGCAGCGGCGCGATGGTCGCCCACACCGGCCGGGTGCAGTTCACCGGTTGGACCGAGCCGGGCCGCCGGGGCCGCAACCGGCAGCAGCACCAGCAGTCGCAGCAGCGGCAGGCACGTTCGCAGCCTCCCGCCCTGGACCTGATGCGCTGCTCCGGCACCGGCACGGTCTTCCTCGCCAACCTGGCCCAGCACCTGCACGTCCTCGACCTCCGGCGCGAGCGGCTGACGATCACCAGCAGCTACGTGCTGGCCCTGGACACCACGATCGAGTGGCAGGCGGTCGACATCGAGGGCGGCGAGCGGATCTCCGGCGTCGGCCGGCACAGCCTGGAGCTGTCCGGCAGCGGCACGCTGGTGGTGATGACCTCCGGCCTGCCGCTGGTGATGCCGGTGCGCGCGGGCGAGTACGTCTACGCGGACGCCGACGCGGTGGTCGGCTGGTCCTCGGCCCTCGACGTCCAGCTCCAGGCGCAGAGCAGCAACACCGAGGCCTGGCGCCGCCGCGGCACCGCCACCGAGGGCTGGGAACTGTCCTTCACCGGCGACGGCATCGTCATCGTCCAGCCCAGCGAACTGCTCCCGCCGCAGCGGGTGCCGCTGCGCTGACCGCCGGAGCCGGCCGGTCCCGGTCAGTCCGTGCGGTAGCAGATCACGAAGTCGTCGAAGGCGTGCCGCCCGGGCCGGGCGGCCACCTCGCCGAGTGCGCGGCGGATGTCGTGCAGCTGGGCGACCGTCATCTGCAGCGGCGGCTCGTCGGGCTGGTGGGTGTACCGGATCGGGTAGTCCACCCCCGGCCGGTCGGTCATCTCGATGTGGCAGCCGAGCACGTGGCTGACCGGGTGGGCGGCGGCGAAGGCGATCAGCCGGTCGATCGTCGCGACGTAGGCGTCCCAGTCCGCGATGTAGAGCCGCCCCGGGTAGACGGTGTCGCCGGTGAGCAGAAAGCCCGTGAACGGGTCGTAGTAGGCGAGGGCGGCCTCGTGGTGGCCGGGACCGGTCAGGCAGGTCAGCACCCGCCCGCCGAGGTCGAGGTGCGCGGGCCGGTCGGGATCGTCGCCCAGGCCGAGGAACGGCCGGACGGTGTCGGGCGCCGCGTCCACCACCACCGTGTCGGGCCGCCCGGCGAACTGCGCGTCCCCCGCGATGTGGTCGCCGTGGCCGTGGCTGTGCAGGACGAGCAACTCGTAGGCGGTGCGCGGATGGCGGGCGAGCCACCCCGCGACCAGCTCGTCGACGACGCGCCGGAGCGGGAAGAGCTCGGGGGAGGCGGTGGCACCGGTGTCGATCAGTACCGCGCGCTCGTTGCCGAAGAGCAGGAAGAGGAACGGCGCCTCGTAGTTCACGGCCATGTTCTGCCGGAGGATCACGGTGCGCTCGTCGTAGTGGTGGACCTGGAGCTCCGGGTCGGTGTTGTGCTTCGCCGACTCCGAGCCGTGGATCCAGCGCACATCGAGCGAGCGCCCCGCGGCGTGCCCGGCCGCGGCCGCGAAGTCGATCGCGGCTGCGGAGCTGATCGCGCGCGGGGGACCGCTCGGGCTCGCCGAGCCGATCGGGTGCGGGCCGGAGGTCATGGGTTCTCCCGTCGGTGTCGCTCGCACCGGCCGAGAACGCCACCTGCCCTCGTCCGGCGTCGGCTCGGCCGGGAGCCGCCGTCGCGAACCTACCAGGCCGCCCTGGGCGGGGCGGATCAGAATTCGTCGGCGCCGTTGCGCAGCTCGGGCGTCCAGTAGCCGGTGGCCCAGACGGCCGGGTCGACGGCGATGCCGCCGGCGCCGGGGGCCTTGACGGTGATCGGGCCGCCGCTGCCGGCGAGGGTGACGGAGAACGCGGCCACGGGCTCGTTGTTCTCGTGGACGCCGCCGTCGGAGAGCCTGACGACGGCGTAGGCGGGGGCGCCGG
Organism: Kitasatospora sp. NPDC003701; assembly: GCF_053587085.1. NCBI lineage: Bacteria > Bacillati > Actinomycetota > Actinomycetes > Kitasatosporales > Streptomycetaceae > Kitasatospora > Kitasatospora sp. NPDC003701. The sequence goes on from NZ_JBSFNM010000022.1 coordinate 114,546, forward strand.
CGGTGAGGACGACGGGGGCGGCGGGCCTGCTCTTGGCGACGGCGGGGACGTTCTCGCGGTGGCTCTCCAGGAACTGGATCTGCGGGTACTCGCTGAGCCGGCAGCTGTGGCCCGAGGTGTTCTTCGCGGTCAGGACGAGGTGGGTGTAGGGCGGGCCGTCCTGGAGGGCGGCGCTGAGGGCGACGTCCTTGACGGTGCAGAGCGGCGCGGACGCCGCGGCCGGGTCGGCGGGCGGCTGGGAGGTGCCGGCCGGCCGCGCCGTGGGCGAGCCCTTCCCGGCGCCTGCGCCGGGCGTGTTCGGCGCGGAGGCGGCGGCGGAGGCGGCGGCAGGGGCGGCGGTACCGGCGGGGGTACCGGTGGCGGTACCGGCGCTGCCGGGCGTGGACTGGGCGGCCGCTTGGGTCGGTGCGGCGCCGGCGGTCCTGGCGTCCGTACCGTCCCCGCCGCAGGCGGTGAGGACGAGGGCGAGCGCGGCGGTGCCCGTCGCGGCCAGGACGGTGGTGCGACTGCGGTAGGTGTGCATGGGAAGTCCCCCGGTGTCTGTCGTGCGGTGCTGGTGAGGAACCCGGTCCGCCGGGTCTGGGCACGACCTTGGCCCGGGAACCGTCCCGGCCGCCACACCCGGCCGCCGATTCGGGACGCCGGAACGTTTTATGGCCCCTGACCTGCGGGAACGCGCCGGCCTGGAACGGCGGAACGGGACGGTTGGGCTCCGGTGCGGATCGGGCGCGGACACCGGAAATACCCCCTCGGGTATATTCGAGGAGGCGGTCGGACGGGCCGCCCCGAGAGCGAGGAGAGCGTCGTGTGCCGACGCGTTGTCTGCCGGTCCTGCGGCAAGCCCGGCTACGCCGGCTGTGGCCAGCACGTGGACGAGGTACTGGCCGGAGTGCCCCGGTCCGAGCGCTGCGCCTGCGGGAAGGGCACCGGGAAGGGCGCGGAGAAGGGCGCGGAGAAGGTCTCGGACAAGGGCGCGGAGAAGGCTGCGGAGAAGGGCACCGGCTGGCTGGGACGGCTGCTCGGCCGCCGCTGACACCCCGGATCGTCGGGCCCGCCCGGGCGCCCCGTCGGCGCCGGCCGGCCGGACCGCCTCTTCGTGCCCGCACCCGTGACAGGCCGATCGGCAGCGGCCCCGCACGGGTCGTCCTGCTCCTTCCCGGGTAAGGGGGTCGGGGGGGTGAGGCGCATGCGGAATCGGCCGGGAACGGTGCTCGTGGTGGCGGTGTGCTGGCTGGCCCCCGCCGTGCTGAGCGCCTGGGGGCTGCTCCGCCTGCGGGACATCGGCTGGCGCCCGCTGGTCGCCGTGTGCTTCGGCTCGATCGTCCTGGGCGCGTTCGTGGGTGTGGTCCGGCTGCTCAGGAACGACGCGGCGGGCACGGGGACCGCCCTGTTCGGCCTGCTGACGGGCTGGATCCTCCTGTTCCTGGTCGGGTTGGGCATGCAGGACCAGCAGCTCATGCACGAGCGGGGCGTCGTCTCGGAGGGCGAGGTGGTCCGGGCGATCGTCAGCTCCGACCCGATGGCCGGTCAGGGGTCCTCCGTGACGGAAGTCGACGTACGGCTGGCCGACGGCAGCGAGGTCGGGGGGATCGGGACCAGGGGCGAGCACCCCGCGCTCGGTGACCGGCTCCGGGTGACCGTGGACCCGCGCGGCACGGTCGCCCCCCGCCTGGGCCCGCGGCCCGACGCGGCGGACTGCACGGTGGCGTTCGCCCTGCTGACCGTCATGGCCGGCTGCGCCCTGTTCGCGGGTGTGGTGGTCGACGAGCTCTGACCGCGGCGGCGGGGCCGTGCCGGCCTGTGTCAGAAGCCGGCGCGCAGCAGGGCCGGCCGGTCCGGTCCCGCCCGGCCCCGCCCGGGTCAGACCCGGGCGGGACCGATGTCGGCGGAGCCGCCGGCGCACGGGGGAGAGGCACGGCGGCACTCCTGCGGCGGACAGTCGGCGACGGGCAGGACGACCGGCTCGTGGCGGGTCAGCAGGGACCAGAGCACCCAGCCGCTGAGCCCGGTGCGGGTGACCACGACCTTGCCCCAGCGGGTGCCGAGCGGTGAGGTCCAGGTGTCCACGATCTCGATCCGGTCGCCGCAGTGCGTCAGGCCGAGCACCGTGTCGTTGACCGAGTGGTCGCGGCGGACGTTGGCGGCGCCCGCCGCGACCTCCCAGCCGGCGTGGCCGTTCTCGGGCGGCCGGGGCCCGGGGCTCGGACCGGCCGGGTGGTCGCCGCCGGCGGCCACCGCCGGGAGGATCAGGATGGTCAGGGACAGGACCGCCGAGGCGGCCCGTCCGATCAGGCGCACCGGGGCCTCGGCCGCTCGTTCTGTGTGGGCATGTACGGCAGAACGATCCGGCCCTGCGTGTGCGGACCGTTTTGGCCCGGGGTCACCCGGACGGCCGCGGCCGACTCGGTCGATCGGGTGGTGCCCGGGGTCGGGAGGCTGACGGCGGGGGCCGCGCGGCCCGCGGCGCCCCGCGTCCTGCACCGCGCACCGGCCGGCCCCGAGGCGGGGACTGTGGAGCGGGTGGGGGTGCGGCCCCGCGGTGCCGCACCCCGGGGTCGGTCAGCCGCGCTGCCGCTGTCCGACCCGCCACGCCCACAGGACGAGCGGCACCTGGAGCGGCAGCCGGGCCACGGCCAGGGCGGGCAGCGGGGCCGGCCGGTGCCGCCAGTCGTGGGCCATCTTCACATTGGCCGGGAACACGGCGGCGAAGAAGCCCGCGGCGGCGAGCGCCCCGATCCTCCTGGTGCGCGGCACGGCGACCGCCGCGCCGAGGGCGAGTTCGGCGGCGCCGCTCGCGTACGTCCAGCCCCGCCTGCTGCCCGGGAGCCGCTTCGGAACGATCGCGTCGAACGTGCGGGGCGCGGCGAAGTGCAGCGCCCCGGCACCGAGCAGCAGTCCGCTCAGCAGCGGGGCGGAGAGTCTCGATCGCTTCACAGTCACTCCTGGGACGATGTCGTACGAAGGGTACGGCGGGCCGTGTCCAGCCGTGGTTACCGAACAGTAGCGTCCTGTCGTCCGAGCGGGAAGGCGCGCCCGCACCGGCCAGGACCCGTCACGGACCTCCACCGGACCCGGGCGCCCGGGTCCGGGGACGGTCCGGGGACGGTCATTGACAGGCGCTGGCGCGGCTCGGTGTAATCCGGTGCGCAGACAGACAGACAGACAGACAGACAGACAGACCGACCGACAGGCAGGCAGGCGCGGGCGCAGGGGTGGCAGCGGGTCGACGGCCCGAGCGGCCCGCGCAGCCGCTCCCGGGAAGGCAGGACGTCGTGGACGCGGAGACCGGACCGGCCCCGGCCGGAGAGTCGGCGATCGCCGCGCTGTACGCGCGCGACCGGGCCAGCCACGCGCTGGGCATCACCCTCGACGAGGTGTCCGCCGGCCGGGCGGTCATGCGGATGCGGGTGGGCGAGTCCATGCTGAACGGCCACGGGACGGCGCACGGCGGTTTCCTGTTCCTGTTCGCCGACGCGGCGTTCTCCTACGCGTGCAACAGCCATGGTCCGGTGACCGTCGCCCAGGCCGCGCAGGTCACCTTCCTGGCCCCGGCGGAGGCCGGCGACGAACTGGTCGCCGAGGCGGTGGAGCGGACGCGCTCCGGGCGGCAGGGAATCTACGACGTGACCGTGCGGCAGGCTGCGGGGAAGGTCGTCGCGGAGTTCCGCGGGCAGAGCGTCGTCATCGCCGGCCGGCCGCAGGCCGGCTGACCGGAGGCCGTCCGCCGGCCTCCGGTCGGTCGGCCCCCGTCGGTCGGCCCCCGTGCCGGCCCGGACGGTGGGTCAGTCCCGGGGTCGCTCGTCCACCACCTGCTGGAGCTTGCCCGTCCGGGGGTTCGTGGCCAACTCGGCCCGGGGCACCCACTCGACGGTGAGGTGGTGGACGGCGCCGGACGCCACCTCGGCCGGGTAGAGCGGGAGGGCCGCGTAGACGGCCGCGACGAGCCGTTCGCCCAGCGCGCCCGGGTCGGCCGGCGGCTGCCCGCTGTACCCCAGGCGCAGGAGGAGGCCGTCCCGCCCGTCCCAGCGGCGCTGCACCATCTGCAGGCCGGAGATGGCGCGGTCCGGGTCGGCGGCGAGCAGCACCGCGCGGATCTCCTCGGTCGGCATGGCGACCGTTCCGACGCGCGCGCCCTCGTTCGACCGGCCGACCAGCCGGAACCTCCCGCGCTCCGGGTCCACCCACTCGGCGCGGTCGCCGGTCGGGTACCGCAGGATCGGCATCAGGGTCCGGAACAGGTTGGTGACCACGACCCGGCCGGGGACGCCCGGGGCCGTGATCGGCTCGCCCGTCACGTCGTCGACCAGTTCGACCACCGTGCGGTCGGGGAAGGCCTCGTGGACGCGGACGTCGTCGCCCGGCACCGGCGCGCCGACCAGACCGGCGTCGTTCGAGGCGTAGCCGAGTGAGGAGACGGCGGCCTTCGGGAAGGCCCGCGACAGGATCGGCCGCAGGTCGGCGAAGAGCAGGTCGCCGCCGAAGAGCAGCAGTTCGACGGAGTCGGCGCTCCGCCCGCGCCGGACGAGGCACTCGGCCACCGCGCTGAGCTTCATCGGCTCGCCCGCGAGGACGTGGACGCCGAAGCCGTCGATCAGGTCGACGACGTAGTCGTCGGGCGCGGCGCAGCCGACCGGCAGGCGGACGTTCTCCACCGGTGCGTGGTGCAGGGCGTTCTCGATGTAGAGGAAGCCGCCGTAGAGTTCGCCGGCGCAGAACAGGTTGGCCACCCGGTGGCCGGGCTTCAGGCCGGCCCGGACCATGCCCGCGCCGAACGCGGTGACCGAGTCGGCGTGCTCGGTGCGCGACCAGGGGGAGAACTTCGGGACGCCGGTGGTGCCGCCGGTCTTGTAGACGCCCGCGTCGGTGAGCGGGCCGGTCAGCAGGCGGTTGTCCGGCCAGGTGTTCGCGGCCCAGAACGCGCCCTGGTCGATGAGGGGGAGTTCCGTGAGGTGCGAGATCGTCCGCGGCACGTCGCGGTACGCCTCCGCGTAGAACGGTGAGTGGCTGCGGGCGAAGGCGACCAGCTCCTGAAGCGGTTTCGCGGGCACTGCTTCTCCTGTCGATGGGTCATTTTGATGACGGATCGTCAATCATGTGCTGTGTGCCGCTGGTTGACTCAGGTGAGGTCCGGGCGGCCGATCCAGGTGCGGGCGAGGGCCTGGACGGTCGAGCCGTCGCGGTCGGCCAGTTTCCGGTCCAGGTGGGCGGCGGCCCACGGGTGGGTGGGGACGCGGAACGCCGGCCGCTCGGCGAGCAGGGTCCGGACGACGACCTCGGCCACCTCCTGGGCCGGCTGGCCGGCCGCCTCCCAGCCCTGCCCGCCGATCCCGTCGAGGTAGTCGGCGAAGGTGTCCGCGTACGGTCCGGAGGCGGCCCGGACGGTCGAGCGGTCGATGTCCGGGAAGACACCGAACGAGGTGTCCGGGACGAAGCCGGGCACGACCACCGACACCTGCACGCCGTGTGCCGCGGCGACCGGCGCCAGGCTCTCCATGAATCCCTCGACGGCGAACTTCGCCGCGCAGTAGGCCTCGTTGAACGGCTGGCCGACGACCCCGTGCACGCTGCCGATCGTCACCAGGCGCCCGCGGGCGGCCCGTAGCAGCGGCATCGCGGCCCGGCTGACCTCGACGACGCCGAAGAAGTTCACCTCCAGATTGGCCCGCAGTGCGGCCGTGGTCGACATCTCCATGGTGGGATCGGAGTTGGAGACGCCGGCGTTGTTGACCACCGCGTCCAGCCGCCCGTGCGCCTGTCGCACCTCGTCGAGACAGGTGGCGACGGAGCCGGCGTCGGTCACGTCGAGCCGGCGGACGTCCACCGTGACGCCGGCGCGGTCCGCGGCCTCGCGCAGTGCGGCGGCCCGGCCGGGCTCGCGCATGGTCGCCACCGTCGTGAAGCCGGCCCGGGCCGCGGTGACCGCCACGGCGAGCCCGATGCCCGAGGACGTCCCGGTCACCAGCACGACACCCCGGTCGGCCGTCATGAGGCGCTGTCCGCCGGGGCGAGCGGGGTGCCGGTCGCGGGGCCGGTGCCGGCGTCGGTACCGGGCTCGGTGTCGGCGTCGGTGCCGGGCTCGGTACCCGCCGCCCGCTCCTGCTCCTGTTCCTGCTCCCGCTCCCGCTCGGCGGCGTCGAGCAGCGGCTGGATCCGTAGCGCCGGCAGGAAGGAGAGCGCCGCCAGCAGCGTGCCGCCGGCCATCACCGTCCGTGCGGCGTCCAGGATCCCCAGCGGCCCGGTCAGCAGCGAGACGGCCAGGCCGCCGGCCAGGGCGGCGAGCGGGATCACCCCCCAGGTGACGGTCCGGAAGGCGGCGTGCATCACGCCCTGGTGCTGCTCCGACATCCGGGACTGCCGGGTGGGGGCGCTGCAGACGTTGATGCACGACATGAAGAAGCCGTAGCAGCCCATCGTGACGGCGATCACCGGCCCGGCCGGCAGCGCGGGTGCGGCCAGCACGCCGAGCCCGACCAGGCAGTGCAGCAGCAGTGACCAGGCCAACGTCCGCCCCAGGCCCAGTCGTTCACTGATCCGGGGGGCGACCACCGCACCGGTCAGCGCACCCACCGCGGCGACCGACATGGCCGCGCCGAAGGCGCCGACCGTGACGTCGAGCCCCCGGTAGGCCAGTACGGGCAGGACGGTGACGAAGACCGGCCCGCCGCAGTTGAGCGTCACCGCGGCCACCACCACCCGACGCAGCACCGGATCGGCCCAGTTGAGGCGGAAGCCCGCCGTCAGCCGCTCCCGGACGGTCCCGGTGGCGACCGTCCGTTCGCCCCACGGCCGCATCCGGTGGAAGCAGGCGGCTGAGACCAGGTAGCTGGCCGCGTCGACGAGCAGGGCGGCGACGCCGAGCGCGCTGTAGAGGCCGGCCGCGATCGAGGGTCCGGCCACCTCCGACACCGAGCCGCTGCCCTCCAGGCGGGAGTAGGCGCGGACGAGTTGGTCCTTCGGTGCGACGGCGGGGACGGCGACGAGGTAGCCGACGTTGAAGAAGATCGTCGCACCGCTGATCACCGCCACGCAGCCCACCAGCAGCGGCGTGGACAACCGGTCCTGCCAGTACGCCAGCGGGATGACGGCCACGGCCACCAGCCGGAGGAGGTCGCAGACCAGCATCGTCCAGCGCTTGTCCCAGCGGTCGACCAGCACCCCGGCGACCGGCCCGAGCAGCGGGATGCCCAGGTACTGGGCCATCGCCACGACACCGACCTGGAGGGCGCTCGCGTGCAGCACGAAGATCATCAGGGTCGGGACGACGAACACGGTGACCCGGTCGCCGACGGTGCTGACCGTCTGGCCGGCCCAGAACAGGTTGAACCCCCGCCCGAGCGAGACGGGTCGGCGCGGCTTCACGACGCCTCCCGGACGACGAGGCCGGCGGTCTTGCCCGTCCGGCCGTTGCTGATCAGCTCGTCGACCCGGCGCACCCGGAAGGACTCCGGGTCGTGCTGGAAGGCGGTGCTGAGCGTGAAGGTCGTGGACAGCACGGCCGTGCGCAGCCGTTCGACGTCCGGAGCGCCGCCGGCAGTGCCGTCCGCCGAACCGTCCGCCGAACCGTCCGCCGAGCCGTCCGGGCCGGTGAGCAGCAGCAGGTCGACCGTCGCGACCCGGCCCTGCTGTTCGGTGATCAGCACCTGGGCCCGGGACACCCCCGGCTCCCGTTCCGCCCGCGCGATGAGCCCGTCCACGTCCAGCCCGAGCCCGCGCACCTGCACCACGCTGTCCCGGCGGCCCAGCACCCGCATCGCGGGGCCCGGCCGGCCGCACGGGCAGGCCAGCAGCGTCCCGGCGTCGCCGGTGCGGTAGCGCAGGACCGGGTTGAGCATGTCCGGGTTGAGCGTGGTGAAGTCCAGCAGGTCCTCCGCGCCGACGTGCACCAGCTGCTCGGGCAGGGGGTGGAAGGTGTCGGCCGGGCAGTGCGGGGTGTTCGTCCCGACCACCCAGGTCTCCGTGCTGCCGAACATGCCCCACCGGCGCGCCCCCGGTGCGACTGCGGCGAGGTCGGCCTCCAGCTGCGGCTGCCACGCCTCGCCGAGCCAGAGCACCTTGCGCAGGGCCGGCAGCTCCAGCCCGGCGGCCCGCGCGCGGGCGAACCAGAGCCGGAGCACGCTCGGTGTCCCGCCGATCGCGGTGACCCCGGCCGCCGCGAAGAACGCCAGCCAGTCGGCGTACTCGTCCGCGGCGACCGAGCCCACCGCGAGGATCCGGCACCCGGACAGGTCGGCCAGCGCGGCGGCGAGGAAGTGCGCGCCCCACATCCGGCCGGCGCCCCAGGCGTTGACGAAGACGTCGTCGTGGTCCAGCGGCTGCCACTGCGCGTGCACCCCGGACATGTAGAAGCCGGTGGGGGCGTGGCCGACCTTGGGCGCTCCGGTGCTGCCGCCGCTCTGGAAGAGCCAGGTCGCGCCGGCGCCCCGCTCGGCCCGGGGCTCCAGGTGCGCCAGGGCGACGCCCAGGCCGTCCTTGTCCAGGGTCGGCAGCGCGGCCAGGTCGTCAAGCGTGCGGGGCGCGCCGCAGTCCGCGTAGCGCTGGGCCAACTCCGGTACGCTCCGCAGTCGTTCGAGCGTGCGCCGGGCGACGTGCAGCTGCGGCCCGGCCGCCGCCGGGGGGAGCGAGAACAAGTCCGTCATCGTGTCCGGTGCTCCGTTTCCGAGAGGGGTGCGGTGGGTGCGCCGCCGTCGGCCAGCCACTTGGCGTGGGCGTCCCGGTAGGCCGTGAACCGGGCGCGGGTGACGTCCCGTTGGAGCGTGCGCCGCGGGTCGTCGAGGTCCGGGGCGATCACCCCGTCCGGTTCGAGTTCGGAGAACCAGTACCGCTCCCCGTCGAAGAGGAAGTCGACGCAGAAGAACGGCATCGGCAGTCGCTCGGCGAACCAGGCGGTGGCGGCGGCGAGTTCGGCCGGCACGGGCGGGAACTCCATGGCGCCGCCCCGGCTGGCGTTGGCGACCGGTGAGCCGGGCTCCGGGATCCGCTTCATCACGGCGTAGGGTTCGCCGTCGACGACGTAGACCCGGTAGTCGACCGTCCCGTCGCCGAGGTAGGGCTGGACCACGAGCGTGGTGTCCCCGCCCTGCGCCAGGCTGGCCAGGCCCCGCAGGTCCTCGGCACTGCGCGCCAGGTTGATCCCGCCGCCGCCGCACCACCCGGCGGGCTTCACGATGGCCGGGTAGGTCATGTTGCCCAGCGCCACCTCGTACTGGTGCTTGGCGATGTCGCGGCCGGTGCCGATCCGGACCGACGGGATCGGCGGGACGGGGGAGCCGGCGAGGTGCAGCAGGGTGGCCAGCTTGTCGTTGCCGATGAGCGACATCTGCGGGGGGAAGGGCAGGTAGAAGCCGGCCTGTTCAAGCACCGCGTAGAGCGCGTACTGGTTGAAGACGTCCATCGACTGGTACGGCAGCGAGTAGAGGGCGGTGACGAAGAGGGTGTCCTGCGGTGAGACCGGTTCGTCGTCCACGTAGACCACCGGCCGCCCCCGGACGGTGCCGTCGACGGTGACCGCTTCGGGGGCGTGCCTGGTCCAGCTCATCCCCAGGCTCTCGGCGACCTCCTCGTAGAGGTCCCAGAAGAAGGGGTGCCAGACCGCCGCCATCCTGGTCGACTCCCGGTCGGGGAAGATCCAGCACATCCGGCGCAGCGGTCCGGTGCCGGCCGGCGCGGGCCCGGCGGGGCCGGGCGTCGTGCGGGGTGGGGTCACGGCGATTCCTTCCGAGGGGGTGGGGCCGAGGGTCCGCCGGGCCGCTCGGACCACCAGCGGCGGCCGGGCTCCGGGAGGGTGTCCACCGGGTCGTAGTACAGGTGGCGCCGGCCGAGCACGGCGTCGAGGTCGGCACCGCCGGCCTCGCGGGCCTCCGGCGCCGTGCGGTAGTCCTTCGTCCAGGACGAGATGCCGCGTTCGCGGTCGTAGGCCACCGCCTGGTGCACCCAGCGCTTGCCGACCTGCGGGACGTCGCAGACGATCCGAGGGGTGGCGTAGCCGGGCAGGTAGCCCATGATCGCCTCCTGGAGCCGCTGCGCCTGGTGCACGGGTGTGCGCCAGTGCTCGGCGCCGGGGATCATGTCGCAGAGGTAGAAGTAGTAGGGGAGGATGTTCGCCTCGCCCTGGAGGGCGAAGCAGAGGTCCAGGAGGTCCTCGGGGGTGGCGTTGACGCCGCGCATCAGCACGCCCTGGTTGCGGACGTCCCGGATCCCCGCGTCCAGCAGCGCCCGCGCGGCCTCGGCGACCAGGGGCGTCACCGACTGCACGTGGTTGGCGTGGGTGTGCACGGCGAGGCTGACCGACCGGCGGGCCGCGACGGCGGCCACCCGGCTCAGCCCCTCGACGATCCGCGGCTGGAGCCAGTGCTGCGGCAGGCCGACCACCGCCTTGCTGGCCAGCCGGATGTCGCGCACCGACTCCAGTTCCAGCAGCCGGAGCAGGAACGTCTCCAACTGCGGCCAGGGCACGTTGGCGAGGTCGCCGCCGGAGACCACCACGTCGCGCACCGACGGGGTGCGCTTCAGGTGGTCGAGGATCTGCTCCTGCCGGTCGACCGGTCGCAGCGCCAGCCTGGTCTTGGTGACCTGGGGCGTGGAGTTGCCGACCAGGTCCATCCTGGTGCAGTGCCCGCAGTACTGCGGGCAGGTGGCGGTCAACTCGGCCAGCACCTTGGTGGGGTAGCGGTGGGTGAGGCCCTCCACCACCCACATCTCGGCCTCGTGCAGCGAGTCGCGCTCGGCCTTGGGGTGGCTCGGCCAGTGCGGGTGGCGGTCCGCGCGCACCGGCAGCATGTAGCGGCGGACCGGATCGGCCAGGAACGCGTCGGTGAACGCCTGCGGCCCGGTCGGTGCGTGCGGCGCCATGGTGTTCAGCATCTGCGGCGGCAGCAGCATCGACATGGTGGCGAACTGCGCCTGGTCGGCGGCGAGTTCGTCGTAGAACCGGTCGGTGAGCAGTGGTCCGGCGACGGCCCGCAGCTGTCGGGCGTCGCGTACGCAGTGCGCCCGCTGCCACTGGGCGTCCCGCCACTGGGCGGCGGTGACGTGGCGCCAGCCCGGCAGCCGGCGCCAGTCGGGCTCGACGAGCCGAGCCCGGACGTACTGGTACGGCTGCCGGGTCGGATGGGGGTCCATCGGGTGCGCTACTGGCCGGTGAAGAGGGTGGCGAAGCGGGTCCGCAGCTCGCGCTTGAGCACCTTGCCGGTCGGCCCGAGCGGGAAGTCCTCCGGGGTGCGGGCGATGCTCACCGCGGCGAGCGCGGCCAGCCCGGCGCCGGCGAGCGCCTTGTTGGCTGCCTCCTGGACCTCCTCGGCGGTCCTGCCCTCGGCGTCGGCCTGCAACCGGACGACGGCGACCGGCCGTTGGCCCTCGCCGGGTGCCCCGGGCACGCCGACCACCGAGCAGTCCTGGACGAGGTCGCCGCAGTCGGCCAGCAGCACCTCCTCGACCGGCAGGCTGTAGACCGGCCCGTCCACGGTGTCGATGACGTCCACCGTCCGGTCGAGGTGGTAGAAGTTGCCCTCGGCGTCGCGGCGGGCCACGTCACCGGTGAGCCAGTAGCCGGCCAGCTCGAAGGTGGCGGTGAGCCGGGGGTCGTTCCAGTAGCCCGGGGTCCGCGACGGGCTGACGATGCCGAGCAACCCGACGGTGCCGTCCGGGAGTTCCTCGCCGTCCTCGGTCAGCACCGCGGCCCGCCGGACGACGTCCAGCGGCTTGCCGACGCAGCGGTCGTCGCGGGCGCTCTCCGGTGTGGTCACCTGGCCGAACAGCGCCATGCCCATCTCGGACGAGCCCAGGCCGTCGATGAACTGCGAACCGGGCAGGTCGGGTTGCTCGGCCTGCTGCTGCGGCAGCAGCCAGGGCCTGATCAGCCCGGCCGGCCGCCGGCCGAGCCGCACCAGCCGCCGGATGTGCCCGTAGTGCGCGCTGTCGCCGGTGTTGAACCAGGAGTGCACCTCGGCCGCGCCCCGGGTCGGCGGTTCGCCGGTGGCCAGCTCGACGAAGGTGCGCGGGAAGGAGGCGACCATGGTGGGCTTGAAGGCCTCCATCACCGGCTCCACGGCGGCGCGCCGCCAGTCGGACATCACCACGGTCGGCAGGCCGAGCAAGGTGGCGGTGAGGAAGTAGCTCAGACCGCCCGCGTGGGTGTGCGGCATCATCGACATCAGCCGGTCGTACGGCTCCGCGGGGAAGCGCACCATCCGCGGCTGCTTGCCGTCCCAGAACTGACGGTGCGCCAGCATGGTGGACTTCGGTGTCCCGGTGGTGCCCGAGGAGTGGATCAGGGCGACCACGTCGTCGTCGGCGTGCCGGTACGGGTAGGCGTCGGGGAGTCGCGCCGCCGAGGCGTCGAAGGCCTGGATCTCGGCCGCCATGGCGATGAACCGGGGGCGGCGCTGCGGGTCCTCGCGGTAGGCTGAGGCGAGCCGGGTGGGGTCGTCCGCGACGATGCCGACCACGCCCACGTGGTTGAGGTAGCGGACCATGACGTCGTGCCGCATGGCGTCGTTGACCAGGGCGGGGACGGCGCCGAGCGCGGTGAGCGCGAGGAAGTGCAGCAGCGGCTCCAGGCCCTCGCCGACGACGACGCCGACCGGCTCGCCGGGGCGCACGCCGTTGGCCCGGTACCAGGTGGCGTAGCGGTCGCGCAGCGCGGCGAGGTCGAGCAGGCTGTGGCCGCGCAGGACGACGGCGCCGCGGTGGTCGGTGTGGTGGCTGTAGGCGAACGGGACCGCGCGGTTCGGGTTGACCGCGAGGGCGTGGTCCAGGAAGTTGCCCGCGCCGAGGGCGGGTTCGGTCATCAGCCGTTCTCTGGCGGCGAGGGGCGCGATGGGACTCCGGTCGCTCATGGCGGTCTCCTGAGGGGGTGGCCCGGCGGGGTTCTTGTGGAACCGGGCCGGGCTTCGGTGGGGATCGGTCCGTGGTGCGGGGTGGATCGGGGCGCGGCCGGACGGCGGCCGCGCGGTGCCGGGGCCGGTCGCGGGCAGGGGGTGCCCCGGTGCGGGCGGTGCGGCTGTGGAACGGACGGACCGGCGGGGCGGGTCCGCGGGTGGTGCCGGCTTCAGCCCCGGGCGAGGATCTCGGCGACGACCCGGTGGCCGGAGCGGACGGCGCCCTCCATGAGACCGAAGTACTCGGTGCTCGTCTCGGTACCGGCCCAGTGCACCCGCCGGTGCGGTGCGGTCAGCGTCGGGCCGTGCCGGAGCCAGTCGCCGGGCCCCCGGAGCGCGGCGTAACAGCCCTGGCTGTACTGCTCGTTGACCCAGTCGGTGATGTGCAGGGCGGTCGGCGGCGGGAGCATCGGGAACACCCGCGCGGCCTGCTCGACCACGGCCGCGTGCTGCTGACGGGTGCCGAGCGCGCCGAACCGCCGGGCCTCGCCGCCCGTGACGAAGCCGGTCAGGACGCCGACCCCGCCGTCGGCCGGCGAGTCGTCCACCGTCGACAGCAGCGGGCCCTCGGCGTTGACGGACCAGCCGGAGAGCCCGTGCGCGCGCCAGAGCGGCTCGGGGTAGACCAGGGTCGCCTTGACGGCGCAGCCCCGGGCGGTCCGGTCGCCCACCCGGCGCACCGGCAGCCACGGCCGGTACTCGACGGCGTCGGCCAGCAGTGGCGGCAGCGCCATCACCGCGACGTCCGCCCGGTGGGCGCCGGTCGTCGAGTGGACGGTGACCCCGTCGTCGTCCTGGTGGACCGCACGGACGGCCTCGCCGAGCCGCACCCGCGCCCCCAGCCGCCCGGCCAGCCGCTCGCACACCTGGTGGGCGCCGCCGGCGATCCGGTCCTGCTGGGCGCCGCCCTCGAAGGCGTTGAGGTAGCGGACACCGCCGCCGGAGCGGAGGTAGAACGCCATGTGCAGGACGGAGATGTCGGCCGGGTCGGCGGCCATCATCTCGCCGAGGAAGAGCGGGAAGAAGAGCCGGGCGTCCGGGTGGGTCAGCTGCCGGTCGGCCCAGGCGGCCGCGGTGAGGGAGTCCAGCCGGGCGGCGTCCGGGGTCAGCCACGGTGCGTCGGGCCGGACGGCGGCGGTGAGTTCGGCCAGCTGCTCGAAGAGGTCGCCGAGTGCCACGGCGTTGAGCGGCGGGAACCGGCCGTCCCGGGTGGTGCCCTCGGGGCCGAGTACGAACCGGCTGGCGCCGAGCATCCTGGTCGGCGTGGTGTCGAGCCCCAAGTCCTTGACCAGGGCCAGGAGTTCGGTGTGCCGATCGCCCAGGTAGGCCGCCCCGGCGTCGACCCGGCGGCCGGGCGCGACCAGCAGGCCGTGGGTGCGGCCGCCGACCCGCTCGCGGGCCTCCAGCACGGTGACGTCGATGCCCCGGGCCGTCAGGCCGGCGGCGGCGGTGAGGCCGGCGAGCCCGGCCCCGACCACGACGGCGGAGCCGACACGACCGGTGGCGGGCGCTGCGGCGCGGCCGTCGGGAGCGGGTGCCGCGGGTGTGCGGTCGGGCCCCGTCATCTGCCGGCCGCGATCTTCTCGGCGAGCGCGCGGGGCGTCGGCGCGAGCAGGAAGTCGTCGAAGGACAGCTCCACGCCGTGGCTGCGGGCGATCGCGCTGAGCACCCGGGTGGCGATCAGTGAGTCGCCGCCGAGCCGGAAGAAGTCGGAGTCCGCCGCGACGTCGGGCGTCTCCAGCACCCGGCGGAAGACCGCCACCAGGCCGTCGATCTCGGCGCCCTCGGCTCCGGAGCGATCGGCGGCAGCGGCCGCCACGGGCCCGCCGCCACCGGCGGCGGAGGTGCTGTCAACGCTCATTGAAGGTCTCCTTTGACCTGCTCGTGGGCCGTGTGCCGCCGGTGCGAGCCGGCCCGGTCGACTTTTCCGCTTGCGGTGAGCACCAGCTCGGGGACGACGGTGATCCGGCTGGGCACGAGGTGTGCGGGGACCTTCCCGCGCAGGTACGCCAGGACGTCGGTGTCCAGCGCCCCGGCCGCCGTGCCCGCCCGCGCCACCACGTAGGCGACCAGGGCGGACCGGCCGGCGAGCGTCACCGCGGTCACGGCCGCCGCGTGCACCCCGGGGTGGCCCGCGAGGTGTGCCTCGACCTCGGCCGGGTCGACCCGGATGCCCCGGATCTTGATCTCGCCGTCCAGCCGGCCCCGGTGGGTGAGGAGGCCGTCCGGCGCGCTGCTCACCAGGTCGCCGGTGCGGAAGCGGCGTTCGCCGTCGACGACGGTGAACCGGGCGCCGGTGGCCTCGGGCAGCCCGTGGTAGCCCAGTGCGACCGATGGCCCGCCGATCAACAACTCGCCCTGTTCGCTGATGAGCTGGACGACATGGGGGAGGGCCAGGCCGATCGGGGCCCGGGCGCCGCCGGGCCAGTCCCAGCCGGCCTGCGGGGCCTGCGGGCCGTGCAGGTCGACGGCATGGGTGATCAGGGTGGTCTCGGTGCAGCCGTAGGTGTTGACCAGGCGGATCCGCCCGGTGTCCAGCGCGGCCCAGTCGGCCAGCCGGGCCGCGCTCGCCGGCTCGCCGCCGATCACCAGGACCCGGAGGCAGTCGGGCAGGGGCGCCCGGTCCTCGGCGAGGTGGAGCACCAGTTCGTGCCAGAAGGCGGTGGG
The DNA here is from genome assembly GCF_053587085.1 of Kitasatospora sp. NPDC003701. Classification (NCBI taxonomy): domain Bacteria; kingdom Bacillati; phylum Actinomycetota; class Actinomycetes; order Kitasatosporales; family Streptomycetaceae; genus Kitasatospora; species Kitasatospora sp. NPDC003701. The sequence goes on from NZ_JBSFNM010000022.1 coordinate 130,088, forward strand.
CAGATCGAGGACGGTGATCCGCTCGCGCTCGACCGTCCGCAGGAAGCGGGGGAACGACCCGCTGTGCGCCGCGTCGTCGAAGACCAGGGCGGCCCCCGCGGTGAGCGTCGGCAGGATCTCCTCGAAGCAGGTGTCCCAGTTGAGGGAGGCGAACTGCAGCACGCGGTCCTCGGGTGTCAGGCCGAAGAGGTCGCGCAGCGAGGGCGTCACGGCCGTCAGGGCCCGACGGGGGGTGAGCACGGGTTTCGGCTGCCCGGTGGAGCCGGAGGTGAAGAGAATATAGGCGGGGTCGTCGGCGTCGGTCCCGGTGCGCTCGGGGTGCGGCCCCGGCTGCCGAGAAGTGGCCGGCGGGGGGTCGGCCACGGCGTCCGGTGATTCCGGCGGGCCCGGCCGGGCGCTCGTCACCGGATTTGCCGCGAATTCCGGCAGGGGGGCCGGCGCGACACAATCCAGGCCGAGCCGGTGTGCCGGTGCGGGATCGGCCGCGACCATTGTGCGGCACTCCACCGCCGAGAGCATCGCCCGTAACCGGTGCTCCGGGAATGCCGGATCGGCGGGGCAGTAGACCCCTCCGGCGATGAGGACGCCGAGCAGTCCGACGACCGTTTCCGGATGGTGGCCCGCCTGCACGGCGACCACGCCCGGACGGGTCCCCAGGCGCCCGGCCAGATCGTTCGCCGCTGCGTGCAGCCGGCCGTAGGTCAGGGTCCGCCCGTGCCGGACAATCGCCGGGCGTTCCGGAAAGCGACGGACGGTTTCCGTGAACGCGTCAAGTAAGTCGGAAGGAACTCCAGTGGTGCCGTTGTCATGTGACATGCTCGCCCCAAAAGAATGGCCGCAAGCGCTCATTCGCGCTCGGCGGACCGGGACTCTACCTTCGAACATGCGGTGCCACAATGGCTGTTGGGGATATTGCAGCGCGATGGTGTGAGTGAATGGTGAACGAGTGCCGGGTCGCCGAAGAATGTCCGTCGCGGCCGGATTGACATCGGTGGCGGTGGGAAAGAATGGCGCCGAGTCATGCCCCGGTGATCGACTGCCGGTCGGTCGCGCCGGATCCGACGGGGACCGCCGGGGCGCGCCGGCGCCCGGCGTGACCGGAGGCGCACGCGGCGCCGCCTCGCCGGGGGATCGCGGCGGGCGTGAGTGTCACCGCCCCGGCATCCGGGTCACGGTGCGGCCCCCTTCGCTCGCAGTCCGCGCCGATCCGGTCCGCCCGGTCGTGGTGGCCGGCGCTCGCGCCACCGCCCCGGGTCCGGTGGTGACCGGTTCCTGCCACGGTCGGCTGGCGCAGGCCTGGCCGCGCGTTCGCGGGGCAGACGAACCCCGGCGACGAACCGGGTGCCCACCGGGCCCGACCGCCGCGCCCGACCGCCGAACCCGACCACCGAACCCGAAGGAGGAGCCGCCGTGAGCGATGCCGTACAGCCCTCACTGTCCCTTGCCGAACTGTCCTCGGAAGCCGCCGAGTTGCTCAACGCCGCGGTACGCAGCGGCGCGCCCGGGGGAGCGCCCGGCCTGGTGCTCCCCGCGGACGCGGCCGAGGCCGTGGCGGCGCTGGCCGGGGTGACCGCACGGCTGCCCGAGCTCCTGGACCAGCTGGCCGCCTTCCTCAGCAGCGAGCAGGCGGCGGGGCGCATCGGCCCGGCCCGGGGCGAGGGGCTCGACGGTCAGCGGGCCCACGACGCCCTGCGGGCCGCGCGCGACGCGCGGGAGCACCTCTACGAGGCGGCCCGCACCGCGGCGATCGTCGCCGAGGCGGTGACGGCGGCCGCGACCGTCCTGGCCCCGCTCGGCCCGTCGCACCCGGCGGGCCGGCCGGCCGAGCCGCACGCCTGAGGGCCTCCGGTCCCCGACGGCGTCCGATGGCGTTTGGGGGCGACCGGCCGGTGCCGGCGCCGGAGGCGGGCGCCGGCCAGCGCGCCTCCGCCCACGACGGGATGGCGTACCGCTCGGGCGAGACCTGGTCGCACCGGTGGTCCGTCACCAGGTCGGGCCGAGATCCGGCCGGCGGCCCCCGGGAGGATGTGGACCCGACGCCCTTCCGGGTCGAGGCGTCGGGCGCCGACCGGCAGTACTCCGCTCGTTGGGGAGTCCACGACCCTCCCGCGCGGCGACGGTTGAGCCGCGATCGTGCGGCTCCGGGGCGGCCACGGCGGCCCGAACGCGTCGGACGGCGGCAGCGGCGGCCAGAGCGGCGAGCTCTTCCGGTCCGTGGGCGGCGTGGACGTCCGCCGCTACCGGCCGGGTCGGGCGCACCCACCGGTACCCGGCGCCGGCGGGTGCGCCCGGCCCTTCGGGCCGTGTGCCCGCCCGGGGGCGAGCGCCGGTCCCGGTCGGGTGCGCCCGGCGGTGCCGGACGGCGGCATCCCGCGCGGACGCCGCCCGCTCCGGTCGGGCCGGGGCCTACGGGAGGATCGGGCCGATCGAGTACCAGGTGGAGTAGGCCCGGCTGGGCCCGCAGTTGGCGGTGGCGGTGCCGTCGCCGAGCCGCAGGCCGCTGGTGACGGTGATTCCGGACATGCACTTGGCGCCGACGGACCAGGCTCGGCGGGGTTCGAGGCCGGAACAGACGCCGACGCCGAACGGGCCCGAGAGGTAGGCCACGCAGGACCCCGTGGTCGGGGTGTCGGCCGTGCCCCGGGCCTGGGCGGCGGTCGGGGCGGCCAGTGCGGCGGCGGAGGCGAGCAGCGAGGTCATCAGCAGAGCGGTGGTGCGGCGCACGGGGAGTCCTTCCGAAGACGGCGGTTGGTGCGGGGAATTCGCCCGTCCGACAGGTGGAGTGAGGTCCTGTCAGGTGTGTGTGGGGCGGGTGAATCCTGAGGGGGACGTGTGATGACTGTCAACGGGGTGTGACATGAGCAGGCGAATTCGCGCCATGCCCCACCGTGCTCGGCGGCCGCCGCGCATGCCCCTCCGGCCGTCGCCGCGGTGTCGTCGCGATCGGCCCGATCCCCGGCCATCCACTTGTTAGATATTTAGCCAAGATGCTAAATATGACGTGTGACAGACACCCAGGGCGAGTCGGGACTCTTCCGTGCGCTCGCCGACCCGACCAGACGCCAGATCCTGGAGGACCTCCGGGCCGGCGAACTCGCGGCCGGCGAGATCGCGAGCCGGTTCGCGATCAGCGCCCCCTCGATCTCCCGCCACCTCGGCGTGCTCAAGGGCGCCGGGCTGGTCACCGAGCGCCGTGACGGCAACCGGATTCTCTACACGCTGGCAGAGGAGCGACTGGCGATCGGCGTCGGCCGCTTCCTCAGCGCCGTCTGCCCCGAGCAGATCGTGCTGCGCCACACCGCCTGGCGCCCCGCCGCACAGAAGGAGGACTCATGAGGCAACCACGGCTGTCCAGCGTCGTCGAACGGCGGCTGCTGGTGAACTACCGGATCGACCCGGACATCGCGCGGCGCCTCCTTCCCTCGCCGCTGCGGCCACAGCTCGTCCGGGGCCACGCGGTCGGCGGCGTCTGCCTGCTGCGGCTGGGGAGCGTGCGGCCGAGCGGGCTGCCCGGGGCCCTCGGGCTGCGGAGCGAGAACGCGGCGCACCGGATCGCGGTGGAGTGGGACGGACCGGACGGCGTCGAGACCGGCGTCTACATCCCCCGGCGCGACACCGGTTCGCGGGTCAACGCCTGGGCCGGCGGCCGGCTCTTCCCCGGCGAGCACGGCCGCGCCGACTTCGACGTCCGGGAGACGTCCGACCGCCTTCAGGTCGCCTACGCGACGCGGGACGGTGAGGCCCGCGTCGACGTCACCGTCGATCTGGCCGACGAACTGCGCGGCAGCGGCCTCTTCGCCGACCTCGCCGAGGCCTCCCGCTTCTTCCAGGACGGGGCCAAGGGTTACTCGGCCACCGGGGCCGGCCGCCACCTGGACGGGATGCAGGTGCACACCGACGCCTGGCGGGTGGAGGCCGGCCTGGTCCGCTCCGCCGCGTCCTCCTTCTTCGACGACCCGGACCGCTTCCCGCCGGGCACCGCCACCCTGGACTGCGCCCTGGTGATGCGGAACGTCCCCGTCGGCTGGCGCCCGCTCCCGGCCCTGGCCGTCGCCTGAGCCGGCGCGCTCCCGGGCCGGCGCGTTCCCGGGGCCGCGAGCTCATGGGGCCGCGAGCTCACGGGCCGGCGCCCCCGCGCGGCACGGGCGTTCACCGGGGCCGGTGACGACGGTGCCGCGCGGGGCCGGCCGGGTGCCCGCGCGAGAGCCGGACTCCCGTGCCGGGCGCGCTACTTCCGGGCGCGCTACTTCTGGGTGCGGGCGAGGAAGTCGTCGATCACCGGCGCGACGGTGGGCAGCAACTCCTCCAGCGCGAAGTGCCCGGTGTCCAGCACGTGCAGCTCGGCGTCCGGTACGTCGCGCAGGTAGGCGCGCGCGCCGGGCTCGGTGAAGAACGCGTCGTTGCGGCCCCAGAGGACCAGCGTGGGCGGCCGGTGGGTGCGCAGCCACTCCTGCCAGACGGGGTAGAGCGTGACGTTGGCGTGGTAGTCGAGGGCGAGTTCGACCTGGATGTCCTTGCGGCCGGGCAGGTCGAGGAAGTGCTGGTCGAGCGTCCAGCCGTCCGGGGAGACGAGCTCCGGGTCACCGGTGCCGCCCTCGTACTGACCGCGGGTCATCTCCAGGGTGAGGATCGCGCGGGCGCGCTCGGCGGCGCCCTCGACGCCGTGCCGGTTGGCGATGAACTCCCGGGCCAGGTCGGAGAGTCCGTCCTCGTAGGCATTGCCGTTCTGGACCACCAGGCCGGTGATCCACTCGGGGTGGCGGGTGGCCAGCCGCAGGCCGACCGGGGCGCCGAAGTCGAAGACGTAGAGCGCGAACCGGTCGAGGCCGAGTGCCTGGCAGAAGCCCTCGACCACATCGGCCAAGGTGTCGAAGCGGTACTCGAAGTCGCCGGGCGCGGGGCTGTCGCTGTGCCCGAACCCGGGGTAGTCCGGGGCGATCAGGCGGTAGCGGGAGCCGAGCGCGTCGAACAGGCGGCGGAACTGGTGCGAGGCGGAGGGGAATCCGTGCAGCAGCAGGAGAACGGGCGCGTCCGCCGGACCGGTCTCCCGGTAGAAGACCCGCAGGCCGTCGACGTCGGCGAAGCGGTGCCTGATCTGCGGGAGCTCCGGCCCGCCGGCCGGGCCGTGCCCGGAGGAGGGGAGTTCGGTTGCGGATGGTGCTGACATGACGGAAATCCCCCTGAAGTGGACCGTTTTCGGTTGGTGCGATGGTGTCAGGATGTCAGTCGCGATCACAACGCGGGTTCGAGGTGTCTCGGGGGGCGGAATCGTGCGGCCGTCGGGCCTGCTGACGCCGACTCGGCTGCCGGCCCCGGGTGGCCGCGCCGTTCGGCCGTTCGCCCCTCCGCCTCACTCGACCGGGGTGTCTCTGTCACCCGTTCGTACCGCTCGGGTGGCGAAACGGGCGGGCGGCCCGCGTTCGTGTGCCAACGTTTCCCGGGCGCCCCTCAGCGGGCGTCTCCGGGGCCCGTTCCGGGCCTGGCCCGTCCGCGAGGGCGGGTTGAGAGCAAAGATGACCTGGAAGGCGTGAGATGTCCGTTCGTGGAAACCTTGGCAAGTTCGCCGTCACCGCGGTTCTGGCGGCTGCGGCCGTAGTGGCCGTGCCGACCGTGGCGCTGGCGCACGGCGAGAGCCCGCAGCCTTCGTCGCAGTCCGGTCTTTCGGCGGGCCAGGCCTCGGTCGGCCTCTTCGGCCCGAAGCTCGCCTGGCTGGAGGCGTTCAGCAAGAGCAACGGCTGATCCGCCGTTTCCCGACACCGGGCACCCCGGCCGCACCTCGCGGTCGGGGTGCCCGGTGTCGTGTCGCCGGCCGGCCGGCCCCGCGCCCGAGGGTGAACCACCGCGCCCGCCCCGCCTGTTGTCCCGTCCCGCCTGCCCCGGGGACAAGCCCCCGGGGCGGGACGACCACGAGGAACCGTAGGACCTCCAAGCGCGCCACCGCGCCGCCGCACCACATCGCCGTCGCCGGCGGCCGCCCGCCGGAACGCACGCGCCCCGCGCTCTCCGGCGGGCCCGGACCTCATGGGGACGCGGATCGCCCGTTCAGCCGCTCAGCCGCCCGGCCCGGGCCGTCCGCCCGGCTCGCGGCCGCGCCCAGCAACCGGGCCATCACCGCCACCGGCAGCGCGGGATTGGCGGCCGCCGCGGACCGGACCCGCTCGTCCGGGGCGTCGAGGCAGCGCCGGAGGGTCTCCGGGGCCGCCGCCGGGTGCCGGGCGACGGCGAGCAGCGTCTCGTGACCGGGCGCGGCGGTACCGGCCATGGCGTGCAGGAGGTCGGGCGGGCAGTTCGGATGGCCGGCGACCGAGGGGTGCAGGGCCGGCCCGTGGCGCTCGGCCAGCGCGCGGAGCCGGTCCGGTGTCAGGGCGGGGTGGGCCGCGAGCCGCTTCACCACGGCCGGGTCGGCATCGTCGGCGAGGGCCGCGACGAGGTCGGCCGGCAGGGCGGGGTGGGCCGCGACCAGGGCGCGGAGCTGGGCCGTGGTGGAACGGGCGAGGTCACGGAGCTCCCCGGGGGATGCGGCGGTGATGCGCGGCCACGGTTCGGCGCCCAGTCGTACGGCGGGTGCCAGCTGCCGCAGCAGCGGCATCGGGAGCGCCGGGTTGGCCGTCAGGGCCGTGCGGACGGAGCGGTCCGGGTCGGTCGCGAGGACGCGGATCAGGGTCTCGCCGACGGCGGGGTTGGCCGCCGCCCTCCGGCGGACCCGGCTGTCGGGGTCGGCGGCGAGCCGGCGGTGGGCGTCGTCCGGCAGGTCCGGGCGCCCGGCCAGGGCGGCCCGTACCCGGACGTCCGGGGAGTCCAGGAACCGCTCCAGGCCGGTGGCCGGGGTGGACGGGTTCTGCAGCGCGGCGGCCCGGACGTCCCGGGCGGCGGTCTCGTGGTCCCCGCAGCGTTGCGGGAACTCCTCGCACCGGCTGCACCGGTCGACGGGTGGGTGTCCGCCGCCGGCCAGCAGCGCGGTCAGGACGTCGGGCGGGGTCGCGGTGTTGCGGGCGAGCGCGTCCCGGATCCGAACGTCCGGCCGGGTGGCCAGCTGCCGGGCCAGGGCGGCCGGGAGCGCGGTGTGCTCGGCCACCGCGCACACCACGCCGATGTGCGGGTCGGCGCCGAGCCGATGGAGCAGATCCTCGGAGTGCCCGCCGAATTCGACGAGTTCGATCCGGATCGACACCTCGGGATCGCGTGCCAGGTCCTGGAGCCACGCGGCGGGAACGTCCGCCCGCCCGGCCGCCGCGACGGCCAGCCACGGATCGTCCCGCGGAACGTCCCCGATCGCGAGCGCCCCACCGGCGATCAGTTCGCGCAAGGTCCACGGGTCGCACCGTGCTGCCAGGTTGCGGGCCTGGCGGACAGTCAGGTCGGGCCGCCGGGCGAGCTCCTGGCAGAGGTCCTCGTCCGCGAGGGCGGTGAAGCCGTCCAGCAGGTGCTGCGGCAGCCCCGGGTTCTCCGCGAGGCCGGACAGTTCCGGGGTGTGGTCCAGCATCACTCCATCCTCCGGCCTCCGGGCCCGCCCGGGCCAGCGGTTTTGCCCGCCCGGACGGCTCCCCGGCGGCTCCCCGGCGGCTCGCCGCTGGCGGTGGCCCCGGGTGCCGTGCGACGGGAGCGGTCGACGCCTACGGGTGCGCGCCGTCCACCGCGCCGGCACCTTCGAACGCGTCGGCGGCGCCCTCGTCGACGCCGTGCTCGCCGGCGGTGCCGGGCGGGAGGACGAGGGTCGCCACCGCGCCGCCGTCCGGGTGGTTGGCGAAGGTCAGTTCCGCGCCGATCACCCGGGCGTGGCCCTCGGCGATGGTCAGGCCGAGACCGTGGCCGCGCCCGCGCTCGCGGACGCTGGTGCGGAAACGCTGCGGGCCGTCCTGCAGCAGGTCGTCGGGGTAGCCGGGGCCGTGGTCGCGGACGGTGATCCGCAGCCCGTCCACGCTCAGCAGGACCGGGCCCCGGCCGTGGCGGTCGGCGTTGACCAGCAGGTTGGCCAGGATGCGGTCCAGCCGGCGCAGGTCGGTGCGCACCACCGGTCCGTCGGGCCCGGCCTCGGCACCGTCGCCCGGCCCGGCCGGCCGGCCGGTCGCGGCGTCGTCCCCGGCCCGCACGGACAGGGTGACGGTCAGGCCGGTGATCCCGACCGTGCGCCGGACGGCCCGGTCGAGCGGCACGGCCGACAGGTACGGCGTCTCCGCGTCCGCGTCCAGCCGGGAGACCTCCAGCAGGTCCTCCACCAGGGAGCGCAGCGCCTGGACGCGGTTGCGGACGAGCTGGGTGGGCCGCCCGGGCGGGAGCAGTTCGGCGGCCGTGACCAGCCCGGTGAGCGGGGTGCGCAACTCGTGGGCGACGTCCGCGGTGAACCGCTGCTCGTTCTCCAGCCGGCGGTGCAGCGCCTGGGACATCGAGTCGACGGCGGCGGCGAGGTCGGCGACCTCGTCCCGGCCGTCGCCCAGCTCGCCGATCCGGGTGTCCGTCCGCCCGGCGGCGATCTCGCGGGCGGCCGTCGCGGCCGTCCGCAGCCGGCGACTGATCCGGTCGGCGACCAGCACGCCGGCCAGCACGGTGGTGAAGACCGAGGCCGTGACGGTGATCAGGATGATCCGGTCGAGGTCGCCGATGGAGCGCCGGTCCGCGGTGAAGTCCACCCGGACGGACAGCACCGCGCCGTCGACCGGCGCGGCGGCCCACATCGCCTCGCCGCCCTGCGCGCCGGTGGCGAGGAGCGAACCCCGGCGCCCCTGCGCCACGAGTTCGCGCAGCCGGGGCGGCAGCGCCGGGTCGTCCAGTGCGGAGCTCTGGCGGGCCTCCTCGCGACTGCGGCCGTAGGCGGCGAGGGAGGAGTCGAGCGCGCTGAGCGCGGACCGGCGGGCCTGGTCGACGTGCTGGCGCACCATCGCCTGGTGGACCAGCAGGCCGACGCTCAGCGCGACCAGCACCGAGATGGCGGCGACGGCGGTGGCGATCTGGCGGCGCAGGGTCATGCCGGGCGCCGCAGCTTGTAGCCGAAGCCGCGGACGGTCTCGATCCGGCCGGAGCCGATCTTGGCGCGCAGCCGCTGGACGTGGACGTCGACCACCCGGGTGTCGGCGCCCCAGTCGTAGTCCCAGACCCGTTCGAGGAGGGCGGAGCGTTCGAGCACGATGCCCGGCGCGGCGGTGAACTCCAGCAGCAGGCGCAGTTCGGTGGGGGTGAGCGGGACGAGCCGGCCGTCCACCCGGACCTCCATGCTGTCGGTGTCCACCTCCAGCCCGTCGATGGCGCGGACCGCGCGGGCGGCGGGCGTCGGACCGGACTCCGCCGGGGCGACCGGCTCCGGGGCGTCGGGCAGGGCGGCCGGCGTGCCCGGGAGGGTCGGTGCTGCCGGAGCCGCGGCCGGAGCGCCCGGCGTCGTCGTCGCGGCGGTCGGCACCAGCCGGACCCGCCGCAGCACCGTGCGGATCCGGGCCACCAGCACCGCGCTCTCGAACGGTTTGACGACGTAGTCATCCGCACCGGCCTCCAGCCCCGAGACCACGTCGACGGGGTCGGTGCGCGCCGACATCATCAGGATCGGCAGCTGGCTCTCCTCGCGGATGCGCCGGCAGAGGCCGACACCGTCGAGGAGCGGCAGCATCACGTCGAGCAGGATCAGGTCCGGGCGCGCGGTGTGGAACGCCTCCAGTCCCTCCAGCCCGTCGGCGGCCGTGCTGACGGGGAATCCGTAGCGTTCCAGGGCCATCCGGGTGGCCTCGCGGATCACCTCGTCGTCCTCGACGATCAGGATGTGGGGGTGGACGGGGGCGGTCATGGCCTCGGTTCCGGGATCGCTGGGGTCGTGGGCAGGGCGGTCGGGGTCACTGCGGTCGGGGTCGCCTCGGGCGGGCGGGGAGCGGGGACCGGCTGGCCGGTGCGGGGGACCGCACCGGCCCCGGCCGACGGCGAGACGGCGGGTTTCACCGGGAGCGGCCCGGCGGTCGGCTTGGCGGTGGCGGTCGGTTCGGGGCTCGCGCTGGTGCCCTGCGTGGGCCCCCCGATCGGTCCGATGGCCTCGAGTCGCTGTTCCAGCAGGGAGAGCCGGGTGCCGTCCCAGCGGTAGTGGCTGCTGCGGAGGGACAGGGCGGTGCTCGGCTCGTGCAGCCAGAGATCGGTGGCGACGGTCTCGGCGCTGAAGCCCTTCAGCACCTCCACCCGCAGGACGGGCACGACCCCGCCGCCGCTCTGGGTGTAGACGTGCAGGACCACCGGGCCGCCCGTGGCGATCGCGGTGATCAGCTCGGCGTGGCCGTCACCGGTGAGGTCGCGGAACTCGGCTGCGCGGACCTCGCAGTCCGCGCAGCCGGACAGCGCGCGGCGCTCGTCCGCGCTCACGGCCGGATCCTTGGCCAGCAGGGCGCGCACGTCCACCGAGGTGAGGTCGGGCCCGGGGACGGCGACGTCCGGCACCGGTGTCGGTGGCGGCTCGGCGGGGCCCGACGAGGCGGTGGCCGGTGAGGTCGGTGACGGGGCGGCGGCCGCGCTCGGCCAGAGCGGCTGTCGCACGGGCGGGGCCGTCACCGGCCGGGCCGCCCCGGCGTCCCGCAGCTCCCCGGGGGCCGCGCACCCGGCCAGCGCCACGAGCAGGCCGAGGGTGGCGACGGCGAACCCGCCCGCCGCCGCCCTCGGCCCCCGGCGGGGTGGGAGTGCTGCTGCCACGGTGCTCGTCCTCCTCCTGGTCTGCGGTGACGCGCCGGTCCGGCCACGGGTGATAGGTCGCTCGAACGGTACCGGGTGGTTCCTCGACACGGTCGCCCACCTGCGCGGAACGCGCCCCGGCCGGGTGGGCCGGCCGTCACGCGGGTGCGCGACGGCCGGCCCACCCGGCCGGTCCGGTCAGCCCGTCGGGCCGCCCGGGGTGACCAGATCGGCCAGCACGATGATGTTGTCCGTCCAGTGGCCGTCGGCGCCGATCCGGCCCCCGCAGGTGATCAGCCGGAGCTCCGGGGCGGCGGTGTTGCCGTACACCGCCTCGGTCGGGAACCGGTCCTTGCCGGCCTGGAGCAGGGAGCGGACCCTGAAGTCCACCGTGCTGCCGTCGGCCCGCTGCACCCGGACGAGATCGCCCGGGCGGAGCTTCGGCAGTCCTTCGAAGACCGCCGGGCCGTGTGCGGTGTCGTAGTGCCCGATCAGGACGGCGGGCCCGGTCTCCCCGGGCGTCGGTCCGTTGCGGTACCAGCCGACCTCACCGGCCCGGTCGGCGGAGGGCACCTCGACCGTGCCGTCCGGGTTCAGGCCCAGCCCGATGACCGGCGCGTCCACCCCGGCCGAAGGGACGAGCAGTCTGGTCGGCGCGGACGCGGCGAAGGGCTTCGGCGTCGGGGTGGCCGCCCCGCCCGCCGCAGCCGCCCCGCCGGTCCGGTCGGCCGCGGGGGCGGCGGCCGGTCCGGCCGGGTCGGCCTGGTTCACGGAGGGCTGGATGCGCACCACCGGTGTCTGCCCGCCCGACAGCGCCACCGAGGCGCCGAGGACGAGGAGGAGCACGCCGCCCGCGCCGAGCGCGGCCCGGCGCATGCCGACCGACCCGGAGCAGGCGCTCCGGGTCGGCCGGCGGCCGCCGGCCCACCGGGCCGATCGGAAGAGCACACCGCTGAACTCCCTTCACCAAAGATCGAATC